>NZ_DAMANB010000004.1:0-228778 GCF_032073645.1 Myroides sp.
AAAACATTATACTTTAAAAATTTAAAAATACTCTAGGTTTATAGGGGTCAAAACAGTAAGTTCCAGTAATAACAGGAAAAACTAATTCGTTATATACCTTTTCAAAATTGTATTCTTGAACAGGGTTTCCATCTGTTAATTTTTTTAGTTTGTTATTACCTACATCTTTTGTGTTTGCTAGAATAATAATTTCATATTTGAATCTTGCGATATCAGGTATTTCAGTTATTTTTGAAATTAACTTTAAAACTTTACTATTATAAACTTTACCATTTTCATGAGTATTTTTACCTTCTGTAATTCTATCAATATCCATATTTAGTAATTCCTCATATTTAATCTCTTTACTTTCAAAATTTCCTTGATTACTTCTGAATTTTGATTGTATAAAATAAATTTTCTTATTGTCAATATCAATAAAATATCCATCTATTCCCCCATCGTCTGTACCATCAGTGACAAAATCTTTTCTTTCGTCAAATGTCAGTAAACCAAATTTAACTTTTAAAAAAAGATGTATAAAGGCTCTTGATCGAGCTTTATCTAAATCTATTTGATTAGATTCTAGAGGATGATAAAACTTATGATTCTCTGGAGCTTCTTTTCTAATAACATCAAGGATGTTTAATAATGTATTGTATTTTGTCATAATTGGTTTTTAGTAATTAGTCGTGTTTACTAATATTGTATAGAATATAGTGTTTTATTAAAAAATGGGTGATGTTTTGTAATATTATCTCTATATTTCTTTTACTAAAACAATTAATTAAATACTTAATAAAATATACAATATTGTAAAAAAGGCAACAATATTTTTCTTTTCAAACATATAAAACAATTCTCAATATGAGATACGGAAATTCGTAAACTCCTCAATATTTTGAGTCTATCTATTTTTCAACGCAAAACTATCGACTTCGGAGTAGTTTTTCAGCCCTCTGCAAAAGCAAATCGTTTTTGTAAGTTTTATTTGAACACCTCAAAGTATAACTAGTTGTTATTTTTGAAGTAAACCTTATGATAGGTGCAAAAAAGGTGCACAAGTGCATAAAAAAAGCCCGATAACGAGTGTTATCGGGCTTTTCAGCGGAGAAAGAGGGATTCGAACCCCCGGACCTGTTACAGTCAACGGTTTTCAAGACCGCCGCATTCGACCACTCTGCCATTTCTCCAGAGGTCTACATTACTTCCGTATAGCGAGTGCAAATATACTGCAAAGTCTGATGTTTGCAAGCGTTTTGAATGAAAAAAATAAGTTTTTTGAAGTGTGTTTTTGTAACTAATTTATTTTGAGTTGGTAATGAATGAAAAAAAGTGTATATTATTTGAGATAGATATAAATCTTGATGGTCAATTTTTAAATAAGAGAGGGAAGATGTGTGTCAGGATTGGTGTTAGTAGGATTGATGTCAATCTAAACAAATGTTTTAGATAGGGAAGAAGGAACTTTAGTCTGCTTTATAGATAGCTAAGATGAGTGATTGTTTTTGCTTAAAGGTATTAAGAGTAGGGCTGAAATAAAGAGATTGATAAAGTATTCTTTTTTTAGTGAGGTAAGTATTGGATGCACTTTATTATTTTACTGTTAAAAAAAATGAGTTAAGCAGTGCTAAATGTTGCGATTCTATGGTAAAACCTGTATATTTGCATTTTATTTTTTAAAATTATTATGATAAAAATTACATTACCAGACGGTTCAGTGAAAGAGTTTGCTTCGGGCGTAACTCCTTTCGATGTTGCAAAAAGTATAAGCGAAGGTTTAGCTAGAAATATTATTTCTGCAAACTTCAATGGTACCACCATCGAAACCACGACACCTATGACCACGGATGGTAGTCTAGTTTTATATTCATGGAATGATGATGAAGGGAAAAAAGCTTTTTGGCACTCTACTTCACACGTAATGGCGCAAGCTTTACAAGATCTATACCCTGGAATCAAGTTAACAATAGGTCCAGCTATCGCTAATGGATTCTATTATGATGTAGATTTCATGGATTATAAAGTGACAGATGCTGACTTTAAGAAAATAGAGGATAAGGTTTTAGAGATAGCGCGTGGAAAGCATGATTTTACAATGCGTTCTGCTACTAAGGCTGAAGCTTTAGAGTTTTATAAAAAAGAAGAAAACCCTTATAAAGTTGAGTTAATAGAGAACCTAGCTGATGGTACGATTACTTTCTGTGATCATGACACTTTTACAGACTTATGTCGTGGAGGTCATATTCCTAATACAGGAATTATTAAAGCATTTAAGGTATTATCTATTGCTGGTGCATACTGGAGAGGAGATGAGAAGAATAAACAGTTAACTCGTGTTTATGGTATTTCATTCCCTAAACAAAAGGATTTAACTGAGTATTTAGCTTTATTAGAAGAAGCTAAAAAACGTGATCACCGTAAATTAGGTAAAGAATTAGAATTGTTTACATTCTCTCAAAAAGTAGGACAAGGGTTACCATTATGGTTGCCAAAAGGTGCTGCGTTAAGAGATAGATTAGAGCAGTTCTTGCGTAAAGCACAGAAGAAAGCTGGATATGAGCAAGTAGTTACTCCTCATATTGGACAAAAAGAATTATATGTTACTTCTGGGCACTATGCAAAATATGGAGCAGATAGTTTCCAACCAATTCATACTCCAGTAGAGGGAGAAGAGTTCTTATTAAAACCGATGAACTGTCCTCACCACTGTGAGATTTATAATGCAAAACCATGGTCTTATAAAGATTTACCTAAGCGTTTTGCTGAGTTTGGAACAGTGTATCGTTATGAGCAATCGGGAGAATTACACGGATTAACTCGTGTAAGAGGGTTTACTCAAGATGATGCACATATTTTCTGTACACCAGAACAATTAGATGAAGAGTTTAAAAAAGTAATTGATTTAGTGTTATATGTATTCGGTTCGTTAGGATTCGAGAACTTTACAGCACAAGTATCAGTACGTGATTTAAGTAACCCTGATAAGTATATCGGTAGTGTAGAGAATTGGGAAAAAGCTGAGAATGCTATTATCAATGCAGCTAAAGATAAAGGACTTAATTATGTGATCGAGAGTGGAGAAGCTGCTTTCTATGGTCCTAAATTAGACTTTATGGTAAAAGATGCATTAGGTAGAAGCTGGCAGTTAGGTACCATTCAGGTAGACTATAACTTACCAGAGCGATTTGAGTTAAGTTATAAAGGATCAGATAATGAGTTGCATCGTCCAGTGATGATCCACAGAGCACCATTTGGTTCTATGGAGCGTTTTATAGCGATACTTTTAGAGCATACAGGAGGTAATTTCCCACTATGGTTAATGCCGGAGCAGGCTATAATCCTGTCTTTGAGTGAGAAATATGAAAAATATGCCGAAAAAGTTTTAAATTTGCTAGAAAATAGCGAAATTCGCGCGCTGGTAGATAACCGTAATGAGACTATCGGTAAAAAGATTAGAGAAGCTGAAGTACAAAAATTCCCTTACATGTTAATTGTAGGAGAAGATGAAGAGAAAAACGGTACGATTTCTGTAAGAAGACACGGTGATTCTGGTAAATCTAATCAGACAATGAAGATAGAAGATTTTATCGCTCAAGTACAAGAAGAGGTAAATAGTTCTATTAAACAATTTGGAGAGTAAAAATAGTATAACGCTTGGTGAACAAGCACATAAAATTTTATAGCCATAGCAATAAGACAAAACAGAGGAAGAAATCCTCGCGAAGAAAAGAAAGATGCGCATAGAATTAATAATGCCATCCGCGTTCCTGAAGTTCGTCTTGTAGGAGACAACGTCGAAACAGGTGTATATAAACTTGCTGACGCAATGCGTTTAGCAGAGGAGTTAGAATTGGATTTAGTTGAGATTTCACCAAATGCTGAACCTCCTGTTTGTAAAATTACTGATTACAACAAATTCCTTTACGAACAGAAGAAGCGTGAAAAAATGCTAAAGGCTAAATCGACTCAAATCACTGTAAAAGAGATTCGTTTCGGTCCTCAAACAGATGAGCACGATTATGAGTTCAAAAAGAAGAATGCAATGAAATTCTTGAAAGAGGGTTCTAAATTAAAAGCATTCGTATTCTTTAAAGGACGTTCGATTATTTATAAAGATCAAGGACAAATCTTATTATTAAGATTAGCTCAAGATCTTGAGGAATTCGGGAAAGTGGAAACTATGCCAGTTTTAGAGGGTAAACGTATGACTATGTTTATCGCACCTAAAAAGAAAAAATAGTATTTAAGTATATTAAGATAGTTAAGTAAGATAATCATTAATACCTAGGAAATAATGCCTAAAATGAAAACTAAATCTAGTGCTAAGAAACGTTTCAAGTTGACTGGTTCTGGAAAAATCAAAAGAAAACACGCTTTCAAAAGTCACATTTTGACTAAAAAATCTAAAAAGCGTAAATTAGCTTTAACACACTCTGGATTAGTGTCTAAAGCAGATACAAACAGTATCAAAGATCAATTAAGATTAATCTAATCTTAATTCCGGTTAAAATTATTTAATAACCCTGGAGTGGAGCAAATGAAAGTTTAGAAGTGTTTGAAACATAACCGCCCACTACAAAAAACACATTTTTAAGAAATGGCAAGATCAGTAAACTCAGTAGCTTCAAGAGCAAGAAGAAAAAGAATTTTGAAGCAAGCCAAAGGATTCTTTGGAAGACGTAAAAACGTTTGGACAGTAGCTAAAAACGCGGTAGAAAAAGCAATGGTATATGCTTACCGTGATAGAAAACAAAAGAAAAGAAACTTCCGTTCATTATGGATCATGCGTATCAACGCTGGTGCTAGATTACACGGAATGAGCTATTCTCAATTCATGGGTAAATTAAAAGCTAACAATATCGAATTGAACCGTAAAGTTCTTGCAGATTTAGCTATGAATCACCCAGAAGCTTTCGCAGCTATCGTTAATAAAGTAAAATAATAAACGTTTGTCAAATCTGATTTATCTTACTTAATATATTTAAAAGCCTTACTGTATGCAGTGAGGCTTTTTTATTTTAATCGGTTATATTTGCTAGAACCTAAAAAGAGATAGATGGAATTACAGAATGTGGAATTTAAAGCACGTGTAGCTGACTTAGATAGCATAGAAGATAAATTAAAAGGAGTAGAGCTCATTCTAGATGGGGTATATAAGCAAGTGGATACTTATTATAATGTCCCTATTGGAAGGGTGAAACTTCGTGAATATGACGAGTATAGTTCTTTGATTTATTATAATCGTGTAAATGGGGAGGAAGCGAAGAGTTCGGATGTTATTTATTATAAACATGAGAAAGATGTTGCGTTAGGTGCAATATTAGAATTGCAGTTTGGTATAAAAGTAAAGGTGTCTAAAGTACGTAAGGTTTTAAAGTATAAGAATGTTAGTATTCACTTAGATCAGGTAGACGGATTGGGGTGCTTTGTGGAAGTAGAAGCTTGTAATATCGGAGTAGAAGAGGGAGTTGATTTAAAGCAACAATGTGATTGTTTTTTTAATCTAATGGAGTTGACTAAAGAAGATTTAGTTGCGGTATCGTATAGTGATCTTATTCTTCAGTTAAATAAAGAATAGTAGTGATTTGTCTTTTACTTTTGATTTAAATGGAGTAGATTGAGTTAAGATAAAACAAAAAAGACTATCAATGCTGATAGTCTTTTTTGTATATTAATTTTGTGATGTTCTGTGTACTACTTCGAATAGGGTACCATCGTCACATTTTAATGTTTTAGCAGGGAATTTTAATAGCAATGCATAATCATGTGTTACCATGATAATGGTTCTACCATTCTTATTAATTTTAAGTAGAAGTTCCATTACTTCAGCACTAGTCTGAGGGTCTAAGTTACCTGTTGGTTCATCAGCTAGGATTAGATCAGGATCATTTAGCAATGCTCTAGCTATAGCGATACGCTGTTGTTCCCCTCCTGATAGTTGGTGAGGCATTTTTTCGATATGTGCTAGCATATTTACATTGTCTAATACTTCGTGTATTTTTCTATCCATCGCTTCTTTTTCTGACCAACCAGTTGCTTTTAAAGCAAAGTGTAGGTTTCCATAGACTGTTCTGTCAGGAAGTAGTTTAAAGTCTTGGAATACGATACCTAATGATCTTCTCAGGTATGGAATATCTTTTTCTTTTAAGGTCTTCAAGTCGTAGTCTACGATAGAACCTTCGCCTACTTCTAAAGGAAGGTCTGCATACAGCGTTTTCATAAAGCTACTTTTACCTGCACCTGTCTTTCCGATTATATATAAAAATTCTCCCTTATTTACTTCTAAGTTAACATTAGAAAGTACTTTATGCTTGTTCTGGTAGATATCAACTCCTTGTAGGGATAAAACTGTTTTAGACATAATAATCGTGTATTTTGTGGTAAAAATACTAAGATAAACAATAATAAAGTATAGTTGAGCTGAAAATATCTATATCGGATGTTGTTTTTAAGAAAAAAATAGATTGAGGTCTTATTGTGGAGTGTAAATAATGTAAAATAAACTGATGTAGTAAGTAGTTAAATCAAAAGGAGAGATCTGCTGTAGATCTCTCCTTTTGTTCTAACTAACCAATTTAATCTATATTTTATTTACATATTTTTCTTTTTGTTTACATGACAAAGTTGCTCTAATTTTTTGAATATAAGATTAAGTAAAAGTTACCAAAAAGCTAAGTGATTGCTTCTTGTTTATTGTTGAAGTGATGTCTGTAGGTTAGGTGTGTAGTTGTTAAATAATTTATATTTATCTGTTTTGTTTCTTTGGTGGGGATTGTATTTAGTAATTTTGTGATAAATATTTAAACAAAATGAATTTAATTAAGCAGGTAGCAATCGTGATAGGTTGTCTAGCCTTTGGAGAGTTAGTGGTGTATCTCACAGGATTAAAATTACCATCAAGTATCATCGGTTTAATCACATTATGGACAATGTTAAAACTGAGGTGGGTAAAAGTAGAATCAATAGGTGGTATTACTAACTTCTTAATTAAAAACATGGGGATATTCTTTGTTCCACCTTGTGTGGCTATGTTGAACTATTTCGGAATTCTTAGTCAGTCGATTGTACCTATTGTTGTGGCTACACTGGTAAGTACAGTGATAGTGATTTTTGTAACTGGATTTACTCATCAATTATTAAGAAGAAAGAAATGAATTTTTTAGCCAATCCAACATTTTTATTATTCCTAACTTTAGCTTTATATGCTTTAGGAATAGCTTTGAGTGAAAAGAAAAAATGGATTATATTTAATCCTATTATCTTGTCTATGGTTGTTTTGATGGGGTATTTATATTTTTTAAAAATCCCTTATCAAAATTATGAAGAGGCAGGTAAGTATATTGATTTCTTTTTAAAGCCCTCTATTGTAGCGTTAGCAGTTCCTTTATATGTACAGTGGGAAAAAATTAAAAAACAGTTGTTTCCTATTTTAATTAGTCAATTAATAGGATGTGTTGTAGGGGTAGTGTCAGTAGTGATACTAGCTAAGATGACAGGCGCAGATCAAGAGATTATTTTATCACTAGCTCCTAAGTCAGTTAGTACACCTATAGCCTTAGAGATATCTAAGTCAGTTAATGGTATTCCGTCTGTAACTGCCGCTGCTGTTATGATAGCGGGGATATTTGGTAGTATGGTGGGATTTAAGGTGCTTAACCTTACCCGTATAAGTAATCCAATGTCACAAGGAATAGCTATGGGGACTTCTTCTCATGCAATGGGTACGATGAAGGCAATGGAGGTGAGTAATAAGTATGGAGCCTTCGCTAGTGTGGGGATGATTTTTAATGGAATTTTTACTGCTGTATTAGCTCCTATTATCTTAGGATTGTTATCCTCTTATTTGTGATAAAGACTTTTTTTATATGATCCCAATTCTTTTGAATTGGGATTTTTTGTATCAAGGAGTGTTTCTTTATTGTGTTTTTTGCTGTTTTCTTGTGAAATGCGATTTATTAAATCTCAAAAAGATATAAATTATCATGTTTTTTTATTGCTGTGGAAGAGGTGTAATTTCAATTTAAATATATTTTTGATAACAATTAGGGCAATATATTGCTGAAAAATAAGTTTAAAAGAGTATAAAATGATATATTTGACGTTATATAAATCTGAATGGAAATGCACAAAAATAATAGGTTAACTTTATTAACTCTTGCACTGGGGAGTATAACTGCAAGTGCTCAACAATCAGCTGCTTATGTAGAGAGATTGGCTGATTATAATCATGCTGTAGCATTGTATAATGAAGAGCAATATTTAGCAGCGCAATTATTATTCACAAAAGTAAAACAGGCTCATGTAGGTGAGAATACTGAGGTGGAGGCTGATTGTGCTTATTATATCGCGTATTGCGCCATTAAATTGAATCAAGAAGGAGCCGAAGATAAGATAGATGAGTTTGTGAAGAAATATCCTACTAGTTCTAAACAAAATCAGGCTTATGTAGAGGTTACAGATTATTATTTCAGCAAAGGAGATTTTCCTAAAGCCCTGCAGTACGCTGTAAAAGTGAAAGAAAACGCAATTACTAATGAGAAGAAGTTAGATCGTTTTAACTTTCAGAAGGGATATAGTTACTTCTATACAAAGAATAAAAAAGAAGCAGAACGCTATTTAAAGAAAGTAAATACTCGTGGAGAATGGGGGGAGCAAGCAACATATTATTTAGGATATATTGCTTATGACTCAGATAATTTTGACGATGCAAAAAAATTGTTTGACAAAGTAGAAACTAAGTCTTCTTACCAAGAGAAGATGGGGTACTATCAAGCAGACATGAGCTTTAAGACAGGAAACTTTCAAACGGCTATAGAACAAGGAACTTCTCAAATGACAAAAGCGACTCCTGAAGAGAAATCAGAGTTGTCTAAAATAGTTGGGGAGAGTTATTTTAACTTAAAGCAATATGATAAAGCGCTACCTCATTTATTAGCTTATCAAGGTAAAGGAGGAAAGTGGAGTAATACTGACTTTTACCAATTAGGGTACACTTATTATAAATCAAAAGATTATCCTAAGGCTATTGAGCAGTTTAATAAAATTATCAGTGGAGATAATGGTATTGCGCAGAATGCATATTACCATTTAGGAGAAAGTTATCTGCAAACACATAAAAAAACGCAAGCTCTAAATGCATTTAAGAATGCTTCTGAAATGCGTTTTGACGCAGGTATCCAAGAAGACGCTTTCTTAAACTATGCAAAACTTAGTTATGATATTGGGAATGCTTATGAGAGTACACCTGCTGTATTAAATGCTTATATTAGTAAATATCCTAATTCGTCTTATCGCGGAGAGATAGAAGGGCTTTTAATCGACTCGTATGTTTCTTCTAAAAACTATAAAGAGGCTTTAGTTCTATTAGAAAAGAATCGTTCTGTAGGAAATAAAGAGGTGTATCAACAAGTGACATTCTTGCGTGGTCAAGAATTGTTCAATGAAGGGAATTATAAGGAAGCATTAAGTCTTTTTGATAAATCTCTAGCAGAGAAGCAAAATTTAAAATATACTGCAAAGGCTCAATATTGGAAGGGAGAGACATTGTTTTACTTAAATGACTTTAACGAGTCTATCACTCAGTTCAAAGCATTTGATCAAAATACAGCGTCTAAGGGATTGTCTGAACGTAATAATTTGTATTATAATCTAGCGTATTCATACTTCAAATTGAAAGACTATGCTACAGCAGCGGATTATTTTAAAAAATACACAGATGAAAATCCTAAAGATGAGGCGCGTCGTCTAGATGCCTATCTAAGACAAGGAGATTGTAATTTTGTTACTGGGAAGTATTGGCCTGCGATGGAGGCTTATAATAAAGTTATTGAGGCAAATAAAGCTGATGTAGAATATGCACGTTTTCAAAAGGCAATTAGCTATGGATTCGTAGATCGTAATCCTCGTAAAATAGAAGACTTAACGAAGTTTGTGAAAGATTACCCAACTTCTAATTTGGCTGATGATGCTCAATATGAGATAGGGGTGACTTATGACGTTATGAATCAAAGTCAAAAGGCGTTAAGTGCTTTTGATAAGATGTTGAAAGATTATCCTACATCAAGCTATAAGGCTAGAGCTATCTTGAGACAAGGTTTGATTAACTATAACGACAATAAACCTGATCAAGCGTTAGCTAAATTTAAACAAGTGGTAAAAGAGTCTCCGGAATCTTCTGAGGCTATCGAAGCGGTTCAAAATGCACGACTAATCTATGTGGAAAATGGAAAGGTAGATGAATATGCTGCATGGGTTAAAGGTCTTTCTTTTATTCAAGTAACCGATGCTGAACTAGATAAAGATACTTATGAGTCGGCTGAAAAACAGTATATTCAAAATAATACACAATCGGCTATAGATGGATATGAGAAATACCTAAAAAGTTTCCCAACGGGACAAAAGGCGTTACAAGCTCATTTCTATTTAGGGCAAATGTATTTTGCAGAGAATAACCTAGATAAGGCTACTGCTCATTATGAAGTTGTAATTTCTAAGGATAAGAATGAGTTCTCAGAGATTTCTCTTGCTCGTTTGGCTGAGATTTATTTGAAAAATAAAAATACTGCTAAGGCTATAACTACTTTAAAACGTTTAGATGCAGAGGCTGCACAAGAACAGAATGTAGTGTTCGCTAAGTCTAATCTAATGAAGTTGAGCTATGAGCAAAATAGCTATAGTGAAGCTCTTCAATATGCTGAAGCTGTATTAAAAATGGCTAAAACAGATAATAAAGTAAAAGGTGATGCACAAATAGTTATTGCTAGAACGGCTATGGCTACTAATGATGAAGCTAAAGCTAAGAAAGGTTATCAAGAGGTATTGAAGATAGCAAAAGGAGAGTTAGCTGCAGAGGCGATGTATTATGATGCTTACTTTAAGAATAAAGAGGCTAAGTATGAAGCGTCTAATGAGAGTGTGCAGAAATTAGCAAAAGACTATTCGGGTTATAAGTATTATGGTGCTAAAGGATTAGTATTAATGGCAAAGAACTTCTATCAATTAAAAGATAGTTATCAAGCTACTTATATTTTAGAAAGCGTTACTAAGAACTTTACTGACTACCCAGATGTGGTGAAAGAAGCTAAAGAGGAACTTCAAAAAATAACAGCGCAAGAGGCTAAACGAAACTCTTCGATTGCTCAATAATTTTAATATAGAAGATATTATAATGAACAATAAGAATATATATACGATATTATCTGTTTTAACTCTAGGGGGAATAGCAGGTTATGCTCAAGATAAAAATACGGAAGCAAGTAAATTAGGTACAGAGGTTGTTAATGTAGTAAGAGCTTATGATGCAACAATTTCGGATGCTTTTAAAGTTCGTACTACAGCTAATAATGACGATGAAACTACAGGTAACAAGAAAGATGTAATTTATACGATTAGTTCTTTTCCTGTAGCATCTACTTTTGTACCTGAGAAAGGAAAAGCAGCAGAGGTAGAAAGAACAAGTAGGTTGAAAAGTTTTAATAATTATGCTCTTTTTTCTGCAGGTAATTATACTAACCTGAACGGAGAGGTGTTCTTAAGTCAACACTTAAATAAGAATAGTTTTTTAGCAGGATATGCTAGTCACTTTTCTTCTCAAGGAGGGATTAAGAATTTACTTCTAGATGATAGTTTCTCTAATACAAAAGGAGGTTTGGTTTATGGTGGACAATTAAAGAATTTTGGTTGGACAGTAGAAGCAGGTGCTAGATACCAATTGAGTAATTATTATGGATTGCCAACGAAACAAATCGACTTCAATCAAGGTGATATTTCTGGAATAGACGAATCTCAACACTATAAGAATGTTTTTGTAAATGGAGCTTTAGAGTTTAGAAATAGCCCTTTTACTGGATTGGATTTTAGATATGATTATTTTTGGGATGATTTTGGAACAGTAGAAAATCGTTTTAAGATTAGACCAAATGTAAAAACAGCTTTGGACTTTGGAGAATTGAATGTTGGGGTTGTTGTTGATTATGTAGGAACATCATATAAAAACTCATTTATAGGGGAAACAACGAAGTATAATCATTTAAACCTTGGAGCTCAACCTAGTCTTACATTTAGAGATGACAACTATTCTGTACAAGTAGGAGTTGGTGTTTTCTTTAACAATGGAGAATTAGCTGGTAAATCAGAGAATAACTTTTATATCTATCCACAAGTTAAAGCATCTTATGATTTAGTTCCTGGATTATTAGTGACTTATGCAGGAATAGAGGGAGGGGTGCAACAAAACTCTTTTCAACAGTTTTCAGAAGAAAACCCTTTCATTTCCCCAGATATTCTAATTACGCCTACTGATAAGAAGTATGATATTTATCTTGGATTAAAAGGAAAATTAGATAATAATATCTCTTATAACATCAAGGGGTCTTACAAAAGAGAGAAAGACAAAGCGATGTTTTTGCACAATGAATATACTTTGAATAGAAGTAGAATACCATATATGTTTGGAAACTCATTTGGAGTGCAATATGGAGATGTTAAAACATTGAATTTATTTGGTGAATTGCGTTTTGACTTCGAAGAGAATGTTTCTATAGGAGTTCATGGAGAGTATAATAACTATAATACAAATTCTTTAGAAGCTTGGAATTTACCAAAAGTAAAAGCAGGAGCTGATTTTAAATTTGATTTTACAGAACAATGGTTTGCAGGTGTAGATGTGTTTTATGTAGGTAAGCGTAAAGATGTTTTTGTAATTGATTCTACTGGGCTTATAGGAGACTATAATACTTGGGAAGATCCATCAGTTGTAGAATTGAAAGATTATGTTGATTTAAATATGAAAGTAGGGTATAGGCCAACTAAAAATTGGACTCTATTCTTAAAAGCCAATAACTTATTTAATCAGAAATATAATCAATGGGATAACTTTAAGGTGCAAGGTGTGCAAATAATGGGAGGAGCAATGTATAAATTCGATTTTTGAGATTTTGTAATCAGAAAAAAAGCTAAAAACTGATAATTTATGACTAAAATTCGCTAAAAGGTGCACAATACTGTTTTTTTTCATTGATTAATAACTTACTTTTGTCGTTACAAACAACAAAACATGTATTTTCTTTCGATTTCGCAAAGAAAGAAATTTTAAAGACGTAATGATGACATTAAAAAAGAAGTTAAAAACAATTTGTTTAGAACGGTTAAATGACAAGGTGGAAGCGTTGCAAGGAATTGTAGAAGATTTGACAATCGACGCGCAGAACGACGCCAAAAGTTCTGCTGGAGACAAACACGAGACAGGCTTGTCAATGATGCATTTAGAACAAGAAAACTTGAGTAAGAAGATTTTAGAAAATATAGCTATGCGAGATATAGTTGCTAAAATAGATGATGAAAAAGTGAGTTCTGTAGTAGAATTTGGAAGTTTAGTACAAGTAAATTCAGTGTATTTATTTTTCTCAGCAGCTTTGCCAAAAATTGTTTTAGACGACCGTTCTGTATTAGCCGTTTCTATGGATGCTCCAATCGCCAAGGAGTTATTAGGAAGAAAAGTACATGAGAGATTTACATTTAACAATTGTGAATTTACAATTCATGAATTAATGTAAAAGTCCTTTATAAAAAAGTATGAAACGCAGGTGTGAAAACATCTGCGTTTTTTTGTTTTTATTTGTGAGATATATGTATTTTAGGCTTGTTTAGAGTTGATAAAGTCTTTGAAAATTGTTATATTTGTACGTTAGATATTTTAGATTATTATTATGAGCCAAGAAACAAATAAGAATAATTATTCAGCGGATAGCATTCAAGCTCTTGAGGGAATGGAACACGTAAGGATGCGTCCTTCGATGTATATTGGTGATGTAGGAGTAAGAGGATTACACCATTTAGTATATGAAGTGGTTGATAACTCAATTGATGAGGCTTTAGCTGGTTATTGTGATACAATAAGCGTTACTATAAACGAGGATAACTCTATTACTGTAGAAGATAATGGACGTGGTATCCCAGTGGACATCCACAAAAAAGAAGGAGTGTCTGCATTAGAAGTAGTAATGACAAAGATTGGTGCTGGAGGGAAGTTTGACAAGGATTCTTATAAGGTATCTGGAGGTCTTCACGGAGTAGGGGTATCGTGTGTGAACGCACTATCTGATTTGTTAAGAGCAACTGTTTATCGTGAAGGTAAAATTTACGAACAAGAATATTCGCGTGGTAAAGCTTTATTTCCAGTAAAAGTTATTGGTGAAACAGATAAACGAGGAACATCGGTTACATTTAAACCCGACCATACTATCTTTACACAGACTCTAGAGTTTTCTTATGATACTTTAGCTGGGCGTTTAAGAGAGTTGTCTTTCTTGAATAAAGGATTAAAGATAACACTTACTGATAAAAGAGTAATTGAAGAAAATGGTGAGCCTAAACATGAAGTATTCTTTTCTAAAGAAGGATTAAAAGAGTTTATTAAATTCTTAGATGGTAGCCGTGTGCCAATTATTGAAGATGTAATCTCAATGGAACTTGATAAAGGAGAAATCCCTGTTGAAGTTGCATTAGTTTATAATGATACTTATGCAGAGAATATTTATTCTTATGTGAATAATATTAATACGCATGAGGGAGGAACACACCTACAAGGATTCCGTATGGGGCTTACTAGAACATTGAAGAAATATGCAGATGCTTCAGGAATGTTAGATAAGCTTAAGTTCGAAATTACAGGTGATGACTTTAGAGAAGGGTTGACTGCAATTGTCTCTGTGAAGGTAATGGAGCCTCAATTCGAAGGACAAACAAAGACAAAACTAGGAAATAGAGAGGTTGTATCCCCTGTGAGTCAGGCTGTAGCAGAAATGCTAGAGAACTACTTAGAGGAACATCCAAATGATGCTAAGATTATTGTTCAAAAGGTTATTTTAGCTGCTCAGGCTAGACATGCTGCTAAGAAAGCACGTGAGATGGTTCAACGTAAGACTGTTATGGTCGGTGGTGGACTACCTGGAAAGTTGTCTGATTGTTCTGAACAAGACGCTTCTAAATGTGAAGTATTCTTAGTGGAGGGAGATTCTGCGGGTGGTACAGCAAAACAAGGACGTGATCGTAACTTCCAAGCAATTCTACCATTAAGAGGTAAGATTCTTAACGTAGAAAAAGCAATGGGGCACAAAGTATTCGAAAACGAAGAGATTAAGAATATCTTTACTGCTTTAGGTGTTACGATGGGAACAGAAGAGGATAGTAAAGCATTAAACCTTGAGAAATTACGTTATCATAAAGTAGTAATCATGTGTGATGCCGATGTGGACGGTAGCCACATCGCAACGTTGATTTTAACTTTCTTCTTCCGTTATATGAGAGGGTTAATAGAGAATGGATATGTTTATATTGCTACACCTCCATTATATATGGTTAAAAAAGGGCAACGTAAAGAATATGCATGGACAGATGAAGAACGCCTTGAGTTAATGGAGAAAATGGGAAGTGGATCAAGTGTTCAGCGTTATAAAGGTCTTGGAGAGATGAATGCTGAGCAATTATGGGATACTACAATGAATCCAGAACATAGAATTCTTAGACAAGTAACAATAGATAGTTTACAAGAAGCAGATAGAGTATTCTCTATGTTGATGGGAGACGAAGTTCCACCACGTAGAGATTTTATTGAGAAAAATGCTACTTATGCTAAAATTGATGCTTAGTATTTAAATATGTAAAATTATAAAGGTCAAGCATATTATATGCCTTGACCTTTTTTTAATAAAAAGATATAAAGTTATGAAAGTTACAATTATTGGAGCAGGAAATGTTGGGGCTACATGTGCTGATGTTATTGCTAATAGAAGAATCGCTAGTGAAGTAGTTTTAGTGGATATTGCAGAAGGGTATGCAGAAGGTAAAGCAATGGATATCATGCAATGTGCATCTAACTCTAAATTTGATACTATTGTTAAGGGAAGTACTAATGATTATAGTTTAACAGCTAATAGTGAGGTAGTAGTAGTTACTTCAGGAATTCCAAGAAAACCAGGAATGACTCGTGAGGAATTAATAGGTACTAATGCATCTGTAGTAAAGTCGGTGATGGAAAGCGCTTTAAAATACTCTCCTAATGCTATTTTTGTGATAGTGACTAACCCTCTTGATACAATGACTCTAGCAGCTTTAAAAATATCAGGATTAGATCGTAAGAAAGTAATAGGTATGGGAGGGGCTTTAGACTCTTCACGTTTTAAATATTTCTTATCTCAAAAACTAAATAAACCTGTTGGAGATATTGAAGGAATGGTTATTGGAGGACATGGGGATACTACAATGATCCCATTAATTAGATTGGCTACTTATAAAGGTATTCCTGTAAGTGAGATGTTGACAGCAGCAGAACAAGAAGAAGTGTGTAAATCAACAATGGTTGGTGGAGCTACTCTAACGAAGTTATTAGGAACTTCTGCATGGTATGCACCTGGAGCAGCTGTAGCTAACGTTGTGGATAGTATCTTAAATGACTTTAAGAAGTTAATCCCTTGTTCTGTATATTTACAAGGTGAATACGGGCAAGAAGGATTGTGTATAGGAGTTCCTTGTGTTATAGGAAAAGGAGGAATAGAAGAGATAGTAGAATTAAAATTAAATGAGCAAGAATCTCAGAAATTTGTAGATAGTGCAAATGCTGTTAGGGATACAAATAAGGAATTAACAATTGAATAGTAAAAGATTGTTTAATTGTTAAAATATATGTAATAGAAAAAAGCTCTTTTTGCTGATATTCTTAGTCAAAGAATTGCTTAATCATTGTCTATATCATATATTTGCTCGTTTTAAAAAAAGTAAATAATTAATTTTTAGTAATAATGCAAAACAAAGGACTCGTTAAATTTTTTGCAATTATCTTTGCATTGGTAAGTATTTACCAACTGTCATTTACCTTTGTTACCAACCATTATGAGGATAAAGCGAAAGCTTTTGCTGGTGGAGATTCGACAAAAGAATTACAATACCTTGATTCAATTGGTAACCAAACGGTATTTTTAGGACAAACATTCAATGAAGTGAGAGCTAAGCAAATCAATAAAGGATTAGACTTAGAAGGAGGTATTAATGTTACGTTGCAAATATCAATCAAAGACATTTTAAAAGGTTTAGCTAATAATTCAAAGAACGCTACGTTTAATAAAGCGTTAGCAGAAGCTGAATCACAAAGACAAGGTAATCAAAGTTACTTAGATGCTTTTTACACTGCTTTTGATAAAGAATCAAAAGGGAATGTAAAATTAGCATCTGCAGATATTTTTGCAAACAGAAACTTAAGTGAGATTACTGTTGGAATGTCTGATAGCCAAGTAAAGTCTATCTTAGATAAAAAAGTAAAAGAATCTATAGAGAGTGCTTACCGTGTATTCAGAGAGCGTATCGACAAGTTCGGTGTTTCTCAGCCAAATATTCAAATGTTAGGGGATACAGGGCGTATCTTAGTTGAGCTTCCTGGAGCAAAAGACGTAGATCGTATTAAAAATTTATTACAAAGTACTGCTCAGTTAGAGTTTTGGGAAACTTATAAAGTAGATGAAATAGGAAACTATATCATGGCTGCTAATGAGTACTTAAAAACAACTGAAAAGCAAGCGAATCAAAAAGAGACTGCTACTGATAATACAACAACTAACTCAGATGTTGAAGCATTATTAGGTACTGTAGCAAAAGACTCTATGGGGAATGCAGCTAATAAAGAATTCAATCCTTTATTAGACTTATTCGCAATGGGTGGACAACAAGGAAGCCCAATCTTAGGATATTTCCAAACGAAAGATACAGTTAAAGTAAATGCTTATTTAAACAGAGCTGATGTACGTAACTTATTACCAGCAGATCAAAAATATGCTCGTTTTGCATGGGGTAAACCAAGTAAAAAAGCTCCTGATTTAGTTGAGTTATATGCTTTAAAAACAAATAGAGAAGGTATTCCTCCTTTAAGTGGAAGCGTTATTACTGGTGCTCAAGATGAGTATGATCAATTTAGCCGTCCTGTAGTAGGGATGACAATGAGTCCTAAGGGAGCTAAAGTATGGGAAGAGTTAACAGGAAAAGCTTATACAGAGCACTCTAATATTGCTATTGTATTAGATAATATCGTTTATTCAGCTCCAGGTGTTACTAGTGGACCTATCTCTGGTGGTAGATCATCTATCTCAGGGGACTTTACTGTTGCTGATGCAAAAGACTTAGCGAATATCTTACGTGCTGGTAAATTACCTGCAGGTGCAGATATCGTTCAATCTGAAATCGTAGGACCATCATTAGGACAACAAGCTATCGATGCTGGTATGTTATCTGCTGTGGCTGGTTTAATTATTGTTGCTGCTTGGATGGCATTCTACTACGGTAGAGCTGGATGGTATGCAAATATTGCTTTATTAGCTAACTTATTATTCTTATTTGGTATCCTTGCTAGTTTAGGTGCTGTATTGACATTACCAGGTATTGCAGGTATCGTATTAACGATGGGTACTGCAGTGGATGCGAATATTATTATTTCTGAACGAGCAAAAGAATGTTTGCGTAAGGGAATGAGTCTTGCAGATACGATTAAAGAATCTTATAGCTGGCATGGTGCTATGCGTCCAATTGTTGATGCTAACGTTACACATATCTTAACAGGGGTTATCTTATTCGCTTTTGGATCAGGACCTATTAAAGGATTTGCTACGACATTGTTAATCGGTATTGCTACTTCATTATTTACTTCAATCTTTATCGCTCGTATCTTTATGGATAGAGACGTTAAAGCTGGTAGAACTTTAGCATTCAGTACAAGTATTACTAAAAATTGGTTTACAAACTTCAACTTTGATTTCTTAAAAATGAAGAAAGCTACTTATGGTTTATCATTAATCATTGTAGTGGTTTCTTTTGCTTCATTTGCAATCAACGGATTTGACCAAGGAACTGACTTTGTAGGAGGTAGAACATTCCAAGTTAAGTTTGATAAAGAAGTTACAGCTAACGAAGTAAGTGATAAGCTAGGAGAAGTATTTGGTGTAAATGTTGAAGCGAAAGTATTCGGAAATAAACAACAGTTAAAACTTACTACTAAATATAAAGTAGAAGAAGAAGGTGCTGCAGTAGACCAAGAAGTAAACGAGAAGTTATACGAAGGGTTAAAAGGGTACTATTCATCTCCTATGACTTATGAAGAGTTCGTTAATGCTACAGAAGGAAAAACATTAGGAGTTATCCAAGCTTCTAAAGTTGGACCAAGTATGGCAAAAGACGTTAAACAGAATGCATATTGGGCTGTATTAGGGTCTATGGCTGCTATCTTTATTTACTTAGTTATTTCTTTTAGAAAATGGCAGTATTCATTAGGAGCTATTGTTTCTGTTGCGCACGACGTTATCTTTGTATTAGGTATTTACTCATTAACATATAAGTTTATGCCTTGGCATATGGAGATTGACCAGCACTTCATCGCTGCGATCTTAACTGTTATTGGTTATTCTATGAATGATACTGTAATTGTATTTGACCGTGTACGTGAGTACATCGCTGGTAAAACAAAAGGTGATTTCAATAAGATCGTTAATGATTCAGTAAATACTACATTATCTAGAACTATTAATACTTCGCTTACTTTAATCCTAGTATTATTAATCATGTTCGTATTCGGAGGTGATTCAATCAGAGGATTTATCTTTGCGATGTTAATCGGTATTATTGTAGGTACTTATTCTTCATTATTCTTAGCTACTCCAGTATTAGTGGATACTATGCCAAGAAAAGATAAAGAAGAAATCGAAAGAAGACATAGAGAAGCTCAAGAGGAAATGTTAGTTGAGAAAAACTAATTCTATCTTAGAACTTGTATTTATAAAAAAAGCCACTCCGCAAGGAGTGGCTTTTTTATTTTAGGACTAGTCAATGACTAGTGTTACTTAGGCTAGTAATCTAATAGTTTTATTGTTGACTATGATATAATCGACATAATGCTATTAAAAGATGAGTATCAACTATTTTGTCTAGATTATTCATCAGGTCATTTATTTTTATCCAATGTAGTGTATCAGTAGGCTGATCTAGATGGATAATATACGGATATACTTGTTCGGGCGTAATTCCTATACTAGGAAAGTACTTTTCTCCTAATTTAGAGTATCCAATTACATTGCTATTTCCAAATTTCAGGGTATTTAGATATTGTTCTAGGTCATAGTAGTTTCTTACCTCTTTAGATAGACGAAATGCTGGTACCGTTATAATCGTACTATTGTTAGTGAATATTTGGGGTACAGGAAGACTTCTAGTTTCTAAACCTATATAAAAGGCTCCATTGTTTTTAAATACAGGGAGAGTTATTACCGTATTAGTACTATAATGAGTAGGGGATACATATTCTAGTATCGCAGAGTCTTTATCAATACCTGTTGCTTCAAAAGAAGCTCTGTGTGTCTTTAAGAAACCAGCTTGACTGTCATTATGGATGTATTCTTTTGTATTTAACTGTAATAGTTTTTCTAAATCAGTTGCATGAATCTTCTCTACATTTTGTATAGCTGTTTTTTGTCCTAACCATTTAGGTAATGGTATAGCTAACTTTAAAAATAGATTATAGATATTCACTTCTAATCTAGCTTCTACTAATGCACCTGTTTGGGCAGTATTAAGGAGTTGTACAGCATCGTATTCATGTAAATAACCAGAATCTTTAAAGCCTGAATACCCTTCGTTTAATGGAGTATTTAATGAAATAGGTGAGTGTAGTTCTATGAATATAGAAGTTACCTTTTCATTGATACCACCAGGAGAGGTGTAGTAATTTAGGGAAGTACGAATCGTTTCATATTCCTCAGGTTTAATATTAAATCTGTTCTCTATTTCTGTTTTTATATTGTCTGTTTCAGCTATTGCAAGTCCTTCAGGTATATATCCACTGTATTGTTTACCATCTAAGATAGGACTATCTGCTTTGACATTTGCTAATGGACGAGGGTAACCATGTTTAGCGATTACCTTTAAGCCACTATCACTATTTCTATAAGGGATAATGTCAATTACTTTATTTGGTCGTTTTACAATATCATATAACCTATTTGTGTTTATATTTTTAAAGGTAGATAAGGTTAAGAATGGAGTGTCCTTTTTAGGTAAATGTCTAGTTAATTGTAATTGTTTTCCACCAGGGACTTTTTCTCCAACAATTAAGTAATTCGTAGGAGGAAAGCCTATTTCTTCTCCAGCTAAATTATAGATTGTAAAGTGGTCTTTATAGCGGTTATTAATGATCCATTGATTGTAGATAGGAGTAGATATAATGATTCGCAATCCCAGTTCCTTAAAGATTGTTTCAAATTCTTTTTGTGTATAATATCCATACTCTTCTTGCAATTCAATGTCCCAATTCGCATAATAATCTTTGCGACGAATAAACTCTACTACATCAGTATAAAATGCATGAAATCGCCTTGTATTAGGTTTTAGAGGCTCTAATTCTTCAATGGGAAAACCTTTTTCTTTAGCTAATGATCTGGCCGTTTGAGAAAATTGAATGAACAATTCTGCATCACTAGGATTACCTTCTTTAGTTAGAGTAGATAGTTCTAGTATAACTTCTTGTTGTTCTACTTTGACAAAATCGCGGATGACAAGCACTCCTTTATCTTTCAATAACTCTACTTGTCTGCGAAGTGTATTATATGCTCTGTTATTGTCATAGTCGTTATATGAAGTAATATGGTGAATGGCAGAACAATTAAAGAATCCACTAATTGTATTCTTTTCAAAAGTCAATAGTTTTTCGCCATCATCTTCTTGGAATGAGAGATTCGGAAGGTTATACGTTTCTTCAGCGATTTGAACCATTTTAGGATTGATATCAATACCTATTATTTGAAGTTTAGGAAATAGTTGAGCTAATATAGCTGTACTCGTCCCTGAGGCCATTCCTACATCTACTAATACATTTCCCTCTTTGGCCTCAAAGAACACACTTGCAGAAGCCACCTTCTCGATAGCTATCGTGTCCATTGCTTCTAAATATTGCTGGTAGTCTTTTTTATTTCCTCTATCCTGAGTCGTATAGTTCTTGTCCATTGAATGCCTTGTTTACATTCAGAAAAGTAGTGATTTTATCTGTGAAATTGTTCGTTAAAAAGAAAAGAATATCCAATAATATTGATGTTACTAACTAAAACATTTTTATCCTTAGTTAAAAATAGGGGACGTTAGAATCAGCCAAAACAATATAGAATTATTTCGAAGTGTGATGTTAAACCCACATTATGTATTAGCCAAATACTACAAAGCAATTCTACTTCATAGTTCTTTCATTAGCTCTAAAACTATACTATAGTATGTTTTTATCACTAATTCAGAGCTATTTTGTATAATTACTTTTCGTTTATATGTTTATTGCATAATCTGGGTTTAATTGATTATCTTAGAATGAACTAATTACAATATTATGAAACGATTTGAATATAAAACAATTGAAGTAGTGACTAGTGGATTCTTTGCAAAAATGGAAATGAAGGAGACCGATGATACACTAAATGATCTAGGAAGTCAAGGATGGGAGCTAGTGTCTACAGCTCCTTGTATTATGGGGAGTACAACACAAAGGATCTATTATACACTCAAGAGAGAAATATAAAAAAAGAGAGCTAATCAATCTAGATTAGCTCTCTGTATATTTATGATTCGTATACTCTATTCTTGGCAGTAACCCATAAGTAAATCCCTACGATGATAAATGGAATACTTAACCATTGTCCTGTTGATAAAATATTGCCTAGTTGATCTTCAAAACCTCCTTGACTTTCTTTCATATATTCTACTATAAATCTTACCATCCACAGTAGTACTAAGAACACTCCAAAGATATAACCTAACTTTTTGCGTGCATCTGTCTTCCAATACATATAGTAAACAATAATGAACACAAGTATATATCCAAATGCCTCATAAAGTTGAGTAGGGTGTTTAGCTAATACTAGGTTTAAAGCTTCTGCAAACTGTGGATTATGAGCTATCGCGTCATAAGCTTGGTTATAATCAGGAATTCCTGTAATCTCCATTGCTTCTCTAGGAGAGAATTTATCTCTTAAAAATCGAATACCTAAAGCATTTGTAGTTTCGTGTCCTATAATTTCTGAGTTAAAGAAGTTCCCTAAACGAACAAAAACTCCCCCTATTGCTACAGGGATGATTACTCTATCTAGTATCCAAAGTACAGGTTTTTGAATAATCTTTTTACTGTAAAAATACATAACAGTGATAATAGCAATAGCTGCACCATGACTTGCTAATCCACTAAAACCAACGATTTCAAACTTAGGTGTGAAACGCACTGGTGATATAATCTCAAATAAGTGATCTTTATAATAATCCCAATCGTAAAAGAATACATGCCCTAGACGAGCTCCTATTAAAGTTGCTAATACAGTATAGATAAATAATTTGTCTAGTTTCTCAACACTTAGTCCTTCGCGATCATATATCTTTTTCATTAAGAACCACCCTAAACCAAATGCGATTACAAACATAAGACTGTAATATCTCAGTTTAATAAATCCTAAATCCAACCCTTCTGATGGGTTCCAAATCATATGTAATGAATGTATCATAGTTTTTTATACTGTTAGATGATAAATGTATGAAATAATCTTTATTCTCAAAAGAGTAATTGTGGTTTACACCCAAGAGTACTTCATTGTTTTTTGTTTTCTATTTCAGTTACTAGCTCCCTGTTTTGTGTTCCTCAGTTCCTAGTTTACTTAAATAATAATTAAGGCACTGGATCATATCCTTTACCTCCCCATGGTCCACAACTAGCGATTCGCTTTATAGCTAACCAACCACCTTTAAAAAGTCCATGTTTTTTTAGTGCTTCTAAGGTGTATTGTGAGCAAGTAGGACTGTATCGACAAGCAGGAGGGAAGAATGGTGAAATAGCCAGCTGATAAAAACGGACTAATATTACAAATGGGAATATTAATATTTTCTTTAGCATAGTAACAGAAATATGAAAGTGTACAAATGTACGATGAGTTTAATTATAGTGCTAAAAGTAAGAAATTCTAGGTTAGAAATGAGTAGAAGGAATTAGTTTTAGCAAGACTATTTTATAATCACAAAAAATAAACTTAACTATTGTAGGTGAGGTATGTATAAAAAAAGAGGCTATTCATAGAATAACCTCTTTTGTGTATTTATAGAGAGAAAGAAGTACCTTCTTTACCATCTTTTAGTTGAATACCGATTTTAGCTAGTTCATCTCGAATGTGGTCTGACATTGCGAAATCTTTGTTTGCTCTAGCCTCGTTGCGCATTCCGATAAGCATATTGACTACACCTTCTAGTTTTTCGTTATTAGCACTTGCTGTTTCAGTGTTTTCTAAACCTAATACATCAAATACAAATGCGCTCATACTATTAATTAAAGTATCTAAATCTGTAGCCGAAATAGTCTCTTTATTATCCTTAATTAGGTTAATGAATTTAACTGCTTCAAATAAGTTTGCAATTAAAATCGGACTGTTAAAGTCGTCATTCATTGCATCATAGCACGATTGTCTCCATTTTGTGATATCAACAGAAGAGTTGCTAGAAGTTTTCAAATCTTTTAGAGATTTGATAGCTTCCATTAATCTTTGATATCCTCTTTCAGACGCTAAGATAGCATCATCAGAGAAGTCTAAGATACTTCTATAGTGCGCTTGTAAGATAAAGAACCTTGCTACAGCAGGAGCAAACCCTTTGCTAAGGATATTGTTCTCGCCAGAGAATAATTCATCAGGAAGAATGTTATTCCCTGTAGATTTAGCCATTTTCTTACCGTTTAGAGTAAGCATATTAGCATGCATCCAGTAGTTTACAGGTGAGTTACCTGTAGAAGCTTCATTCTGTGCAATCTCACACTCATGGTGAGGGAATTTTAAATCCATTCCACCTCCGTGTATATCGAAGTGCTTACCTAAGTATTTTGTACTCATAGCAGTACACTCTAGATGCCATCCAGGGAATCCATCTCCCCATGGTGAAGGCCATCTCATGATATGCTGAGGCTCTGCATTTTTCCAAAGTGCAAAGTCAAGTGGATTGCGTTTGTCAGATTGTCCATCTAAATCTCTTGTATTAGATAACATATCTTCTATCTTACGACCACTTAATATTCCATAGTTATGAGACTGATTGTATTTCTCTACATCGAAGTACACAGATCCATTCACCTCATAAGCAAAACCATTGTTGATGATCGCTTGTATGATTTCTATTTGCTCGATGATATGCCCAGTAGCCGTTGGTTCAATGCTAGGAGGTAGGTTATTGAACTGTTTTAGAATATTGTGAAAGTTCAAAGTATATTTCTGAACAATCTCCATTGGTTCTATCTGCTCAATACGCGCTCTTTTAGCGATTTTATCTTCTCCTTCATCTACATCGTCTACCATATGTCCTACGTCAGTAATATTACGAACGTAACGCACAGCATATCCTAAGTGTTTTAAATAACGATATACCAAGTCAAAAGATATAAAAGTACGACAGTTCCCAAGGTGTACATAGTTGTAGACTGTTGGTCCACATACATACATACCCACTTTACCCTCATGGATAGGTTTGAAAACTTCTTTCTCTCCAGTGATGGAGTTGTACATTTTTAATTGCTGTTCTTGATATAAAGGCATAATATAATTTGTAATGTTTAGAACTTAGTCTCTAATTGGATATAGTTTAAGAACTCTTTACGAACGTTCTCATCTTGGAATTTTCCTCCGAACTCAGCAGTTACAGTACTACTTTCGATATCGCGGATTCCTCTTGAGTTTACACATAAGTGTTTTGCATCGATGATACATGCCACATCTTCTGTGTTTAATACACGTTTTAATTCATTTACAATCTGAATAGTTAAACGCTCTTGTACCTGAGGTCTCTTTGCATAAAAATCAACGATACGGTTCATCTTAGAAAGACCTACTACAGTACCATTAGATATATACGCTACGTGAGCACGCCCAACGATAGGTAGTAAGTGATGTTCACAAGTAGAATAAACTACAATGTTCTTTTCTACCAACATCTCGTTGTATTTATATTTATTGTCAAATGTAGAAGCACTTGGCTTTTTAGCAGGATTTAATCCTCCAAACATCTCTTTCACAAACATTTTAGCTACACGGTTAGGTGTACCCTTAAGACTGTCATCTGTTAAGTCTAATCCTAAAGTGTTAAGAATGTTTTCTACATCTTTTTTTATCAATTCTATTTTTTCGTCATCTGTGCGGTCAAATGCATCACTTCTAAGTGGAGTTGCATCACTAGATGCGATGTGGTTGTCTCCCATTTCGTCGTGAAACTTTTCGTCTGTATTCATTCTATTTCTTTTTAATACATATTGTTATAACTCGCTACAAATATAAATAATAATTATAGATAAACTCTGACACTTATTTATAAATAATCTACCTCTAAGTGCTGGAATTAGTTAAAGTTTGTCACTTCTGATTTTTAAGGAGTAGGTGAGGAGAGAGATTGTAAAACCTCTATTAATAAAGAGTTCTAAATTAGAACAAGAAATCGAATCAATACAAAATCTAATTTATAGTAATTCAATATGATGTAACTTTAAAAATCATCGCTTATAAGTGACTTTATATATGTAAGTATGGTTTAAATAGCATCTGTTGATTTAGAAGATATTCGCTATTTAGACAATGTGTAAGTGCTTTTACCCCACATTACGCATTAGCCAAATACTATAAAGCAATTCTACTTCATAGTTCTTTCATTAGCTCTAAAACCATACTATAGTATGCTTTAATCACTAATTCAGACCTATTTTGTATAATTACTTTTCGTTTATATGTCTATTGCATAATCTGGGTTAAAACTAATTATATCCCATTAGATTTAAAGAATAACGTGCTGTGAATTAACCTTTGCTATTTCACTCTCTCTGTTCCTTTTCAGCCTTCAATGCTTCTAAGACAGACCGCGCTCCATAAATAATCTCTTCATGCGTATTATCTCTACTAGAAAACTCTCTTGACTTTATTTCTTTTATGATTTTCTTTCTGACTTGACGAATGAGTCCAGGCGGTAGTTCTTTTTTAGTTATGGACTCTTCTTCCATAAGTGGGATAGGAAGAGAGGATTCACTTACATTATCCGTTATAGGAACAAGTGTTCCCTCGTTTCCAGTCTCCATGTTATCTGTTTCTCTGTTCCCAGTTTCCTTATTCTCAGTTTCCCTGTTATCTGTTTCCCTGTTATCTGTTTCTCGGTTCCCTGTTCCCTCATATCCAGCCCCCTCAATATCCATTTCTAATGTTCCATGAAAGCAACTTGTACTATGTACATTACTGTCTTGTGCTTTCCACATACTCCACAGATAGACTTTCCCCTCTTGCCATTCCTTAGGTAAAGAGAAGTGAGTATATCTATCTTTGCGTTGCCCGATATTAGAGATGGTCGTGAATTTATCTAATTCTTCGTGATACGCCATAATCGTTAGTACGTCTGTATCTAGCGTCAGGGGATTGATCAGATGATTATCCCATTGTACTTTTAGCTTACCTGTTTTGAGTCTACTTATTTTCTTAATCACAGCAGGAGCAAGAGTTCCGATAGAGAGCAGCACCTTGTCTATTTGTACATATTGCTCTCCTTCATGTATTGCGATGCCTTGTTTCATCAGTCTAGAAATCATTTGTTCTTTTCCTGTCATCCATTTCTCTCCGTTGTAGACCGCAGGGCAATGCGCATTGACAAAATCCTTGAATTTACTAGCGAAGGTAGATACGAGACTCATCTTATCCCATTGTTTCAATTGTGCTTCAGTCGCTTTTTTACTTGATTTTAAGGGCTTAGCGCGGAGTATATTTCTTCCTCTCCACAGTACGCCCACTACGGTTCCTACTTTTCCTACTACAGCACCTAATATTCCTTCTTTGATTTCTGCCATGATTATCTCGTTTTTTGGTTATTACAAGATATAAAATACTGATATATGATTATTTAACTGTTCAAACAATCGATAAAAGAAGTTGTCCTAATGTACATCACACTTTATAAAAATGAGGACATGAAATGAAGAATATCAAAGCGAATGATTTCGCCTTCTATAGAGCTTATTTTTAATGCTGTATGATCATATTAAGTTTTCATAAAAGAAGAGTAGAAGAAGTATAAAAGGAGTATTATTGGGCAAAAGTTGCTTTAACCCCGTTATTGTCCTAGTATTCTCCAACTATTGTCCAAGGAAAGACTCTTGTAGTGTATTTTTACTGACCTTGTCAAGTAGTTGGTATAATTAGGATTTCTAATAAATAACTGATATACAACTTATAATGTTTTTGTGCAATTAAAAAAAATTAGAAAAAAGGAACCTTTTAGCAGGATTGGTTTTCTTCAAGAGGAGACAAGTGAAGGAAAGAAGAGAAATTAGAGAGGGTATTCTTATTTTTTGACTGTAATCAGAACGAAAAGAAGAAAAAGTGTTTTTAAGTTTTGGGGTAATTCTGTGAGGGTAGTGTATGTAATTATCTCACTAGTATTTCTCTATAGGATGAGATTCTTCGCAGGCTCAGAATGGACATTAGGAGTGGATGTATAGGATGGTATTCTTCGTAGACTCAGAATGATTACAACTGGAAATATTAATCATATAACACGGAATTACTAATCCGTTATTTATGTCACCCTGACGATAGGAAGGGTCTCACACGTAACTCTACAATCATGTAGGATGGGATTCTTCGCAAGCTCAGAATGATTACAACTGGAAATATTAATTGTTAATCATATAACACGGAACTACTAATCCGTTATCTATGTCACACTTACGATAGGAAGGGTCTCACACGTAACTCTACAATCATGTAGGATGGGATTCTTCGCAAGCTCAGAATGACAAAAGAGGTGTAGTAGGATTTACTGAGATTATTAAAAAAAGAAAGGTTGAACTCAGTGATGAGATTCAACCTTTCGGAAGTATAAACAGAAAGTAAAAAATTATTTGATGATGAAGTTGATAATTTTCTTTTCGTTATTGATTAGAATAACTGCGATGTATTTACCACTTTGTAAATGTGGTGGGAGGTGAACACTGTTCTCTCGGTTGGGAAGTTCTGCCTCTAATACCTTGTTTCCTAGTATAGAATATATTTCTAGCCTAGCAGGACTAAAAGTGGTTCTATCCATATCAAAAACAATATTGATTATTTTGTTTTGATTTACTGGATTTGGGAACAGTTTGACCTTGTTTGTATTATTGATCTCTATAATTTGTTTACAGGTATAGACTTTTTCTCCTTTATCCGTTGTCAGTATTAAGTGATGTTGAACTTGATTATTGTTATTGATATCACTGTACGCTCCTGCTACATAATAGTTATTTGTACTCACTAGCATATCATCTCTATACCAATTAAATGAGGTGAAGTTAAAACCTCCGTTTGTGGCTGAGTTCATATTTATGACAAAAGAATTATCTGGCTTCATTATCGCTACTTTTTCGAAAGGTACGGGTCTGATTAGTTCTATTGTGTATTCTCTAGTGAGTGTCTGTGATTCAGATTTAACTGTTACAGGAATTGTAAACGTACCTGCATAATGTAATAAGTATTCCTCTTTTATGTTGTTAGTGATAAAAGCTCCTGCACTTAATTCATTAAACTCTATTCGAGCATATTTTTCTCCACAAGGCAAGATGTATGTTATCTTATTGGTTGGGTTTTTAAACACTTGTTCATTAATAGATAATTCAACTATATCAGCTGCTTCATCATCACTTCTGATGACCAAAGTTGCTGTTATTACATAAGGCATTGGAGCATAATTACTACTTCCTTCAATGGTCGCTTTTACTTGATATTTCCCTATTTCTGTATGTGTATTGTTTTCATAAGTCACTTTTAGAGGATGGGGTAAGTTTCCTGTCAAGGTAAGTGTTTTAGGTTGACCGTCATATACAAAAGCTTGGTTAGGAAATGAAATGAATTTGTGTATATCAAGTGGCTTGATTGTAAGATTAGCTGTGCGTTTGCTAGTAATATAATTATCGCCTTCTAGTGTAACACTAGCTTTGTAAATGCCTGCGTCTGTGTGAATATTATTTTCGTAAGTGGCAGTCACTCCTTTAGGCAGTTTTCCTTTGATTAAGATCTTCTGAGGTTTACCTGTATAATCCACTATAAGTTTGCTAAATGTGATATTAGTTAGTTTAGCTTTCTCTATTGTTAATTTGGCTGTTTTAGTACCAATAAGTATTGATTTATAATAGAAAGAAGCTTTTATACTATATTCTCCTGCGTTGTCATAGTAGTTTCTGTCATATTCTACATTGACTTCATTAGGAATATTGTATGCTTCTAGTTTATGAGAGTTACCATTGTAAGTAACTGATTTGTTCTCAAATATAACGTTGTCCAGCATTGGTAGAGTTTCGCCTTCGTGGCTTATGGCTAATATTGCCGTCATTGTATAAGGCATAGGAGTGTAGTTACTACTTCCTTCTAATGTGGCTGTAACTGTATAGTGTCCAATGTCTGTATGCGTATTGTTTTGATAAGTAATACGTAGCCCTTGAGGTATATGCCCTTCTATATTTAAAGATTTTGGCTGTCCATCATACTTGAACGATTGATTCTTTAAGCTCACTAATCTAGTCAGATCTGCTGGTCGAATGATCAATAGATTTGTACGAGTACTTGTGATATAATTGTCTCCTTCTAGTTTTACGGAAGCTTTATATTCTCCTGCATCAATGTGTTTATTGTTTTGATAGGTTGCTTTTACTCCTTGAGGTAACTCTCCTTCTAGTAGGAGCTGATGTGCTGTACCTGTATAATTAACTTCTTTTTTACTGAACTTTACACTAGTGATGGGAGCTTTCTCTATAGTAAGCGTTGCTCTTTTATGTCCTAATAAAATATCTTGATAATAGAAGTCTGCAGTGATGATATAAACACCTGAATTAGTAAAGGAGTTATCACTGTATTTTACAGTTACATCCTGAGGAAGGTTTGTAGCAATAATCTTGTAGGGTTGACCACTGTAAATAGCAACTATATCTTTAAAAATTATATTATCTAATGTAGGGAGTTCTTCCTGCTCTTCAGTAATCGATAATGTAGCAGACAGAGTATAAGGTATTGGTGTATAGTTATCACTACCACTAAGTATAGCTGTTACCATATGATTGCCTATTTCTGTATGCTTGTTGTTTTGATAAGTAAGCGTCAATTCTTGTGGTACTTCACCTGTAATGACTAATGACTTTGGTTTACCGTCATAAATAAATGATTTGCTTTTTAGCTTGACTAATTGAGTGATATCAGCAGGTAATATGACTAGCTCGTTTGATCTAGTACTTGTGATATAATTGTCTCCTTCTAATTTTACAGAAGCTTTATACGTACCTGCATTCTTATGAATATTGTTTTTATAAGTAGCAGTTACGCCTAGAGGTAGTTCTCCTTCTAATAGTAGTTCGTGTTCTTTACCATCGTAGGTTACTTCTTTTTTACTAAACTTCACTCCCGTAATACGTGCTTTTCCGATAGTTAGTGTAGCAGACTTAGTTCCTAGTAGAATATCTTTAAAGTAGAAGGTAGCTACTACTTGGTAAACACCAGTATTGATGTACTCATTTTGGTTGTATTTTACAGTTACTAAGTCAGGAAGATTAGTAGCTTCAATTGAAATAATCTCACCTGTATATGTTTCTGTTTTGTGTTCAAAGATTACATTGTCTAAAGAAGGTAATTCTTCCTCTTTTTGTGTAATCGATAATGTAGCAGACAGAGAGTAAGGCATTGGCGTATAGTTGCTACTACCATCTAATGTTGCTGTTACTGTGTGATTCCCTATTGCTGTATGTGTATTATTAGTATAAGTAAGTGTTAGTTCTTGAGGTACTTCACCTGTAACAGCTAGTGACTTTGGCTTACCATCATATGTAAACGACTCACTTTTTAGCTCGACAAGTTGAGTAATATCAGCAGGTAATATGATTAGCTCGTTTGATCTGGTACTTGTGATGTAATTATCTCCTTCTAATTTTACAGAAGCTTTATAAGTACCTGCATTCTTATGAATATTGTTTTTATAAGTAACTGTTACGCCTAGAGGTAGTTCTCCTTCTAGTAGTAGTTCGTGTTCTTTACCATCATAGGTTACTTTTTTTTTACTAAACTTTACTCCTGTGATACGCGCTTTCTCAATAGTAAGTGTAGCAGACTTAGTTCCTAGTAAGATATCCTTGAAATAGAATGACGCTACTACTTGATATGTACCCGTGTTGATGTACTTATTTAGGTTGTATTTTACAGTTACTAAGTCAGGAAGATTAGTTGCTTCAATCGAGATTACTTCTCCAGTGTACGTTTCTGTTTTGTGTTCAAAAATCACTTTGTCTAAAGAAGGTAATTCTTCTTGTACTTTAGTAATTGATAAAGTCGCAGATACTCTATATGGCATTGGTGTATAATTACTACTACCACTTAGTGTGGCTGTGACAGTATGGTTACCTACTTCTGTGTGTGTATTGTTAGTATAAGTAAGTGTTAGTTCTTGTGGAACTTCACCTGATATTATAAGTGACTTTGGCTTACCATCATATATAAAGGATTTACTTTTTAGCTCGACAAGTTGAGTGATATCAGCAGGTAGTATGATGAGCTCATTTGATCTGGTACTTGTGATATAATTGTCTCCTTCTAATTTTACCGAAGCTTTATAAGTACCTGCATTCTTATGAATATTGTTTTTATAAGTTGCTGTTATACCTAGAGGTAGTTCTCCTTCTAGTAGAAGCTCGTGTTCTTTGCCATCGTAGGTTACTTCTTTCTTACTAAACTTCACTCCTGTAATACGTGCTTTCTCGATAGTCAGTGTAGCTGACTTAGTTCCTAGTAAGATATCCTTGAAATAGAATGACGCTACTACTTGATATGTACCCGTGTTGATGTACTTATTTAGGTTGTATTTTACAGTTACTAAGTCAGGAAGATTAGTTGCTTCAATCGAGATTACTTCTCCAGTGTACGTTTCTGTTTTGTGTTCAAAAATCACTTTGTCTAAAGAAGGTAATTCTTCTTGTACTTTAGTAATTGATAAAGTCGCAGATACTCTATATGGCATTGGTGTATAATTACTACTACCACTTAGTGTGGCTGTGACAGTATGGTTACCTACTTCTGTGTGTGTATTGTTAGTATAAGTAAGTGTTAGTTCTTGTGGAACTTCACCTGTAACAGCTAGTGATTTTGGCTTACCGTCATATACAAACGACTGGCTTTTTAGCTCGACTAATTGAGTGATATCAGCAGGTAGTATGATGAGCTCATTTGATCTAGTGCTTGTGATATAATTGTCTCCTTCTAATTTTACAGAAGCTTTATACGTACCTGCGTTAGTCGCTCTGTTATTTTTATAAGTAGCAGTTACGCCTAGAGGTAGTTCACCTTCTAGTAATAATTCGTGTTCTTGACCATCGTAGATTACTTCTTTCTTACTAAATTTGACTCCCGTAATACGTGCTTTCTCGATAGTCAGTGTAGTAGACTTAGTTCCTAATAAAATGCCCTTGAAGTAGAATGAAGCTATTACTTGATAAACACCAATGTTAGTATACTGGTTCTTATCATAAGAGACTCTTACGTTATTAGGAAGGTTAGTAGCTTCAATTGAGATTGTCTCTCCTGTATAGGTTTCTGTTTTGTGTTCAAAGATTACACCCTCTAAAGAAGGTAACTCTTCCTCTTTTTGTGTAATGGATAAAGTCGCAGACAGCGTATAAGGCATCGGAGTGTAGTTAGAGCTACCACTTAATGTTGCTGTTACTATGTGATTGCCTATTGCTGTATGTGTATTATTAGCATAAGTAAGTGTTAGTTCTTGAGGGACTTCGCCTGTAACAGCTAGTGACTTCGGTTTATCATCATATATAAACGACTGGCTTTTTAGCTCGACAAGTTGAGTGATATCAGCAGGAAGTATGATGAGCTCGTTTGATCTCGTACTTGTGATGTAATTGTCTCCTTCTAATTTTACCGAAGCTTTATAGATACCTGCATTAGTAGCCTTATTATTTTTATAAGTAGCGGTTACGCCTAGAGGCAATTCACCTTCTAATAGAAGTTCATGTTCTTGACCATTATAGGTTACTTCTTTCTTACTAAATTTCACTCTAGTGATACGTGCTTTTTCGATAGTCAGTGTAGCAGACTTAGTTCCTAGTAAGATGTCCTTGAAATAGAAGGAAGCTATTACTTGGTAAATACCAGCATCAGTATACTGGTTCTTATCATAAGTTACTCTTATGTTATTAGGAAGGTTCGTTGCGTCAATCGAGATGATCTCTCCTGTATATGTTTCTGTTTTATGTTCAAAGATTACACCCTCTAAAGAAGGTAATTCTACTTGTTTTTTAGTAATTGATAGCGTAGCAGATAAGGTATAAGGCATCGGAGTGTAGTTAGAACTACCACTTAATGTTACTGTTACTTTATGATTGCCTATTTCTGTATGCTTGTTGTTTTGATAAGTAAGTGTTAGTTCTTTAGGTACTTCGCCTGATATCATAAGTGACTTTGGCTTACCGTCATATATAAACGACTCGCTTTTTAGTTCCACTAATTGAGTGATATCAGCAGGAAGTATGATGAGCTCGTTTGATCTAGTGCTTGTGATGTAGTTGTCCCCTTCTAATTTTACAGACGCTTTATAAGTACCTACATTCTTATGAATATTGTTTTTATAAGTAGCAGTTACGCCTAGAGGTAACTCACCTTCTAATAGAAGTTCGTGTTCTTTGCCATTATAAGTTACTTCTTTTTTACTAAATGTTACTCCAGTGATACGTGCTTTTTCGATCGTAAGAGTTGCTAATTTTGTTCCTAGTAAGATGTCTTTGAAGTAGAAGGAAGCGACTACTTGATAAACACCAGTATTGATGTATTCATTTTGATTGTACTTTACAGTAACTAAGTTAGGAAGGTTCGTTGCTTCGATTGAAATAGCCTCTCCAGTGTACGTTTCTGTTTTGTGTTCAAAGATTATCCCCTCTAAAGAAGGTAATTCTACTTGTTTTTTAGTAATCGATAATGTAGCAGATAATGTATAAGGGATAGGTGCGTAGTTATCACTACCACTTAGTGTTGCTGTGACAGTGTAATTGCCTATTTCTATATGTGTATTATTAGTATAAGTAAGTGTTAGTTCTTGAGGTACTTCACCTGTAATTATTAGTGACTTCGACTTACCATCGTATATAAATGACTCACTTTTTAGCTCTACTAGTTGAGTGATATCAGCAGGTAGTATGATTAGCTCGTTTGATCTGGTACTTGTGATGTAATTATCTCCTTCTAATTTTACAGAAGCTTTATAAGTACCTGCATTCTTATGAATATTGTTTTTATAAGTAACTGTTACGCCTAGAGGTAGTTCTCCTTCTAATAGAAGTTCGTGCTCTTTGCCATCGTAGGTTACTTCTTTTTTACTAAACTTGACTCCTGTAATACGTGCTTTCTCGATAGTTAGTGTAGCTGACTTAGTTCCTAGTAAGATATCCTTGAAATAGAAAGAAGCTATTACTTGATATGTACCTGTGTTGATGTACTCATTTAGGTTGTATTTTACAGTAACTAGATTAGGAAGGTTAGTCGCTTCAATCGAGATTACTTCTCCTGTATATGTCTCTGTTTTGTGTTCAAAGATTACATTATTAAGGGATGGTAGCTCTTCCTCTTTTTGTGTAATCGATAATGTAGCAGATAATGTATAAGGGATAGGTGCGTAGTTATCACTACCACTTAGTGTTGCTGTGACAGTGTAATTGCCTATTTCTATATGTGTATTATTAGTATAAGTAAGTGTTAGTTCTTGAGGTACTTCACCTGTAATTATTAGTGACTTCGACTTACCATCGTATATAAATGACTCACTTTTTAGCTCTACTAGTTGAGTGATATCAGCAGGTAATATGATTAGCTCGTTTGATCTTGTACTTGTGATATAGTTGTCTCCTTCTAATTTTACCGAAGCTTTATATGTACCTGCGTTAGTTCCAGTATTGTTCTTATAAGTAGCAGTTACGCCTAAAGGCAGTTCTCCTTCTAGTAGAAGTTCGTGTTCATTACCATCATAGGTTACTTCTTTTTTACTAAGCGTTACTCCTGTGATACGTGCTTTCTCGATAGTTAGTGTAGCTGACTTAGTTCCTAGTAAGATGTCCTTGAAATAGAATGACGCTACTACTTGATATGTACCTGAGTCAATATATTGGTTCTTATCATAAGAGACTCTTACGTTATTAGGAAGGTTAGTTGCTTCGATTGAAATAGCCTCTCCAGTGTACGTTTCTGTTTTGTGTTCAAAGATCACTTTGTCTAAAGAAGGTAATTCTTCTTGCTTCTTAGTAATCGATAACGTAGTAGACAGCGTATAAGGCATCGGAGTGTAGTTAGAGCTACCACTAAATGTTGCTGTTACTATGTGATTGCCTACCTCTGTGTGTGTATTATTAGCATAAGTAAGTGTCAGTTCTTGAGGTACTTCACCTGTAACAACTAGTGACTTTGGCTTACCGTCATAGATAAATGATTGGCTTTTAAATTCCACTAATTGAGTTATATCAGCAGGTAGTATGATGAGCTCGTTTGACCTCGTACTTGTGATATAGTTATCTCCCTCTAATTTTACTGAAGCTTTATAAGTATCTGCATCTTTATGAATATTGTTTTTATAAGTAGCGGTTACTCCTAGAGGTAATTCTCCTTCTAATAGTAACTCATGTTCCTTACCATCGTAGGTTACTTCTTTCTTGCTAAACTTCACTCCTGTAATACGTGCTTTCTCGATAGTCAGTGTAGCAGATTTAGTTCCTAGTAAGATGTCCTTGAAATAGAAGGAAGCGATTACTTGATAAACACCCGTGTTGATGTACTCATTTAGGCTGTATTTTACAGTAACTAGATTAGGTAGGTTAGTCGCTTCGATTGAAATAACCTCTCCTGTATATGTTTCTGTTTTGTGTCCAAATATTACACTATCAAGAGATGGTAGCTCTTCCTGTTCTTCGGTAATCGATAACGTAGCAGATAGGGTATAAGGCATCGGTGCGTAGTTATCACTACCATTTAATGTTGCTGTTACTGTGTGGTTCCCTATTTCTGTATGTTTGTTGTTTTGATAAGTAAGTGTTAGTTCTTTAGGTACTTCACCTGATATAGCAAGTGACTTAGACTTACCGTCATATATAAACGACTCACTTTTTAGCTCCACTAGTTGAGTGATATCAGCAGGAAGTATGATGAGCTCGTTTGATCTGGTGCTTGTGATGTAGTTGTCCCCTTCTAATTTTACAGAAGCTTTATATGTACCTGCATTAGTCGCTCTGTTGTTTTTATAGGTAACAATTACTCCTTTAGGTAGTTCTCCTTCTAATAGCAGTTCGTGTTCTTTACCATCGTAGGTTACTTCTTTTTTACTAAACTTGACTCCCGTGATACGTGCTTTCTCGATAGTCAGTGTAGCTGACTTAGTTCCTAGTAAGATATTTTTAAAGTAGAATGAAGCTACTACTTGATATGTACCAGCGTCAATATATTGGTTCTTATCATAAGAAACTCTTACGTTATTAGGAAGGTTAGTCGCTTCTATAGCAATTACTTCACCAGTATACGTTTCTGTTTTGTGTTCAAAGAATACATTATCAAGGGATGGTAGTTCTACTTGTTTTTTAGTAATTGATAGTGTAGCAGATAGGGTATAAGGCATCGGCGTATAGTTAGAGCTACCACTTAATGTTGCTGTGACAGTGTAATTGCCTATTTCTGTATGTTTGTTGTTTTGATAAGTAAGCGTTAGTTCTTGAGGTATTTCACCTGTAAAAGCAAGTGACTTCGGTTTACCGTCATATATAAACGACTCACTTTTTAGTTCCACTAATTGAGTTATATCAGCAGGTAGTATGATGAGCTCGTTTGATCTGGTACTTGTGATATAATTGTCTCCTGTTAAGGTAACGGAAGCTTTATATGTACCTGCATCCTTATGAATATTGTTTTTATAAGTAACTGTTACCCCTAGAGGTAGTTCACCCTCTAATAATAGCTCGTGCTCTTTACCATCGTAGGTTACTTCTTTCTTGCTAAACTTCACTCCCGTAATACGTGCTTTTTCGATAGTTAGTGTAGCAGACTTTGTACCTAGTAAGATATCTTTAAAATAGAAAGAAGCTATTACGTGATAAATACCAGCGTCAGTATACTGGTTCTTATCATAAGAGACTCTTACGTTATTAGGAAGGTTAGTAGCTTCTATTGAGATTGTTTCTCCTGTATACGTCTCTGTTTTATGCTCAAAAATCACTTTGTCTAAAGAAGGTAATTCTTCCTCTTTCTTTGTAATTGATAAAGTTGCGGATAGGGTATAAGGCATCGGAGTGTAGTTAGAACTACCATCTAATGTCGCTGTTACTGTGTGGTTCCCTATTTCTGTATGTTTGTTGTTTTGATAACTAAGTGTTAGTTCTTGAGGGACTTCTCCTGTAACGGTTAGTGACTTCGGCTTGCCATCATATATAAACGACTGGCTTTTTAGCTCGACTAATTGAGTGATATCAGCAGGGAATATGATTAGCTCGTTTGATCTCGTACTTGTGATATAGTTGTCTCCTTCTAATTTTACTGAAGCTTTATAGATACCTGTGTTAGTTCCAGTATTGTTCTTATAAGTAGCAGTTACCCCTAGAGGTAGTTCACCTTCTAGTAATAATTCGTGTTCTTTGCCATCATAGGTTAGTTCTTTTTTACTAAACTTCACTCCCGTAATACGTGCTTTTTCGATAGTTAGTGTAGCAGACTTTGTACCTAGTAAGATATCTTTAAAATAGAAAGAAGCTATTACGTGATAAATACCAGCGTCAGTATACTGGTTCTTATCATAAGAGACTCTTACGTTATTAGGAAGGTTCGTTGCTTCGATTGAAATAGCCTCTCCAGTGTACGTTTCTGTTTTGTGTTCAAATATTACATTATTAAGGGAAGGTAATTCTTCTTGCTTCTTAGTAATGGACAAAGTAGCAGACAGGGTATAAGGCATCGGTGTATAGTTATCACTATCATCTAATGTTGCTGTTACTGTGTGATTACCTATTGCTGTATGTGTGTTATTAGTATAAGTAAGTGTTAGTTCTTGAGGTATTTCACCTGTAATAGCTAGTGACTTCGGTTTACCGTCATATATAAACGACTCACTTTTTAGCTCTACTAGTTGAGTGATATCAGCAGGTAATATGATTAGCTCGTTTGATCTCGTACTTGAGATATAGTTGTCTCCTGTTAAGGTAACGGAAGCTTTATAAGTACCTGCATTCTTATGAATATTGTTTTTATAAGTAACTGTTACGCCTAAAGGCAATTCCCCTTCTAGTAATAGTTCGTGCTCTTTGCCATCGTAGGTTACTTCTTTTTTACTAAACTTGACTCCAATGATACGTGCTTTCTCGATAGTTAGTGTTGCAGATTTAGTTCCTAATAAGATGTCTTTATAGTAGAATGAAGCGACTACTTGATAAACACCAGTATTGATGTACTCATTTTGGTTATATTTTACAGTAACTAAGTTTGGAAGGTTCGTTGCGTCAATCGAGATGACCTCTCCTGTATATGTTTCTGTTTTATGTTCAAAGATTACACTATCAAGAGATGGTAATTCTTCTTGTGCTTTAGTAATTGATAAAGTTGCAGATACTCTATATGGCATTGGTGTGTAGTTATCACTACCAGTAATAGTAGCTTCTATTTGATGGTTTCCTATAGCATTCTGTCCATTATTTTTATAGGATACTTTTAGTTCTTTAGGTAAAGGAGAGGTAATTTTTAAGAACCTAACAATCCCATCATATTTAAAAGTTTGACTTTTAAATTCAATAATTTGAGTTAAGTCAATTGGCGTTATTGTTAAAGTGTTTGTTCTAGTACTTGTAATATAATTTTCTCCTGTAAGTTTTACTGTTGCTTTGTAAGTACCAGCATTAGTGTGTTTGTTATTAGAGTAAATAGCAGTCACTCCATTAGGTAAATCTCCTTTTAGTAATAGAGTATGAGGTTCTCCATTATATAAAACAGATGTTTTATTAAAGGTAACTCCTGTAATTCTAGCCTTTTCGATTGTAAGAAAAGCTGTTTTGGTACCAAGGAGAATGTTTTTAAAATAGAAAGAAGCCTTTATTTGATAATGACCAACTTCTCGATAGTCATTTTTACTGTATTTTACAATAACATTATCAGGTAGATTATTAGCTAATATAGATATAGTTGATCCAGTGTATGGAGTGGTAAGGTTTTCAAAAGTAATATTTTCTATACCAGGAAGCTCTTCTGATACTTCCTCTTTAGTAATTGTTATAGTAGCTTTTAGTTCTAGAGGAATTGGTGTGTAATTTTTACTACCTGTTATTGTAGCAGTCACTAAGTGGGAGCCTATTTCTGATTGATTATTACCTTTATAAGATATATAAAGACCAGAAGGTAGTTTTTGATTTAGGAAAATAGACTTTGATTGTCCATCATAAACAAACATCTGACTAGTTAAGGTATATTTACTCGATATATCTATTGGGAGTATAGTAAGGGTGTTAGAACGAGTACTAGTAATGTGATTTTTTCTTGCTAGTCGAACGCTCATTTTATACACTCCTGCATTGGTATGAGAGTTATTTTGATAAGTAGCAGTGACTCCTTCAGGTAATTCTCCACTTATTTCAAGAGAATGTTTAGAACCATCATATACAACTTCTTTTTTTCGTAAAGTAACACCTGTAATTCTAGCTTTGTCAATATTAAGCCTAGCGGATTTTGTTGAAATTAAAATATTGTTTTCATTGTAAAAGTAAGCTTTTACAATATATGAACCAGCATTAACGAAGCCATTTTTATCATACTTCACCGTTACATTATGAGGAACATTAGTTGGTTCATGATAAAATGTCTCTCCTGTATAGGTTACAGTTTTTTCTTTAAAAACGAAGTTATAATATTTGTAGTTAGAGTTATTTGTTTGGGAGATATGGGAGGAGGAATTATCAGATTTCGAATAGATATTACTATAAGAACGTTGTGAAAAAACACATAATAGAGCACACAACAAGGGGAATAATTTTTTAACCATAGTAAACATGTATTAACTTAAATTATTATATAAAATATAGTATATCAGATGGATATATATAAATATACAGTCAGTGCCTACATGTTTAAAAGTTAATATATTAAGTTGTTGTTACGTCAAGGTTATCAGGAGGTAAATATTTGTTTGATTAATTGTATTAGAAGGTACTTTGTTTGTTTCTATTAATATTTAGTTTTTACGTGAAAGAGAATTATAAGATATAAGAGGTGATTTAAAGCAAAAAAGCGATGGAGATCTCCATCGCTTTTTTTTATTTCTTGGTAATTTCATTTTGTGTTTGTACTTCTTTAGCTTTCACTACTTCTTTAGCCTTTGTCCATTTGGAAGGATCTTCTTTTAAGTCTAGGTAGTATTCATAGAGCATCTTAGTTAGTTCTACTTCTACGCGCTTACCTACGAAGTGTTTATTGGTACTGAAGTATCCATATGTAATCCCGTCTTTCTTTACGATAGGAGGTTTATCTGCATGTATATTCCAGGGAGAGTAGCTACTGGTCTGGTCTCCATAGATACCATATTTATTCCAGATTGACTTTTGGCTGTATAAGTTCCCATACGTTCCATAGGTATTCCATATAGAGTTAGCCTCTTTGGCATCACAGCTTAGGCAACCTAGATATTCTTCTTTACCATCATTGGTATATAACTCAAGCTTTTGGGCATAGGTGCCAACACTTAGTAGAATAAGAAATAGTATATAATGGAATTGTCTTTTCATGTGTTCTTTTGTTTGTCGGCAAATTACAAAAAATTTCAAAATAAGAAATGTCAAATTTTAGCAATATTCTTAAAAATGCTGTAAACTGTAATATTATTTTGATGAACGGCTTTTATGTTGTGTTTTTTACACTTTATACACAGGATTAGAAGGGATGTTGTTATTCGATTTTTAAGGTAATAAAAAGGAATTGTTGCTTAAATGAAGTGGTTTTTGGAAGGGATTTAGAACTGTTTTATTAGGTGAAAAAAGAGAGGTTTTGTATATTGTAAGCTTTGTTTTGTATTAAAAAACTTCTTAATCATGCTTTTCAAATTATTTTATCTCTTTACTAAAATAGGACTTTTTACCATTGGTGGGGGGTATGCTGTGATTCCATTAATCGAAAAAGAAATAGTTTCTCGCGATTGGTTAACTCAGGACGAGTTTTATGAACTTCTAGCTATAACTGAGTCTCTTCCTGGTGTGTTTGCTACCAATATAGCCGCCTTAGTGGGGTTTAAGATTAACGGGGTAAAAGGGGGAGTAGTCGCAGCACTAGGCACTATATTAGCTCCCTTTACTATTATACTTCTCATAGCAGTTTTTTTTAGTCGATTTCAAGAAAATGTTTATGTGATAAAGGCGTTTAAAGCCCTCAGACCTGTAGTAGTAGCTCTCATCGCGGCACCGTGTTATACTGCTATTAAGGCTAATAATATGACAGCAAAGACGTTGATATTTCCCTTAGTAGCTCTAGGCATGATGTGGGGATTAGGTGTGTCTCCAATTTGGATTGTAATAGGGGGATGTGTAGGAGGAATTGTATATCATAGTATAAGAGAAAAAAGTAAAGCATAAGATATGATATTTTTAAAATTGTTTTGGGTATTCATAAAAATCGGTACTTTTGGGTTTGGTGGAGGATATGCTATGCTGTCTCTTATTCAAGAAGAAGTTGTAGAGAAGAATCAGTGGATCAGTAGAGGAGAGTTTACAGACCTTATAGCAGTTTCTCAGATGACACCTGGTCCTATAGGGATTAATTCGGCTACTTATGTTGGTTATAGTGCATTACATGGTGCGGGATATTCTCCTATGGTAGCTATACTCGGGTCTGTCATTGCTACTATTGCCCTTTGTCTACCTTCTTTTATGATGATTTGTTTGATTTCATATTTCTATTTAAAGTTTCGATCTAATAAGTATTTTTCATATGCCTTAATGGGGATTAAGCCATTGAGTATAGCTTTGATTGCCCTAGCAGCTGTATCACTAATAGATCGAGAGAGCTTCTCTGATTATTACAGTATAGGCTTGTTTATTCTGGCTCTTATCTGTTCTATCAGGTTTAAGATACATCCTATCCTTATTCTTTTTGTTACAGCTGTCGTAGGGATATTGATTTATTGAGATTTTAGATAACGGAATAAATATATATGGTTATACTCCTTAAAAATTGCTGATTTTATAAACAGAAAAAGAATAAACTCTATTTCTTATGACTGCAGTCATAAAATGCGTAGTAGGTAAGCTTCTATATTTGGCTGTAACATTATAAAACAACGAAGACATGTTAACAGGTGAGCAAAAACAATTAATCTTGGCAACAGTACCTTTGCTAAGAGAGAAGGGATTAGAACTAACAAAACATTTTTACTTGAGAATGTTCGAATATCACCCAGAATTAAAGAATGTATTTAATATGGGGAATCAACGTGCTGGCAAACAACAGATGGCTTTAGCGATGGCAGTACTTGGCTATGCAGAAAATATTTCACAGCCAGAGCGATTAATGCCTGTAGTTGATCTAATAGGGCATAAGCACGCCAGCTTATCAATACAGCCAGAACAGTATGAAATAGTAGGAACTCATCTACTAGCGTCTATAAAAGAGGTACTAGGTGAAGCAGCGACAGAAGATATCGTACAAGCCTGGGCAGTGGCTTATCAACAATTAGCAGATATCATGATAGGACACGAACATAAGATTTATCAAGCTAAGGAGAATGAAGCGAATAACTGGATAGGGTGGAAAGCATTCACTGTGAAGAGTAAGGTAGTAGAGTCTGGAGAGATTACTTCCTTTTATTTGGTACCAGCAGATGGGAGTGCTGTTGTACAGCATCAACCAGGACAATATATCAGTATTAAAGTCTTTTTAGAACGAATAGGCCTAGAGCAGATCAGACAATATTCTATATCATGTGCTCCTAATAACGAGTACTATAGAATATCTATCAAACGCGAACTAGGAAAAGAGATCGATATGAATGGTATGATTAGTAATCATCTGCATGACCATATTAATGAAGGAGATACTGTAGAAATTAGTTCTCCGTCAGGAAACTTTGTGCTAAAGGAGAACCAGAGAGATAAAGTGTTTATCAGTGGAGGAATAGGGCAGACGCCTTTATTATCAATGCTAGAGGCATTAGAATTAAGTGGAGTGGTAAATCACAATATTGTGTGGATTCACGGGTGTAGAAATCAAGAGGTACAGGCATTTAGAAATAAACTAAGCTATATTACGAATAACTGTTCTCAGGTGAAGCCAATCTTCTTTTATGACAGTCTAGATCAGGTGGCTGAAGATATAGAAACTTATCAAGGAGTTGTTGATTTATCTACGATTAAGGGATATGAGTTTACGAATGAAGCAGATTACTATTTATGTGGACCACATCCTTTCTTAGAGAAGCAACTTCGTGATTTAAAAGCTCTAAATATCAGTGCAGATCAGATCTTCTATGAAGAGTTTACACCAGCATCTGTTTAACTCGAAATAGTTAATTGACAATATTGGATGTAAGTCTATATTTTTTTTAAGCGAAAATACTAAGTGTATTTTCGCTTTTTTTTAGCGTTTGCATCTATAGTTTATTAGTAGCTTTGGATATCAATATAAGTATATAAGGTAGATATTTAAAAGGCAATATGATTACGATAGAATTGTTAACGCAATATGGAGCTGAAATAAGAGAAGTGAAGAAGAATGAAATTATCTTTCAAGAAGGGAATTACCCTAGTCATTATTATCAAGTTGTGTCAGGCAAGGTAAAGATGAATAACTTTAGTGCTGATGGGAGAGAGTTTATACAGAATATTTTTACATCTGGACAGAGCTTCGGAGAGCCACCTCTATTTATAGAAGAGCGTTATCCTGCCAATGCAATAGCCGTGAGCAATGCGAAGATTATTCAATTGCCCAAAGGTGATTTTTATGAAATGATGAGACAAAATAATGAGGTGTCTTTAGCTATGAATAAGAGCCTGTCTAGACGCTTATACTATAAGTCTATTATGGCACCTGATATCGCTTCACAAGACCCTGATAATCGTATTATGACCCTGCTAAACTATCTAAAGTCTCATCAACAAGCTGTGGAAGAAACTTCTCGTCCACTGACCATTGATCTGACTAGACAACAAATTGCAGATTTGACCGGGTTGAGAGTAGAAACAGTTATTCGTACTTTAAAAAGATTAGAGAGTGATAGCAAAGTACAAATTATCAATAGTAAAGTCGTAATTTAATCAAGAACAATACAGAGGTCTTAGATACACCTGTTATTTATCCTAATAAACAAGATAATGAACTAATCGAAGAGTTGTCTCTACTTATCAGAAAACAGTATAGTCTACCTAAGACTTATTTGTTAGAACAGATGCTACAGTACCTTATTTATTCCTTGATTACAGTAGTGTCAAAGTCGTATTATTCTATGACTTTAAAAGAAAACTTACAGAAGAATAGAGTTAATGATATTATGGATTGTTTCTTTGAACTTCTCGATGAATATGGAGTGGTAGAACGCAATGTTTCTTTTTATGCCACACATCTACACTTAACACTACAGCATCTAAGTTCACTAATCAAGAAGAGAACGGGTGAGTCAGTTAAGTCATGGATAGGTTTTGCAGTTATAAACAAAGCTAAAGAGTATTTAAACACCACTTTTCTGTCTGTTAAACACGTGATCAGCTAGAGTTTGCAGATGCATCCTTGTTCTGTAGGTATTTTACGCGCTATATTGGACAGATACCTAATGAGTATAGAAAGAGTTGAGGTTAACGAACTTTGTTTCTATAACAAGACTATTCCTGTTATCTATGCTTGACTTTTGACTTTTTGAGGTACTCAATAAGCTTATTGAATCAGCTTTTTAGTTGACTCAGTAGCTTTTAGTATATAGAATAATAGAAACTTTATACTTTCGTTGCATAATGAGCGTTATTGGAGAAAGGAGGCTTAGAGAGGACTATATCTCTATTGGCTCATTCTTAGTTAATTATCGAAAGTACAATATTCATGAAAATAAAATCATTTATAGTAGACGCATTTACAACAGAACTTTTTAAAGGAAACCAAGCTGGAGTATGTTTATTAGAACAACCTATTTCTGAGGAAAAAATGATCCTTATCGCTAAAGAATTTGGTTTTTCAGAGACGGCATTCGTGATGCCTATTGAAGATAATAAATATAGTATTCGTTACTTCTCTCCTAAGATGGAGATTCCACTGTGTGGACACGCTACTATGGCTTCTGCCAAAGCACTTTTTAGTGGAGAAGAGCAGTTACATAAGATTATATTTAATACACACTCAGGCTATACAGTAGAAGTGCGCAAGCAAGGAGTGAATATAGAAATGTCTTTTCCGCTTCTAGAGGTAGAGAACACGACTTTATCAAAAGAGATAGTGGATGCACTAGGTATAAAAGAGGTGTTGAGCTGTGGATATAATAAAGAACATAATATCGTCATGGTAGAGATACAAGATGGTGTAGAACTAGCAGCCTTGTCTCCTGATTTTAATAGATTAAGAAATATTGATACTGGGATTAATGGAGTGGTAGTCACTGCGAGCTCTTGTATAGAGGGATATGATTATGAGTATAGATATTTTTGGCCTTGGTCAGGTACAGATGAAGATCCAGTGACTGGGGCTGTTCAGAGTTTTTTAGCACCGTATTGGTACATCAGATTAGACAAAAAGGTACTGAAAGCATTTCAGTGTTCTGAAAGAACTGGTAGTATGGAAGTAGAGTTGACAGAGGATAAAGTGATTATTAAGAGTTGTGCTGTTATCTTTAGTGAAGGAATAATTACAATATAGAAGACTATATATATGCGAATTACATTAAGAGAAGTAACAGCAGATAACTACTATGAAGTAGGTCTGCTAACGACTAATCAAGATGGTAAACCTACTTTTGATGAGGAGTATATCTGTGGCAATGCAGTATCTATAGCAGAGTCTAAGTTTTATCCTAATTTAGAGCCACAGGCTATTTATAGCGATGAAGAATTAATCGGTTTTATTATGTCAGGACCTTATGATCGTGACCAAGACAATTATTGGATTATGCGATTTATGATTGATTACCAACATCAAGGTAAGGGATATGGGAAGAAAGCGTTTGGAGCCTTTTTAGAACAAATGCGACTTAGAGAGGATATACAAAAGCTTTATCTCGGATTAGATGAGAGTAATCTGAGAGCGATCCAACTGTATACCTCTTGTGGCTTTGTGAATACAGGTGTAGTAAAAGATGGCGAACAGGTTTATGTACTTCATTTATCACAATAATCACTGTTCTCTATAACCATCCATAATAGAGCGAAATAGTTCTCCATTAGATGGAGGAGTAAGAATGATAGCATTTACCTTTTTTTGTGCTATATTTTGAAGTGATTCATTTGTTTTACCTCCAGTAGAGATTACAGCTATATTAGGGTAGTTTGTTTTAATATAATCTACTATTTTTAGAGTATCTGCTCCACCTGTCACATTAAAACAGCTTACCCCTGCTTCTATACGTGATTTAAAATCAAAATTAAGGGTTGATACGCTAGATATAATAGGAATATTGATATGCTTCTTTACTTCAGCGATATCTTCATTTTTAAACGGTTGATTGACTATGACTGCAGCGGCGCCTAAAGCTTCTGCTTTTTTAGCCATGGTAATGGCAAAGTCCCCTTGGGTAATACCTCCACCTATTCCACAAATAACAGGTTTCTTAGAAAACTCAATTAAGGTTTTAATAATATTCTGTGAGGGAGCAAATGGGTACACTGCAAGAATAGCATCTGCATCGTTATTTTCTATTAAGGCAATATCTGTTGAAAATAGAATAGACTTGACTTTCAGGTTGTTTAATACTAATCCTTTACACGACTCTATAAGGTGTAGGGGAGTAGGGAGTTTGACATGTGGACAAGGTCTTTTTTTCCAGAACATAAGGAAATCCAGTAGGCTTCTTTTGCGCCGATTATTCACCCAAATAGAACTTATATTATTTGTAGTAGTCATCACTATAGATTTAGAATTAACAAGACAAAGATTTGTTTTTATCCCTTTAGAAGAAGGTGGAGTGTAATTAAACTTTGAAGAATTGTAATCAAATCAGGTTTTTATGTAAGGAAGTAGGTAAGGTAAAGTGTTATAATGTCTAAATATTGATCTTTAGGCTAGGTAGATGAAGTAAATAGTAGTTGTTAGATGATTCTGTGTAGTTAATATTTCACACAAGTATTGTTTTGTATAAGAGTGAATGGGTAAAGAGATGAATCAGTATTTAGTCCGTTGTTTTGTTTAGAATAACGGACTCACTACGGACTCATAACGGACACAGTACGGACTCACCCCAAATCAATCTAGTTCAAAAATCTATAGAAACCAAGAGATAGATTATAGGGAGTATTTGTAAAAACTGGACTAGGTAGGTGTGTTATTATCAATATACATTTGTATCACAGAATAAGGCTTAGAATAGCAATTGAAATGATAGAATTTTAATTGGATTGGAGCTGCAAGAGGATAAACAATGAGTGCTATACAAATGGTTGACTTACAACGTCAATATGAAAAAATAAAGGAAGAAATAGATAAGGGAATTGAGCAAGTGATTAGAACGAGTACCTTTATCAATGGACCAGCTGTGAAGGAGTTTACAGATAATCTAGCAACCTATACAGGTGTGAAGCATGTGATCCCGTGTGCTAATGGTACAGATGCATTACAGATCGCCTTGATGGCATTAGGCTTGAAGCCAGGTGATGAAGTGATAACTCCATCCTTTACTTTTGTTGCAACGGTAGAAGTAGTTGCTCTATTAGGATTAACACCAGTATTCGTAGATGTAGATAAAGATACATTTACTATTAATAAAGAGAGCCTGGAGGCAGCGATAACTGAGAGAACGAAAGCTATTATACCTGTTCATCTGTATGGTCAATGTTCTAATATGGGAGAGATTATGCCAATAGCAGATAAGTATAATCTTGCAGTGATAGAGGATAACGCTCAGAGTATAGGAGGAAGTTATAAACAAGGAAGTACTTCTTATAAAACAGGAACAATGGGAACAATCAGTTGTATTTCTTTTTTTCCTTCTAAGAACTTAGGTGCTTATGGCGATGGTGGAGTGATTATGACTAATGATGATTCATTAGCTCATACTATGCGTAAGATTTGTAATCATGGTTCGGAGAGACGTTATTATCATGAAATAGTAGGAGTGAATAGTCGTTTAGACTCTATTCAAGCAGCAGTTTTAAATGTGAAATTAAAATATTTGGATGACTACTGCAATAAAAGGAGAGAAGCAGCTGCTTATTATAACCAAACTTTTAAGGCTAGTTCTAATATCATTACTCCTTATGTACCAGATTATAGTCACCATGTTTTTCATCAATATACGATGATTCTAGAAGGGGTGAATAGAGATGAGGTACATGAAGAACTAGCAAAGTTAGGCATTCCTAGTATGATATATTATCCTGTGCCTTGTCATGAACAAGAGATGTTTAAAACATTAAAAGATAGAGAATATAATTTACCTAATACAATGTATTTGACTTCTAGGGTATTGTCATTACCTATACATACGGAGTTGACTGAGGAAGAATTGATTTTCATAACAGAAGGAGTATTAAGTGTAATTGAAAAACTGAAGAAAAGATAAGATATATTGATAGTATTAAAGGTTCTGTGGCCGAGAGGATAGGCATGACTACGCAATGGTCATTAGATTGGTTCGAATCCAGTCAGAACCTCAATATAAGAGGATAAACAAAAGGTTCTGTGGCCGAGAGGATAGGCATGACTACGCAATAGTCATTAGATTGGTTCGAATCCAGTCGGAACCTCAATATAAGAGGGTAAACAAAAGGTTCTGTGGCCGAGAGGATAGGCATGACTACGCAATGGTCATTAGATTGGTTCGAATCCAGTCAGAACCTCAACTCAGTAATAGAACTTGTTTTGTCAATTAGTGAATTAGTTATGTTGTTACTAGTACAATACTAGTTCTCTAATTATTGAATTTTACTTGTGGAATGAAGATGTATTTACTTAAAAACAGTTTACTAGCATAATCAAAATGATTTTTTCTTTACAACTTTATTATTACTAATCGCAAGTGAAGTTATGTACTTGACTACACTGTTGGGTAGTCAAGTACTCTTTTTAGATAAATATGGTATAGTACTTTATCTATTAAAACAATAATATCAATTTTAAAAATCAATATACTTATGAGAATACACAAAGAAGGAAAAGGATCTATCCTGATAGGAGTATGTACTTTTATCATGGTTAATATATTGTCTTATGAATTGATTAGTCCTCGTTTTTGGTTGTTACAATTAGCTATTTTTATAGTCACATTGATTCTTATAGCATTGGTTATTTCTTTCTTTAGAATCCCGTCAAGAGTGTTGATACAAGACGACAACTTGGTCTTAGCTCCTTGTGATGGAAAAGTGGTTGTAATAGAAGAAGTAGAAGCAGATGAGTATTTTAAAGATAAGCGTATTCAAGTTTCTATTTTTATGAGTGTCTTGAATGTTCATGTCAATAGAAATCCAATAGAAGGGGAGGTGTTATATAGTATGTATCACAAGGGAAAACACCTAGTGGCTTGGCATCCGAAGTCTTCAACAGCTAATGAACGTCATACTGTGGTGTATAAGCATAAAAGTGGAAGAGAGGTCTTGGCTAAACAGATAGCAGGTGCCTTAGCCAATCGTATTGTCAATTATCTTACGATAGGTAAGATTGCTAAACAAAGTGAGGAAATGGGATTTATTAAGTTCGGTTCTAGAGTTGATCTACTATTACCTTTAGATGCTAAGATTAAAGTAAAGTTAGGAGATATCGCTCAGAGTGGTATTACAACTATAGCAGAGTGGGAGTCGTGCTAGAAGTAGGGAGCAAGGAATAGGAGTAGCTTTCCTAGAATTAATCCTATGAGTAAAAGTATGCCAGTGTTTATCTTTTTGAAAAAAAGACTGATAGATAATATAGTGAGAGCGATTATAAAGTCGTTTTTATCCCTAATACTCTCTGAAGTTAGACTAATACAGACAGAAGCAATAAGAGCAATAGAGGTGATGTTCACTGCTTTTAGTATTAGCTGAAAAAGATTAGATCTCTTTAGGTAATGCACGATAGGAGTAATTAACAAAATCAAGAGGAATGAAGGGATAAATACTGCAATAGTAGAAAAAACAGCACCTGACCAACCTCCTATTTGATAACCAACGAAGGTTACTGAAGAAAAGACAGGGCCAGGTGTTATCTGACCTGCTGTAATAGCATCTATGAGTTGAGTTCTTGTCAGTAAACCTTTATGAACTAGTTCTGTTTCAATAAACGAAAATAAGACGTAACCACTTCCGTATAATACACTACCTATCTTTAAAAAGATCCAAAAGAGTTTTATATTCACATCAGCGTGATATCCCGTGTAAGGGATTGCTAATAAGGGGATAAAAGAAGGAAGGTGGTTTCTACTTACTCGGCAGTATGTATAGTATAATAGAGATAAGGCTAAAGTAAGTAATAGTAAGGTCATTTCGCTATACCCAGCTAAAGAAAGTACAAACACTCCACAAGTGAGTATTATCGATTTGGGTTTAGTGATAAATTGAGTCGTTAATTTAAATACAAGTAGAAGGATGATAATAGTGATGGAGGGCTTTAATCCATATAAATAGGTTTCTACTTCAGGAAGTTGTCCATATTGTTTATAAAAATAGGCTAGTATGCAAGTCAGTACTACTGCAGGAAATATGAAGCATATACCAGCGATAAACAGTCCTTTCCAGCCTCTGGTGGTGTAACCAATATGGATGGCAAGCTCTGTACTATTAGGTCCAGGGATTAGATGAGTGATACTAATTAATTCTAGAAATTCCTGTGGATTTAGCCATTTTCTCTTTTCAACTATTTCTCGTTGCATCATTGCAATATGTGCAGCGGGTCCACCAAAGCCTAAGCAACCCAGTTTAAAAAAGACTTTTGCCAATTCCTTTAATCCAATAGTATTGTTTTCCATAATGTACACGCTATAAGAGCAAAGGTGGATAATTTAATAGGAGTTTATCTGGTATATTTGAAAATAGAATGGTATGAGATTAAAGTTTCCTAAAGTTATTTGGTGTATAAGTAGTATGCTTTTTAAAATATTTAGTAAAGTGTGATGCATCTGTAAAATTGAGTTGTAAACTAATTTCATTGATAGAGAAATCTGTGTAGATTAATAATCTCTTTGCTTCTGCAATGATATGTTGCGCTAGTACTGCAGCAGCTGATAGTCCAATGTTTTTTTGGCAACTGGCATTTAGATTTTGAGGGGTGGTATGGAGGAGTTTAGCATAGTGATTTACTTTGTTGATTGGTGTGTGATCTATGTTTAATAAGTGTAGATAAGCACTGTATATACCTGATTTAAGAGGGAGTTGTTCTGTTATCGTAGAATTGCGTATTTTGATAAATAAAGCCTTGAGTAAAGCCTCTTGAGCAGTTTGATCTTCTTCTGTAAGTAGTAAGGCAAAGAGGAGATCAATGTTAGTATCTTCAGGTAAGTCTATTTGAGTCAGTTGGGTAATATCAAAAAAGAATTGTTTTAAAGTGCTGTCCATACACTGTAAAAAGAAGTCTCGTTTAATTAAAATTACATATCCAAAGGGTTCTGAAGTTATGTTCCAATAGTGAACTTGCTCCTTTTTTATGATAAATAGGTTGTGTGTACTAAGCCGGTATTGTTGTTCATCTATACAGTGGTATCCTGTTGTATTCTTTAGATATATGAGTTCAAAATAACCTTGGTGTTTATGCGGTTTTGTCGTTCTGATTTCTTTTTTAAATATGGCTATTTTGATTAATTTTTGTTCTTCTATTTTATTGTTGATTGGAATACTCATTTTGTGTTTACTTAGGTAATACAAGTATAATGAAAAAAACCTCTTTCTATTGGTTAGAAAGAGGTGAGTATAGTGAATTTCTTTTATTCTTATTTTACAAACTTATAGTAGCGTGCTCCTATTAGATGAGGTATTGCCGACTCGATATAGTCTATTACAAATTCATTATTAGCAGGCTGTATTGGTGTTTTTTGCTCTTTCTTATGAAGGGCGATATAAGTACTGAAGTCTATTGCTGTTGACTGTTTTAAAGTTTCGAAGATAGATACTTTAGGCATACCTTCTTGCCATGTACTTTGTACTTCGGCTTCGAATACTTTAGATTTAGATCCTGAACCATAAGCAATAAATCCTAGTGTAGTATCTACTAAACTTTCTTTTGTATCGTTAAAGTGAGATAGAGTAGATAGCAAACCTAAGAATATAGACCCTGTATAGATATTACCTACTTCACCAGAAGCTATCTCTGATGGGGCAATCTTATTATTAACCAATTCCATATACGCTTCTGACTTAGCAAATGCTTTGATCTGATCTTTTGCATCAGCAGCTGTTCTGTCTACTAGTTCAGGGTTCTCTTGTAATACTATTTCATGGAAAGTTCTACGTCCTTGGAAGCAATAAGGTAAATGCATTAGTACAGCCTTCCAATCTTGGTATACTTTCTGGTCTTTTTTATTGTTTAACTCTTTGAAGTGAGTGTACGCTTCTGTGATTCTATTGATATAGCATTCGTTAGAGTATTGTCCTTCGAATACAGGTTGATCTTTGTGTATAGAGATTTCTGCTTCTTCTATACCATGCCATGCCTCATTAGTAGAGTTTCCTGTGATGCTTTTTTTCTCTATCGAACGATGAGGTTTAAAGAAGTCAAATACACTTTCTGTAGCTACTCCAGTCTGCCCTGTGAAAGCTAACATACGAGGATTAGCACTAATTAATAAAGCTATAGCACCTGCACCTTGAGTGTATTCTCCTGTAGAAGCTAAGTCATACTTAGCGTAGTCTGTTGCGATAACAATAGCCTTCTTTGTCGGATTAGCTTTTATAAAGTCAATAGCATTCTGCATAGCATCTACTGCACCTATACAAGCGAAAGTATGATCTACAGCATCACAATTCCTAAAAGTACCTTGTCCATAGATTTGCTCTAATAATCCTAAGGTATAAGAAGCAATAGGTTTAGAGTTGTCTAATCCGCTCTCTGTACCTACGTATATTTTAGCAATGTCTTGAGGAGCGATAGCAGTATTGTCTTGTAGTAAGCTATACGCAGCATTAGCAGCCATTGTGATTACATCTTGGTAAGTATCTAATAAGGCCATCTTTTGTAAACCAAGCCCCTTAGTTAATTTGAGAGGTTCGATATTTCGCTCGATAGCTAATGTTTCTATAGGTAAGTGAATTTTAGGGATAAAGTATGCAATACTATCTATTCCGACTTTCATAATCTTTACTAATTTAAATGAAGGGTAAAATTAAAGTCATTTGTTAGAAATAACTAACTAAATTGAATAAAATTTATGTAATAATGCTATGTTATTGGTTTAATGTTATTAATACATGGTTTTTCTATTTATAAAAGATTATAGTATTTTTACGATATAGTTAATTTAGAAGAGATGAACAATTTATTCAATTTTGAAACAAATGTTAGCAATATTATCTTGAAGCGCGGATTTGAGTATTATGAGCAAGGGATGGTGAAGGATATTACTAAACTAGGTGATTATATCTACGAGGGTGAAGTAGAGGGGAATGATGATTATACTGTTGTTATAGAATTAGATAAATCACAGAGTATCAAAGATTATAATTGTGACTGTCCTTATGATGGAGCTGTCTGTAAACATGTTGTTGCTGTATTGTATCAATTGAGAGATGATATGACAATAGAGGTTGTACCAAAGAAAACAAAGAAGGTAAAAAGGATGAGTTTTAAAGATTTAGTCGAACAATTAAGCATAGAAGATTTAAGAGAGTTTATTTTTATAAGTGCAAAAAAAGACGCAAGACTAAAAGTGTCTTTAGAAGCTTATTTTGTAGATAGGGATGATACAGTCGATATAAAAGAGAAGTATAAAGAGGTTTTTAGAAAAATAATTAAACAGCATACTTCACGAGGTTTTGTCAGTTATACAGAAACAAAAAAATTAAGTAAAGAATTAGAAATATACTTAGGTAGAGTAAATGAACTTATAGCTGAAAGAAATTATAGAGATGCGTGTAGTATAATACAAATATTTATAGAAGAAGCTATTGATGTGATTACCTTTTCTGATGATAGTAATGGATATTTTAGTGATTTAATCTTTAAAGCTATTGAAATATTGGATAGTATCATAGAAGCAGATATAACTATTGAGTTTAAAGAGTCTTTAATTTCATTCTTTGAAGAGGAATTAGCAAAAGAGGTTTATTTTGATTACGGAGATTTTGGTTATGAGTTATTAGGTTCTTTCGAATTATTGTGTTTGAAGATATTTAAGGAAGAATTTTACCTCACATTTTTAGATAAAAAGATAAAAGAAAGTAATTCTGAGGAATATAGAATAAGACATTTTACTAACGTTAGATTATCCTTTTTAGGAAAAATAGGAAGAGAAGAACAGTTGAATCAAGAGATGTTGGATAATATATCTATTCCAGAAGTTAGAAGAAACTTAGTTCAACGAGAGATGATGCATGGAGAGTATGAGAAAGCAAAAATATTACTTATTGAAGGAATAAAAATAGCAGAAGAATTAAAACATCCCGGAACTGTTAACCAATGGGAACTTATCTTATTAGAGATTGCAGAATCAGAAAAAGATGTTGAACGTATGCGTTATTTCTACAATAAACAAGTCTTTTTTGGTTGGCAAATCAATAAAACCTATTATAGTAAGTTAAAAGCAACATTTACAAAAGAAGAATGGACAGTAATCATCGAAGAAAAAATAGACAGTTTAATCAGTGAAGCTAAGAGTAAAGTGAAACAACACAGTATGTTTAATAGTAATCCATATGATGGTTTAGTTAATTCAGTAGGTGTTCTATATTCTTTAGAGGGGTATGTAGATAGGTTATTTGACTTGTTAAAAAAAGTAAGTAGATTAGATTTAGTATTGCCTTATCTAAAATACATTAAAAAAGAGTATACTGTTGATGTAATATTTGATGTTTTAAGACCTCTCATTGTTTTAGAAGCAGATAGAGCTAATAATCGTTCAGATTATAAGAATATTGGTAATCTATTAATTTCTCTTAAAAAAGAGTTTCCGCAAGCTGTAGGAATTATTGATTCTATAGTAGATGAGATGAAGAAGAAGTATCCTAAGAGACCTGCTATGCTAGATGAGTTTAATAAAGTTTAGAGTATTGAGATTTTATGTAGTAGAACCCACTTAAATACCCTAATTTTGCATGAAATATAAAGATAATGAAAGAAGCAAAGAAAACGCAGAAGAAACTACACCCACGTAATAAACATCAGGATTTATATGACTTTGATAAGTTAAAACAAGTGGTGCCTGAGTTGGCAACTTTTATTATCAAGAACCCGTCAGGGGTAGATACAATTGACTTTGCAAAACCTGAAGCAGTGGTTTTATTGAATAAAGCCATACTGATGAAGGACTATAAGATGACGTATTGGGAAATGCCTAAGACGAATCTATGTCCACCTATCCCTGGGAGAGCTGATTATATCCACTATATAGCAGATCTACTGGCAGAGGGGAACAATGGAAAAGTACCTACAGGAAAGGGAGTAAAGATATTAGATCTTGGAATAGGAGCTAATGTGATATATCCTATTATAGGTGTGGCTGAGTATGGATGGGAATTTGTGGGGTCTGAAGTAGATGTAGTGTCTGTAAAGACAGCTAGTCATATCGTAGAGCACAACCCTCATCTAAAGAGTCATATCAGTATCCGTCAGCAACCTACTAAGCGAAATATATTAAAGAATATAATAGGAGAGAAGGAATACTTCGATGTGGTGATTTGTAACCCTCCTTTCTTTAAGTCAAGAGCTGAGGTGTTGGCGAAGACAACACAGAAGTTGAGAAACCTAGGTAAAGAAGTGGTGGGTAAACCAGTACAGAACTTCAGTGGGCAGAACAATGAGTTGTGGTGTGATGGTGGAGAACTTGCCTTTATCACTAATTACATTTATGAGAGTAAGCATTTTAAAAGACAGGCAGTATGGTTCACCACTTTAGTGTCTAATAAAGATAACCTTAAACCTCTGCAATCACTATTAAAACGAAGTGAAACTAAAGAGGTTCGTATTATAAATATGGAACAAGGGAATAAGATAAGCCGCATTTTGGCGTGGAGGTATTAATAACAAAGGATGCTGTATCAGCATCCTTTGTTATTTTATTTATTCATTATCATCTCTCTTACTTCCATTAAGGCAAAACCGAGTAAGTTCAATCCATTCCATTTGACAGGAATATTTATTTTTTCATTATCTGCTGCTAATCCTACTCCCCATATCGTATCTACTGGACTAGCTTCTACTAGTACTCTTTTTTTAGTATTGATTAGAAAGGTTTGAAGTTCTTTGTTTTGAGTAAATTTATGATAGTTACCTTCTACCACGATACGATAACGATTAGTTACCCAAATATCTTCTCGAAAACCTCGTACTTCTCTTCCTAATGCTTTCATCTCCATAGGGCTTTTGGCATTCATAATGCGCTTATAGATTTCGTGATCATTGAACAATAGTGCTTTTTGTGCCATCATCCAATGCTCTGTAGAAGCATAAGACTGTCCATTGACCTCAAATCGACTAGGCCACCATTGGCTAAAACATGCTGCTGTTATCTCTCTACTTTTGCTTTTTTGATGTCCCCAAAAGAAGATGTACTTTGATTTCTTTCCACTTTGGTACTCTTTTATATGTTTCTCTAGGCTATACTGTTGTTCAAACTCCATTGTTATTCTGAATTATGCTGTGCAAAAATAAAGAATCCTATTCTTTATTAAATTGTTTATTTTAGCCGCAATCCAATCAACTAATTATTAAAAAATGAAATTAAAGAAAGTAGTACAGTATTTTGCGATATGTACTTTATTGATGAGCTTTTTAGTAGCTTGTAGTAGTGATGATAATTCGTCTATCACAAGAGAAAATAAGCGTGTAAAAGTAGAATCTTATACCCTGATGAAACCCATAGAGCCTTTTAAAGGGCAAGATGTGGAGCATTTAATATTATATACCATGTCTGGTGAGATTTTAGATTATACACCGTCTATAGAAGGATTTAACTACGAAGAAGGTTATATGTATGTATTAGATATTACAAGAACTCACAATAAAGAATTGATGGATAGTAATTTTGAATATGTGTTAGTCAAATTAATTTCTAAAGAGAAAAAAGAATAAATAAGTGTATATAGATATACTAGTAAGGATGCCGCAGAGCATCCTTTTTTTGTTCAGTTAACTTTTTTGTTAGGAGTACTCTTTTCGCTATTAAAATAAAGAAAACAATATTTTCGCTACGGTATAGTTTTTGTTATTTTAAAAGTTAAATTTACTTCAACTTTTATAGATTGTTTTTATGCGATTTTATATGATGAACATTCGTTTGTTTATACTATTGACAGCCCTTATTATGGGTGGGTCTACTTGGGCTAAAAATAAGAAGCCCTCTTCTAAAACTCCTGAACCAGTCGAGACTGTTCGTACTGTTGTCGTAGTGATGGAGAAAACACCAGTGATTAACTTTAATGATACTTTATTTAATGTTTATGGTAATATAGGTTCTTTTACTTCTAAGCAACGTGCTAAATCAATAGAAGGAAAGATCGCTATGTTAGCTGAGGATTATTTATTCGAAGGAGATTCTATCAAATTAGCTGATACTGGAAACTATCTTAATCTGATGTATCAAAATGAGATACTGATGAGTGTGGATAGTATACAAGCCGCACAAGAAAGCAAAAGTAAATTAGAAGCTGCACAGTACTATAAAAAGCAGATTATCTCTGCTGTAGAATTACAACAACACAATACGAGTTGGCAACAAATCTTAATACAAGTAGCAGGGACAATAGCTATTATCATCGTAGAATATTTTATTCTTAAAGGGATACGATATATTTATAGACGCTGTAAAGTGGCTATCTGGAAGCAGAGAGGGAAGAGAATTAAAGGAATCTTTGGAATCATAGATGATCAAAGAGCTATGCTGACAACTATATCAATAGCGAAAGTTATTAAGCTAATCGTGGTGTTGATATTCTTATATATTGGGTTGTTAGCTATATTTAAATTATTTCCTTATACAAAACATATTTCTGATCAATTGTTAGAATATGTATTGACTCCTTTAAAATCAGTAGGAAAAAGTATTAAGGCTTATATGCCCAAGCTGTTTACTATTATCGTTATTGTTGCAATATTTAAGTATGTGCAGAAGTTCGTTAGATCTTTAGCAGAAAAGATAGCTACTAACAAGATTACGATTAAAGGGTTCTATCCTGATTGGGCTTTTCCTACTTATAATTTGATCAGTGGATTGCTATTTATCTTTATGTTTATTTTGATATTCCCTTATCTGCCTAATTCTGATTCTCAGATATTCCAAGGGGTATCTGTATTTGCAGGTATTATGTTATCTCTAGGGTCTACATCTGTTATAGGAAACTTGGTAGCAGGTTTAGTAATTACTTATATGAGACCTTTTAAATTAGGAGATCGTATTAAGTTAGGTGAGTTCACTGGGGATGTGTTAGAAAAGACAGCGTTAGTGACGAGAATTAAGACACCTAAAAATGAAGTGATCACAATTCCGAACTCTAATATCATGTCCGCTCAAACGGTTAATTATACGCAGTCAGCTAAAGAGCATGGGTTGATTCTTTATTTGACAATAGGGGCTGGTTATCATGTACCATGGCAAAAAGTTCATGAGATGTTATACGAGGTGGCAAATAGAACAGAACATGTATTAAAACGCCAGAAACCATTTATCTTACAAGATCAGTTTAGGGATTTTTATGTTGACTATCAATTGAATGTATATATCAAAGAGGCGAAGTTATCAGCAAAGGTATATTCTGATTTGCGTCAACATGCACAAGATGTTTTTGCAGAAAATAATATTGAGATGGTCGCTCCACATTATAGTGTAAATAGAGTGGTAGATGGAGAAGACTCTACAGTTCCACCAAAGTATGTGAAGGAACAACCAGAAACAAAGAATTAAAAGTAAATGATAGATAAGAGCACTGAGATAATTATTTCGGTGCTTTTGTTTTTTATAAGTGTGTTTAGAGGGGATTAGGTAGTGTTTTTGTATATTCGTTAGATAAAGTATAAGCAACTATGGAAGATATGAAAGTAGCAATAATAGGAGCAGGTATAGCCGGGCTGACTATGGGAATAGCTTTAAAAAAGGCTAATATTCCTTTTGTTATCTATGAGTCTACAGAGAAAATTAAACCTGTAGGAGCGGGGATTGCTATCGCTAATAATGCCATGCAGGTTTATCGACACTTAGGCGTATCTGATCAATTAACTCAAAGAGGTACACGTATCTCTAAAGTGAGATTAACGGATATGAATTTGAATATACTGACACAATCAGATTTGATTGCTTTTGAACAGAAATATCAGTTGGTTAATATTGCAATACATAGAAGCGATTTGCACCATGTTTTGTTAGAAGAGGTGGGAATGGAGCATGTTGTATTAAATAAGCGCTTAGAGGATGTTAGTTTGGATGCAGAAGGATTTTACACACTTCGTTTTACAGATGGAAGTACTGCGACTCATGAATATGTAGTAGGTGCTGATGGTATTCGATCTCAAGTGAGACAAAAGATATTTGGTGATTATCCTTTGAGAGATGCTAAGCAGGTATGTTGGCGTGGTGTATTAGATATAGATTTATCTACGGATTATGACCATATAGCATTAGAAGGATGGGGAAGGGGAGAACGCTTTGGTTTTGTCAAACTAGAAGGAAAGCAGGTATATTGGTATTTTCTAGTCAACGAGGATAAGTATCTTAAAAATCAAGATCTTTCTATTCTTATTAAAGATTGTAGTCCGTTAGTTAAGGATATGATTATGCAGACTGCTGAGGCTGATATCTTTTTAAATAAGATATATGATTTGCCTCTTATCCAGGAGTGGTCTAAGGATAAAGTGTGTATCATAGGAGATGCTGCTCATGCTACTACACCGAATCTTGGACAAGGTGCTTGTCAAGCGATAGAGGATGTATATATTATCAGCAAACTATTAGAGAAGCATTCTTTAGTCGATGCTTTTCATAAATTTACTTCTATTCGCCGTGAGAAGGTAACTCAGATTGTTCGTGATAGTTGGCGTATGGGACAAGTATCCCAGTTTAGTAATCCACTCATCACTTCTGTTCGAAATATGGCTTTTCGATTTGCTCCTTCTTTCTTAAAAGATAAACAGATCAGCATGATGTTTGAATTACAAGAGGTATAAAAGCGTTATAGGATGTATAACGCTTTTAGTTTTTTTACTTACCGATACAATTGTAAATAGTCAAAGACAAACTTATTTCGGACGTTTTATTAACGGCTAAATGGGAATCAGCCTTTAAAGACATTGAAGAGAACAAAACTGATATGGAAGATTTTCATAGGCAGATAGAAGATTATACTTCAGAGATAACAAATGAGCTTCTATCCATTAAATCAAGCAATGAAATAGATCATTTATCTTGTCTAAAGTGTAAACAACATACACTTCAACTAAGAGAGAAGGTGGTCAAATGTTTAAATACGGATTGTAATTGGATCTTGTTTAAAGAGGTGTGTGGAGTTAAACTCTTAGTTGAGGATATTGCTGATTTACTTGAACAAGGGGAAACCAAACTGCAAAAAGGACTAATTAGTAAAGCAGGTAAGAAGTATGATGCTTACCTTATTTTAAAAGAAGACTATACAACAGGGTTTGAATTTAGTACTAATAAGAATAAATAGGATTAAAATAATAGAAGCTACCTCAACAAATAGGTGGCTTTTATTATTAAATGAGCTTTTGAGAAAGTATAAATGAGCTTTACAACAAAATAGTTCATTGGATGTTGTGTATCTTTATAAATAGTAAAATAAAGAAAAATGAAAGTAAGTAACGCTTTACAAACCATTAGTTATTCAGGTATATTTCTTTCTTGTTATACAGATAACAATGAGAAGTGTATTCATGCCACACCAGAGCATGTACTTGTTTATGTATATTCAGGAGAGCAAATTATAGAAGATAGAAATAAGAAAATAAGAGTTCATGCGGGAGAGTGTGTTTTTATAAGACGCAATCATCAGTTAACGATGTATAAAAATAGTAAAGGAAAAGAGAACTATAAAGGGATTTCGCTAACCTTTAACCGAAATGTACTTAGGGAGTTTTATAGTAAATTAAAAAAGAGTGATCTTCCTAAAGATATTACTATATCAGACAAGAACGTATTTCTTATTGAACAAAAAGTAGATATAACAAGTTTGTTTGAATCACTAACCCCTTATTTCAATGAGAAAGTAAAGCCTTCTGAACATGTGGTGCACTTAAAGTTACTAGAGGGGATTTATGCTTTACTGAATAACTCAGAGATATTTTATCCTTTGTTATTTGATTTTACTCAGCCTTGGAAAATTGATATTTTAGAGTTTCTAAAAGACCACTATATGGATGAATTAAGTATAGAAGAGATTGCTTCTTATACAGGTCGAAGTTTAGCTACTTTTAAAAGAGACTTTAAAAAGATAAGTAATCTTACACCTCAAAAATGGATTATTCAAAAACGATTAGAAACAGCTTATTTAAAATTAAAAGAAGAAAGAGGTAAAGTTCAGGATATTTATTTAGAAGTAGGTTTTAAAAACTCGTCTCATTTTTCTACAGCTTTTAAAAAGCAATATGGAGTTTCTCCAACTGAAGTATAAATTAAAAAATGAGCTTGAGAGTAATGTAAAATGAGCTTTGTAGTAAAACCTTTATTCTTTATCAGCTTTAATTTTACCAAAAATAAATCAAGTATATGTTAGAGAATAATAATGATGTTTTTAAAAGATTACGTAGTGGAGAAACTATCAAGTCAGATGATCTTCAATGGAATAAAATAACAGAGGAATGTTATATCACTAAAGATTTAGTACTCAAGTTGAATAACTGTCTTGATCCCATTGAAAAAAGAAAACTGCTAAGTGAGATTACAAATCTCCCAATAGAAGATACAGTAGAGATATTTACTCCCTTTTATATTAATTATGGAAAGAACACAAAATTAGGAAAGAATGTTTTTATCAATTTTGATTGTGTTTTCCTTGATTTGGGAGGAATAACAATAGAGGATAATGTTCTTATTGCGCCTAAGGTTAGTTTGTTATCTGAGGGGCATCCAGTTAATCCTAAGGATAGAAGTTCACTAGTACCATCGCCAATTCATATTAAAAAAGGAGCATGGATTGGAGCAAATGCAACGATATTACCAGGGGTAACAATTGGCGAGAATGCTATTGTAGCTGCAGGAGCAGTAGTTTCTAAAGATGTTGCAGACAATACTATTGTAGGGGGAATACCTGCAAAAATTATAAAAACCTTTTAAAGCTATATTAATTAAAAAATTTTGAAAAAAATGAATACAAAAAATGTAAAAGCATTTGGTACACAAGCCCCTGAGGCGGATTTAAAACAAATGAATATAAGTCGTAGAGAAGTGACACCAAAAGATGTGGAGATTGATATTTTATATTGTGGTGTATGTCACTCGGATCTTCACACAGCTAGAAATGAGTGGGGAGGTACACAATATCCGAATGTACCTGGGCATGAGATTGTAGGAAAGGTAGTAAAAGTAGGTAGTGAAGTTACTAAATATAAAGTAGGAGATTTAGTTGGAGTGGGATGTATGGTAGATAGTTGTCGCGAGTGTGATAGCTGTAAAGAAGGCCTTGAACAGTACTGTGAACATGATAATATTCAAACCTATAATAGTCATGACAAGCACTTAAATATGCAAACTTTTGGAGGATATTCAGAGAGTGTTGTAGTGGATGAAGACTTTGTATTAAGTGTTCCTAATAATTTAGATTTAGCAGCAACAGCACCATTATTATGTGCAGGTATTACAACTTTTTCACCTTTAAGACACGCCAATGTAGGTCCTGGTAAAAAAGTAGGGATTGTTGGCATCGGAGGATTAGGACATATGGCTGTTAAGATAGCTAAGGCAATGGGAGCTTATGTAGTTGTTATTACAACTTCTCAATCAAAAGTAGAAGATGCAAAGCGCTTAGGTGCTGATGATGTTGTTTTATCTACAGATCAGAATCAAATGAAAAACAATGCTAGAACCTTAGACTTTATTTTAGACTGTGTTTCTGCTCAACATGATATAAATGCATATTTATCACTAATTAAGAGAGATGGTGCTTTAACTCTTGTGGGAGCTCCTGAGCATCCACTTCCTGTATCTGCTTTTAGTTTGATTTTAAATAGAATTAGTTTCTCAGGATCACTAATTGGAGGTATTAAAGAAACACAAGAAATGCTTGATTTCTGTGGTAAGCACAATATTACATCTGATATTGAATTAATTCAAATACAGGATATCAATAAGGCTTATGACCGTTTATTAAAAGGAGACGTAAAGTATCGTTTTGTAATTGATATGGCATCACTTAAAAACAATTAAGATAATGTAAAAAGGGAGACCTATAAAGTTTCCCTTTTTTATATGTGTGCCCAGCATGGGCGATAACTCTAGGGTGTAAGTCCCGAACACGCCATTACAGCAGGAAATGTTAACCGACAGCAAGGGTGTCCATCGTGAGTTGGAATCTGAAGGAAGCTTTAATTTTTGAACCAATTAATTCAAATTGAATCTTGGATTCAAATAAATCACGCTTTTGCGTACCTATAGAGCCTATTTGTTCTTCAATAATTTGATCTAATAAGATATGTTTTCATTTGAATAAGAGATTAGCTTAGATATCAAAAGTACTTAAAAGACACTTATTTTAGTTAAGTAAAACATACGTTACTAGTGAAAAGAAAGATATTATAGTTTATTCCTTACATTTGTGTATATTATAAAGATCATTAAGCTATTGCTTTTTATAAAATTAAGATTTAAGATGAGGATTAATTTTACAGAGGAGAATCACCAAGAAATCGCGAATCTTTTAGATTCTGTAGAGAACGAGAGAGATGCTACTTTAATTTTTGAAAAAAATGTATTGTATGGTATTGTTCCTCGCTTTTTATATTTATTAAAAGCGAAAGATTCTTCATTTTATAAAATTGGCATTACCAACGATTTAGAAAAAGCGAAAAAGAGAATTACAAACTGGTTGTCCATTAGAATTACATTATATATTTGCCGTTGAGGCAGATTTAAGTGATTATTATGGAAAAGAAATAATTTATCTCGAAAGATTTTTACATCAAAACTATAAAGAGTGTAAGGTTTTAGGTGAATGGTATAAACTCAGTAATATAGATGTGTGTAAAGTTTATTTATTTTTAACGTCTCCTATTTATGCTAGAGATTTATGTCCTGTAGCATACATTAATTATGAATTAGAAGGTGTACTTATTAGTTGTTCTATATAGAAAAAGCGTTGTAGTGAAGTACTACAACGCTCTTTAAAGTCTTTGTTTATAAGGGATTCTATTTACCGATACAAAAGTTCGCAAAAATATTCCCTAATAATTCATCATTCGTAACTTGTCCAGTTATTTCACCGAAGAAGTATAATGCTTGGCGGATATCTATGGCCATTAAGTCAGCAGATAAGTTAGTCTGAAGTCCCCACTTAACCTTTTCGATTTCTTCTAGAGCTTTTAATAGGGAGTCGTAGTGACGAGTATTCGTTACGATTGTCTCATTATTGCGTAGAGCACCAGTATTAACGAAGCCTAATAGAGCCTCTTTTAGTTCTTCTACGCCCATATTTTCTTTTGCAGACATCAGCATAAGGTTGTCGATATTTGCTTGGTATAAACCAATCTGTTCCTCTGATAACAAATCTCTCTTGTTACATACTACAAGAAGTGGTTTTAGAGGGTATTTGTTTTTTAGTTTCTCTAACTCAACTTTAACCTGATCAAGAGAACTACTATTTAGCTTAGCTCCATCTATTAGGTAGATAACAACTTGAGCCGCTTCGATTTTTTCGAATGTCTTTTGGATACCGATACTTTCTACTACATCTTTTGTTTCGCGGATACCAGCAGTATCTATGAATCTAAATCCAATACCATCTATTACTAATTCATCTTCGATTGTATCACGTGTTGTACCAGCGATGTCTGATACAATAGCACGTTCTTCATTTAATAAAGCATTCAGTAGAGTAGATTTTCCTACGTTAGGTTCTCCAACGATAGCTACAGGAATACCATTCTTAATTACATTACCAACAGCAAAAGAGTCGATAAGACGTTTAAGAACAAATTCTATACGGTCGATTAGTTCTCTAAACTGTGTACGATCAGCAAACTCAACATCCTCTTCTGAGAAGTCTAACTCTAATTCAATAAGAGAAGCAAAGTTCAATAATTGTTCACGAAGCTTAGCGATCTCACTTGAGAAACCTCCACGCATTTGTTGCATAGCGATTTGATGACTTGCTTCATTGTCAGAGGCAATTAAGTCAGCTACCGCTTCTGCTTGAGATAGGTCTAGCTTTCCATTTAAGAAGGAACGCATGGTAAATTCTCCTGCTTGAGCCATTTTAGCACCTTTGCGCAGACATAATTGGATGATCTGTTGTTGAATAAAGGTTGAACCATGACAAGAAATTTCAATTGTATTCTCTCCTGTGTATGAATTAGGTCCTTTAAAAACAGACACTAATACCTGATCCAATACACGCTCTCCATCTACAATATGACCTAAGTGTAAAGTATGTGTTTTTTGTGTCGTTAAATCTTTATTCTTGATCGATTTAAAAATGCCATTGACTAGTGTAATTGCATCTTTACCCGAAACTCTTATTATAGCTACAGCACCTGCTCCTGAAGGAGTAGCTAAAGCGACAATAGTATCTTGTAATATCATATCTTTTCTAAATATGAGGCAAAGATACTATTAATTCATTTAATCTAATGATGTCTACTATTGGGTTAAGAAGTTCTTTGTATAGCTACTACTAGCGTGGTTAGTCTTGTATAATCTAAGTCGAAATGTTTATCACTATAAGGCTAATTAAAGGTAGAGTAGTGCCCTAATTTGTCTATTTATACCTAATAGGTATAAAAGTATGTGTTTACATGCTATTTAAGCTCTATATCGCATATTTTACAACTTTTAGCCTTTAAAATACTATAAAAACATAAAGATTATTCATATCTTTATACAAATAAAACAATTGGATACCATGAAAAAAATACTATTCCCTACAGATTTTTCAGAAACAGCTAACAATGCTCTAGTATATGCGTTAAGAATGGCAGAAAACCAAAATGCAACTCTTTTTGTACTACATGCTTATGAGATGCCTGTGATTTCTGCAACAGCTAATCCTGTAATGGTACAGGATGTATATAAATCTATTGAGTTGAGCAATTTTGAAAATTTCAAAGATCAAGTACCTCAAATTAGAGATATAGCAAAACAACATAACTTAGACCACGTTCCAATGCACTTCATTTTAGAAGAAGGCTTTTTGAACACTATCTTGAAGAAAAGAGTTAAAGAAGAAGAGATTGATTTAGTAGTAATGGGTACAAATGGTAACTCAGGATTAGATAAGAAAATCTTAGGTTCTAATACTGCTAATGCAATAGGTTCTTTAGGTATTCCAGTATTGAGTATTCCTCATGATGCTATTTTTGATGGAATTAATTCTATTGCATTTACAACGTTGTTCAGTTCACAAGATAAAACTACTTTAGAGACTATTGTTCAAATGGCTAAAGGGTTTAATGCAACTGTAAAATGTATTCACGTTGCAACTGCAAAAGATAAAGCAGATCCTGCTGTAATTAATAGTTGGAAAGAGAACTTTAAGAATGACAATGTGAAATTCTATATTGTAGAAAGCAGTGATGTAGAAAAAGCAGTATTTGATTTCTTAGACGAAGAGAATATTGACCTTTTAGTTTCAGTAAAAAGAAATAGAGGTTTCTTCGAAAAACTATTTACAAGTAGTATGACTAAGAAATTAAGTTACCACAACTATGTTCCTGTGTTAGCCTTCCACGAAGAATAAGAATTTTTCTTTATTAAGTATATAGAGGTGTCCTTTTAGGGCACCTTTTTTTGTTGTAGTTAATCTAGTACTGTATAACGTGTTTTTTGATTTCAAGAGTGATCATCATTTAATAGTTAAATGGCCTCATAAAAGATAGTGAGCTTTTTTTACCCTATAGTAGGTTCGTACGGGATGTTTTAGCCTAAAACATGTATAAGTGTAGTTCTTATTAAAACTAACTCCTAAAAACCAATTAAAATAGTTAAAAACACATAGAGTATGGTTAATGATAGTTTTAACGATTACTAACGGATAAAATAAACATCTCTGTTAGTATTTGTTAGTTAGTAACTTATGCAGAATGTTTAATTATAGAAGACTATTAAAGTCTAGTTTTTGTCTTTTTAAGTCAATCTTAAAGGAAGATTACTACTCACCATAACGGGTAGGAGACATAGATAAAGAAAACATAATAATTATAGTAGAATGAATAATGTTTACAAGAGTATGAGAAAATGAAACATTCTTTTTTATAAAATATGGAGAAGGACTTCTACTGTATTGGAATGCAGTGTATCTATTGTATATAAGTGTCTAAACTATAAAATTAGGACCCGTTTAATTGTAGTTATCATTAAGTATTAGAAAACTGATTTAGCCTTTTGAGTAGGGCGTTTCATTTTTTAAACGTACAGTTTAGATGTTTCATAAAGCAATATACGAAAGACTAGTTATTATTTAAATTGATATTTATCAGTATATAGCTTTATAATTGCTTAACTAGTTTGTTTTTAGGTGTTTATGGTGTTTATGTTTTACGTAAAAGAGTTAGTTTTTGAGTAGTTTATTGCGTCAAACATAAAAGTATTGGGTAGTTGTAATTCAATATAAAGGTAAAACTTTGTAGAAATAAAAATATTATAGCTATTGATACACTCTTGTATTACTTTTACTATTTAAGCTCACATTTTGAGAGCTTTTCCCCAGTAGTAAGGCTAACTGTTTTTTTAACTATGCTACTTGGGGGAGTTTATATTTATTCTTTATTGAGAATTGGCGCTGTTGCTTATAGAAATAAAGTAGAGAAGCAGCGATACTCTAAAGTTAAAGAAAAATATGAAGAACCTCTTTATGCTTTATTACAAACTAAAGAAAACATTTCATCTAATCAAGTACTACAGAGTTTAGGCTTAGAAAATAATGAGCTTAAGAATTGGGAGAAAGCTTGTATAACAGACTTATTAGTGAATCTAATCAAAAAAGGAAATGGAGTACAACACTAATAATTATAACGAGATTCTTAAAGCTCTAGATTTACCTAACTATTGGGAGAACCGTTTAAAGAGTAAGGTAAATAAGAAGAGCGTACATTCTCTTAGAATGCTAGAGCATTTGGGAGACAATGTATCAGGTACTGCTATTGCTCAGAAATTGTACTCAGAGAATACACATATTAGAAAGCATGCTAAGAGCATTTTTATGAAGTTTTCGTCTCATGATTCTTTTAAGTTTTTAGAGAATGACTTTGATCGTGATTTTAATGCTTTTGATGAAGTTCGTATTCATACTTCTTTAGTGAAAAGAGCATCTACTAGACCTTTGCCATTGTTAATGAGATGGGTGAATGTAGCGAAGAATGATAAGTATCAAGCCTTCTTGATCTATGAAATAGCTTTCTTTAAACAAGTAGAGAGTGCAGCTGATTTGTTGAGGTTGTATAAACAGACTAATTCAACAGTGGTAAAGAAAGCAATTGTAGAAGCATTGGGTGACTTTGCTTATCGAGATGCTATATCTGTGTTTATAGAGGAGTTTAGTTATGTAGAACAACTTATTCAAAATGAAATTGTTATTGCCTTTGGTAAAATTGGAGGTATAGACGCTTTGTCATTTTTAGAACAGTTGTATTATGAAACTGAGAATAAAGAGTTGTTAGTAAATATTCTTTCTACACTTTATCTTTTAGATAAGAGTAAAGTGACCTATAATAAAATTAAAGAACAAGCAATTACTGATTTTGAAAGACAGATCATTGGGTATGTTGAGTTGCGCTAGGAAGCAATATACTTGTTAATATACCTCTAACTGGTTAAGTACTTTTTTATTAATCGCCTTTGTGATTTTATTTGTACAATAGACTAGAAGAAGATGATTTGAATGACTGTCTTCTTTTTAGCTTTTAGAGAGTGCAAAATATTGGCTTAATCCCCACAACCTTACTAAAATTAATATGGAAGAATTATTCTATTTTTATCAATACCTCGTTTATTTTTACGCTTGTTTAATTACGTTAATTTACTTCTTTTTAGCAGTATTTGGATACTTTAAGATTATTAAAAATAAAGTAAAATATACGGCTAGAGAAGAACATACTTTAAGAACACATCCAGAGATAGCACCTGCTATTTCAGTAGTAGCACCTGCTTATAATGAAGAGGTAATTATTATTGCTAATGTTCAATCTCTTTTAAATCTAGATTACCCTAATTTTGAGGTAATCATTGTGAATGACGGAAGTAAAGATCAAACTTTAGAATTACTTGTTGACAATTTTGATCTACATGAAGTTCCTTACCCTTATATTCAGAAGGTTAGAAGTAAGCCTGTCAAACGTATTTTTAAATCTACTAATCCAGACTATAAGAGACTAACAGTAGTAGATAAAGAGAATGGAGGTACTAAAGCAGACGCTATGAATGCTGGTATTAATGTTGCTCAATATGATTATTTTATCAATACAGATGTCGATTGTATTTTAAGTAAAGACACCCTAACCAAAATCATATTACCTGTACTAGACTCTAAAGTTCCTGTTATAGCAGTAGGAGCTACCATGAGAATGGCTAATGGGTGTGAGGTAAAAGATGGTCAGATTGTTAAAGTAAAAGCACCTAATCGCTTAATCCCTTTGTTTCAGGAGACAGAATATCTTCGTTCGTATTTATTGGCAAAAATGGGATGGTCTAGTTTTAACTTGATTCCTAATGTATCTGGTGGTTTTGGACTTTTTGATAGAAATATTATAGTAGAAGCAGGGGGGTATGACTCTTCTTCTCATGCAGAAGATATGGATATGACTTTTAGAATGATCGCTTATATGTGTGACCAGAAGAAAGAATACCGTATCGAACAGATTGCTGATACATGCTGTTGGACAGAAGGCCCACCTAATCTTAAAGTACTCGGTAGACAGCGTACTAGATGGGGACGAGGATTGTTGCAGATTTTTATAGTACACAGAAGATTAATGCTTAATCCTAAATATGGAAGACTTGGGTTATTAGTTATGCCGTATGCCTTATTATTTGAATTTATGGCACCTATCGTAGAGCTGATAGGAATAGCGTTTCTAATCTTTCTATTTTTTACAGATCAGGTAAACCTAGAGACTTTCTGGCTAATGTTATTGTTTGTTTACATGGTAGGGGCGACGATGTCTCTAGTATCTATTTCTTTTGATGTTATTGTCAAGAAACAGTACGACTCCTATATAGATTACCTAAAACTTATTTTCTTATCTGCTTTTGAAGCTATTTTTTATCATCCTTTCATTGTGTTTTTTAGCCTTAGAGGATACTGGCAGTTTATGACTAAAAAGAATTTTAAATGGGGAGAAATGACACGTCAAGGCTTTTCTCAAGAAACTAAAGCAGAACCAATAGAGACTACTCTATCTTAATTTGTAAACGAAATGAATAGAATAAAAAGACACCTGATACAGTTAAGCGTATTGTTAGTTTCTACTTATAATTATGCACAAGTACAGACAACTAAAGAAGGGAGTGAAGATTATGTATTACTTGCTAATCGTGAGTTTAACGAGAATAAATGGGAATCAGGTAAGAAGATTGTAGATAAAGGGATGCTAGAAGACCCTAAAGATGCAGATCTGCGCATGTTATTAGGAAAGTATTACCACCATATTAAACAATATGATAAAGCGAGGTATGAGTTAGTTAAGGCTATCGAATTAGATCCAGGACAAATAGACGCTAGACATATTTTAGTCAATGTAGAAACAGAGACGAAGCGCTATTCTAGTGCGATATGTTATGTCAATGAGATATTGGAAGTACAGCCATATTTAAAAAGTCTATGGAAGAGAAAAATACACTTATTTGAACTACAAGGCAATCATGTGGAAGCAGATCGACTGAGAAAGAGATTGTATCAGATATATCCGTCTGATCAAAATCTAAAGAATGAATATGCTTATAGTATAGAACTAGAGTTAGCAAAGAATCAAACATTAGGAGATTTTGATAAAGCGATTTCTTTAAATAAAGAATTGATTAAGAATGACCCAAAAAATGTAGAGTATCATTTAGTACTGATTAATGATTATATCAAAACAGCAGATTGGAATAATGCTCTTATTCAAATAGAGAGAGCACTTACTTTGTTTCCAAATAATACAACCCTACAGAATAAGAAGATAGGTGTATTATCAGATCAGAAGAGATATGACCTATTATTGCCATTTTTACAACAGTCTAAATTGACTCAGCAATATAATTATTACACTTTAGAAGCAGCTAGACACGCCAAGTTAACAGCTCCTTTTGACTTGTATAGTAAGGTATTGAATAGTAATCCTCGTAATGAAGAAGCTTTTAATTATGTATTTAACCAACTTATTGCTCAGCAGCAATATGAGGAGGCATTGTATCAGCTAAATAAGTATAAAAAGGCATCAGGAGCTACTAAAGAGTTAGCACTAAAAGAACTACAAGTCTATACTCGTATGGGGAATACAGCAAAAGCAAAAGCTTTAGTCAAACAACTATATACTAGTTATCCTGGCGATATGGAAGTACAAGATTCTTATTATCAGATTACACTAGAAGAAGCTAAAGGTTTTATGCTAGAAGAGCAGTATGAATATGCTATTGATAGGTGGCATATTCTATTAAGGTCATCAGATAAGGAGATTACCTCATTAGGTTATATGGGACTGTATAGAGCTTATGTAGCGAAGGGAGACTATACTAGTGCACTACATACATTGAATCAATATGAACTAAACGCGAATGAGTCTATTCATCTAGGCTTTAAAAAAGCAGATTTATATTTTAAACTACATAAGTATAACGAAGCTTTAGCAGCCTATGAAGAAGAGCTTGTTGCTTTAGATTTAGATCAACGAAGAACTTATTTGCCAGGTTATCAGGAGTTGTGTACAGCTATTGTCAAAGACCAGAATGAACATTTTTTGTATAGCGAAAGCTTATATTACGTTAAACGTTGGCTAGCTCATGACCCTACTAATAAAACAGCACTTGTGTATGCAGTTAACTTATCTCATCAGTTAAAGAGAGAAGAAGAAATGGAAGCCTATTTACAAAGAGGAGTAGAGGAGTATCCAGAAGAAGTCTTCTTTCAGGTGAAGTTAGCAGAGTATCAAGGAAACGTAGCAACAGACTATGGTCCTATTTACAATGCTATATTATCGCAAGTAATACAACAACCTTATCATGAGCTAGCACTTACCACTTATGAAGAGATCAGTGAAAAGTATGCTTTACAGTTGATCAAAGAGAATCAGACTGATCAGGCTCTAAGCGTATTAGACGAAACCTTAGCATACTTACCTAATAGTAGAGTTATAAAATATACTAAAGGATTAGTATTAGAAAAGCAAAAGAAATATGCAGAGGCTTATGCTTATCAGCTTTTCTATGACCCATCACCTATAGAGTTAGAAGAGTATAAAAAGCACTTACAGTTCTTAGCTTATAAATCATTGAGAAATGAGATAGGTATAGAGTATTTGCGCAGTCACTTTGATGATAAGTCTAGTAAGAAGCACTCTATAGCTTCAGTTCATTACACTTATCATGCGCTAAAGAATAGTTATACTATCGGAACGAATTATACCGCTAGAGAAGCAGGTCGTGGTATTCAAGGTCATTTTGATTGGGCTAGAACCTGGAGTGATAAGTGGAGCAGTAATGCTAATATAGCTTTTGCAGATGCTTACTTCCCTAAGTTCTCTATTAATGGATCTGTGTTCAGAGACTTTAACTTTTTAGGCGGTGTAGAATTAGAACTAGGAGCAGGGTATCGAATATTCCAAAAGGATAAAGAGGTATCGAATACTAGTGATAATATGTTTAATATAGTTCTAGGAGCTACTAAGCAGACAGATCAATACAGTCTAAATGTGAAGCTAAACAATTTTTTTAGTAATCATAAGTGGATGTATAATCTATCTGTAAATGCAAGGTATTTCTTATCGTCTCCTAAGCATTTTATAGCGGCTAATGCAGGCGTGGGATCATCTCCTGATGTTGAGTTAATCGATTATCAGCTGTATGAAACATTTGATGTGTTAAATACGAATGTAGGGGCTGGATATGGTACAGTATTGTTTAAGAATGTTACTGCTAGTGTGATGGGAAGTTGGTATAACTACAAGGATAATCAGTTGAAGTATAAGAATTTTTACAATCTATATTTTGCAATAAATGTGGTTTTCTAATATAATTAAATACTCGTTGTTATCTGTCTTATGCTGTATATATGGCTGTAAGGCGAATACTTCAGAAAAATTGAGCAGTGAATATTACGTTATTCATGCAGATGATGTGTTTGAGAGCAAGTTGTGGGCAGATTATTTATACAAGCATCTGATGAGACGTACTTCTACTCATCCCATTGTAGAAATGGCTACAGGGAATGAAGAACAAGATAGTGCCAAACATATTTATATAACAATGGATGAGACTCTAGAGCATGATTATTGCATTCAGCATGATCATCAAGGCTTGCGTATTAAGGCTAGAGATGGACAGACTATAAAATGGGTGATATATCAGCTAATAGAAGCGATATCAGAAGAGGATTCTCGTTTTCTAACAGCAGATTTGCCACCAGCTATATTAGATTTTGTCATAGGGTGTAGTACAAATGACTTTACTTATAGAGAACCTCATTACCTAGAGAATTTGTTATTAGATCAGTCTGGTGTATTGGGAAATAATAATGTGGAAGAAGATTGGGGTATTTGGGGGCATAACATTGCTAAAGCGATTCCTTCTGAGCCTAAATCTATAATCTACGCGAGAGTAAATGAACAAGTAAACAGAGATCAGTTCTGTTTCACTTCAGGGGATTTATACGCTTATTTATCAGAATATATTATTGATAACTATGGTTATGGGGTGGAGGGCTCAGAGCATTATCGTTTTGTGATTGCACCTAATGACAACGCTATAGTGTGTAGCTGTGGAGGATGTCTTGATTTGAATAAGTCTACTATTCAGGCTTCAGAGTCTGTCGCTCACCTGATTAATAAATTAGCTAGACGATTTCCGAAGTATGAGTTCTATATGTTAGCTTATTTATCTACTAAGACAGTACCTAATATGGTTTTAGAGCCTAATGTAGGTGTGATGATAAGTACGATAGATATCCCTAAAGGAGTAGCTCTAAAAGAGAAGTACCTAGCTCAGAAGGATGTACAAGGTTTTATATCTGATATCAAGACATGGCGTGCGAAGACCAATAAGGTTCTCTTATGGGATTATAGCTCTAATTTTGACGACTATCTAAGTCCAATACCAGTTCTTTACGGATTACAACACCAATTAAAGTTTTTTAAAAATCTTGGTGTACAAGGGATCTTTTTAAATGCTAGTGGATATGATTACTCTTCTTTCTCAGATGTGCAGAATTATGTAGCAACTACTTTATTGAAAGATATTGATGCAGATGTAGAAGAGTTAATTAGAAGCTACTTTAAGAAGGTATATCCTAAGAGTGGAGATTTGCTCAGCACTTATTATATCCGCCTAGAGAAGCGTTATAATCAAGCCAATAAACCATATAATATGTATGGTTCCCCAGAAGAAAACTTTAATGCTTACTTAGATCCACAAGAGTTTATTCATTTCTATCAGTCTTTAGCAAAACAAGTTTTACTTACAAGTGGAGAAGAGAGAAAGAAGTTAGATAAACTATATACTGCACTTACTTTTACTCGCTTACAATTAGCGTATTATCGTGCCTCTGATCATCTAGGAGCTATTGATGTAAAAGGAAACTCAATCACCTTTAAACAAGAACTCAAAAATGGCTTAGAGGTATTAAATCTAGCTAAAGAACGAGGAATACTGAAGTATAAAGAAGCAGAAGGTAATGTAGACAATTATCTAACTAGTTGGAGAGAAATCGTAGCTAAAGAAGGACAAGAAAGTTTTCTTCTACTAAAACCTATAACAATTAAAAACAGTACTGGGAAAGTAATAACCTCGAGTACGCTATTAAGTAATGGATTGCTAGGCTTTAGAACAGATTATCACTTAGGATGGTATATATCTCCAGAGAACAAGTGGTCTGTAGAGTTTAATACAACTCATATAGAAGGTGTGAAGACACTTGCTTTGCGCTTTTTATTACATAAAAAGCATCAGTTTGAGTCACCTGCTCTCATAGAGTTACGACTAGATGGTAAGTTAGTCAAGACTATTGATTCAGCTTCTTACCACCTGACAGATAGTATAGCAGAGTTCTCGACTTATATTGATTTTAATCAAAGTGAGAAAATGGAGATTGTCTTTACAAAGAAGGAAGGAAGTAGAGTTACTATAGCTCTTGATGAAATACAAATAACTAATTAAAATATAATGAGTAGAATAAAATATACACTCTTCATTCTATTGTTCTTTACACTATTAGTGGGATGTAAAGGAGGAGAAGGAGAGACAACCAGTTTAGAAATTGTTGATAACGACAGACATTATTATCCAGTTATTCAAGGAGAAGAGAAGACAATGGTATTTCCTTTAGTGAATAAAGGAGATAACCCATTTGTTCTAAAAGATATTATAGTGTCTTGTGGTTGTATAGTTGCCCATACAGCTTCGTTAAAACATATTCCAGCAGGAGGAGAAGGAAAACTTGTATTAAAGTTTGATACGACTAAAAACATAGGCTATGTAAAGCATTATGTCACACTATATGGAAACTTTGATACCGTAGAGAATATAGAAGTCACTTTTGACTTAAATGTAGTGCCAGATGCACATTATACTAAAGATTATGAAGAGTTGTATAGCTTACATAAGGGAAGTACAGCAGAAGACCTAGTAGATGGTACTATAGATCGTGATTATTATTTAGATGTAAAACAATAAAATAGAACATGAAAAAGATATTAGTGACTGGAGGACTAGGATATATAGGGTCTCATACGGTAGTGGAGTTATTAGAGAATAATTATGAGGTAGTGATAGTGGATGACTTATCTAATTCTGAAGAAGATGTCTTACAGAATATTAAGAAGCTTACAGGGGTAGAACCTGAGTATTATTGTATAGATTTAAAAGATAGTCATCAAGTAGCTCAGCTATTTGATAAACACAGATTTGATGGTATTATTCATTTTGCAGCATATAAATCAGTAGGAGAGAGCCAAGTATTTCCTTTAGAGTATTATGGTAATAATATAGGTTCACTACTGAACATTCTAAAAGAAATGAAGAGACAGAATCTCTCTAATTTTATCTTTAGTTCTTCTTGTACAGTATATGGACAGGCTGATATCATGCCTATCAGTGAAAGTACTCCTCTAAAGATGCCAGAATCGTGCTATGGAAGGACTAAGCAAATGGGAGAAGAGATTATACGTGATTATGTTGAGGCAGAGCAGAAGAGAGCAACTTTGTTGAGGTATTTTAATCCTATAGGCGCTCATCCATCAGGATTACTAGGAGAAATGCCAAAGGGAATTCCTAATAACTTAATTCCTTATGTAGTACAGACAGCAGCAGGTGTCAGAGAATGTTTGAATATATTCGGAGATGATTACAAGACAGAAGATGGAACAGCTATTCGCGATTATATCTACGTAATAGACTTAGCTAAAGCCCATGTCGCTGCACTTAAAAAGCTGTTGTTAAGCAGTGAAAACACAGTCTTAGATATATTCAACTTAGGGACGGGGAAAGGAACTTCTGTTTTAGAAATTGTAAAGAGTTTCGAAAAAATAAATAATATAAAAGTACCTTTTAAAATCTGTGATAGAAGAGCAGGAGATATCGAAATCGCTTATGCAGATGCCTCTAAAGCAGAACAGGAACTCCAGTGGCAAGCAAGGACTACAATTGAAGAATCGTTAAGAACAGCATGGAATTGGCAGCAGAATTTGTAATGTAATAATTTGGCGGTGTATCTGTATTTATACGCAAAACAAATTGAAGTTTTTTGGCAATTAATAGGCTTGTTTCACGTATTATAAGGAACTGAGATTTTGTTTTAGAGGTGAAAAAAGTTATTTTTGCAGGATTGTGTAAAAGAGAATAATATAAATATTTAACTGTTTTTAAAGAGGACTTTGTATTTTAGTTTCCATACAATTAATATATAAAAGTGTAAAAAATATAAGTAAAGTAAATAGTAATTAAGCATAAAGAATACGAAGTGTTTTAATATCAAGTAGATTAAAGTCCCCCCATAAGTTTAGTCGTATTTGATTTCTCCCCCTTTTAAGAATAGGTTATATATCACCTATAGCATTTGGTATGCTTATATATGAATACTTCTGTATTTGTTAGAATGTTTTGTTTTAATAAACAGTATTTAAATTAAGAGTAAAAAAATGAATGTCATATTAGCTTTATTTTTAGCTATGTTTTGTGGGGGAAATGTAGCTTTAGCAGTAAATAAAGAACAAGTCGTAAGTGAATTAAATAATAACATTTACAGAGCTAAGGTTAGAGTCTTAGGGCAGATAGAGGATTTAGATGTTTTATTAGAAAATAATGATGAGGTATATACTAGATCAGAAGAGAGATCAGAAGACAAACTGTATAATATCTTTTATCTATTTAATGCCATAGCGCTTTTTTTAGTGGCCTCTGCAGGTGTTTTTTATCTAAAGTATGTTCGGGGATTAAGAAGAACAGTAAAGCAATTTATGGAGTCTGCTGAAGACCTAGAAGAACAAGGTAATGAAGAAGATAATGCAGAAGAAAAGAGATATATCACAGAAGAGAAAGAGCAGGATATACTACATAAGATAACCTACTTCGAGAAAGAGCAGGGATATTTAGATAAAGACATCTCTCTTAATGTACTCGCAGGGAATATAGGAGTTAATCATCGATACTTATCTTATGTAATCAATAAGAATAAAGAATGCGACTTCGCTACTTATGTCAATGAACTGAGAATAGGATATATCGTCTCTTGCTTAAAACAAGATCCTAAATTTTTAAAGTATAAGATCAGTTATTTAGCAGAACAATGTGGTTTTGCTTCTCACAGCAGATTCACTGTCACTTTCAAAAAAGTGACTGGAGATTCTCCGTCAGTTTTTATCAGTAAACTAAAGGCTAAGGATACAGCTTAAGGAAAATAAAAAACTCTCTATAAGGGAGTTATAGAGAGTGAAAAAATTGAACTGTAACTCTTATTTAGATTTGAATGAAAGAGAAGTTGTATAATTGTGCGCTATCATACAGTTCTGTCATACTATGATCTGTCGGATTAAGTACAGGTAATTGTTATAAGGTTACCTGTCGGTCTAAATAAACAGTTTTTTTGTGATTATATGGGTGCTTTGCTTCTATCACAAAGGTAATTTTAAAGATAATTTATTGATATACTTTTTTCTCTTAGTGAGAATATTGATTCATATTTTGTCATCAATTATTTATGAGATAGCATAGTCAAACCTATTCTGAATATACCTATATTACTAGTGTAATAATTATTCTATTTGTTTATTGTTTTATTTCTTATAACAAATTTAAGTGGTTTAATAGGTTGAAAACATGATAAATAACATGTTTTTTAAAAAACATTCTCATTATTTACTTATATTCATACTGTGTACTACTATAGCTAATGGAGTAAGAATTGACTATTACGGATAAGATGTAAAAAAGATGAGTAGTACGTATCGTACTACTCATTTTTAAAGTTATATCGTTTTAAGAAGTTTCTCAGCTACTGAATCGTAATCTAATAATAGGGCATTTTCTGGTTTATAAGCTTGTTGCCACGCAAAGTTTAAGATAGTGATCTTTTGTGTAGCAGTACCATCCCATTCTGTTTTAAACCCATTTTCTTGTAAGGTTTGAACAATTTTTTTACCTACTGCGATGGAGTCTTCCTCTTTTTCAGAGTGCATATCTTGGAAAGCAAGAGTCAAATATGGTTCTTTTTCTCTAAAAGCACGTTGAAGGTCTTGTTCGTTATAAAAACAGATACCTTTAGACTTTTTTCCTTTTGCCTGTAGTTGTTCTTCTATTTGATCTACCTCATAGTATCCATCATCTATAGTATATCCAGCATAATGAAGTGCAATGATGTGTTGATCTACTAGTTGGTCAAAAGCTTTTACTAACTTTTGTGTTGTGGTTGGTACATGCCAATTTTTACTTGCTTTAAGCAGTGCTCTTTCCTCTTTTAGAATAGTTTCTTTCACCCACTTTTCGTTGATTTTACCTTGTAAATCATTCTCATTGATTTCTTCAGTAATAAACTCTTCTACATCTTCACTGTCCCAAAAACCAGATTTAATGAGATAACTAATAGACTCAGCAATGAATTTTTGTTCTTCCGTCATGATTATGCTTGTTTTATATTTTTAAAAGGATGCTCTTCTGTAGACCACAGAGGAGTGAAGTGGCTTTCTATCCATTCGTTACTCACTTGCTCTAATGTACTAGGTGTCCATTTAGGGGATTGGTCTTTATCTATTAATAGGGCTCTTACTCCCTCAGAGAAGTCTGGATGTACTGTAAACTGACACGTTAGATTAAGCTCTGATCTAAAGACTTCTTCTAAGCTGTAGTGTTTACTCTCTGTAAGCTGTCTAAAGATAACGTGGACAGAGGTAGGAGAACCTTTAGTAAAGAATGAGTACCCTGCTGCCACCCATGCATCAGATTTAGCTACTGGCTCTACGATAGCGATAAATTCGGCTACAGAGCGTATCGGTTCTAATGCTGCTATAAGAGACTTGTGTAACATCGCCTGTGATATAGGCAAGTCTGTACTAGGAGTACTGCGCTGTGCTAATAGGGTATTAAGCTTATCTGATAGCTGATCACTACTACTAATCTGTACTAACTCATTCAGAACATTATCTTTCACAGTAGAAGGTATAAAGTAGTCTGCAATACCTAGAAATAAGGCATCGGCTCCATCAAAGCGAGTCCCCGTTAACCCTAAGTATAATCCATAAGCAGAAGGCATCTTATTTAAAAAATAAGAAGCTCCAACATCTGGATATAATCCGATACTAATCTCAGGCATAGCTAGTAGACTGCGCTCTGTGACAATGCGGTGTGAGGCTCCTGCTAATAATCCTAAACCTCCTCCCATCACTATACCATCTCCCCAGACAACTATCGGCTTAGGATACGTATGGATTAAGTAATCTACACTGTACTCTGTAATAAAGTATTCTTCACAGATAGGAGGAACCTGAGTAGGGTCTATAGTTTTATAGTCTTCTATTGCTTTCCTTACCTGGCGGATGTCCCCACCAGCACAGAATGCTTTCTCACCAGCTCCTTGTAGAAAAATACATTTTATATTGCTATCATCTCTCCATTGTTCTAAAATCCTTTTTAATTCGCTCACGATTTCAAGTGATAGCGCATTAAGTGATTTTTCTGAATTAATGGTGATAATTCCTAAGTTCTCTTTTATGTCTGTTAGTACTATACTCATAGTTGACCTGTTTTGATTGTTTAAAGTTATGAATAATAATCAAACGGTAGGTATATCACAAAGATAGTCATACTACACAGAATAAAATAGAGTCTGTATAGGGTAGGACTGTAAATTATAATAGTATACCAATAGATTATAAACAGGTATAATGTACATAAAATTTAATTATTTATGGAGTTTTATAAAGCAGATTGCTTATTTATTAGTTCATTCTCGTTGTTCGTCATCAGGAAGTAATAGCTTTAGAATAGAGTAAGCTTCATTCATTGTATCTGGAATGAGTAACTTATCGGGATCACTTATTCTTCTGATCAGTTCCTTGCTGACTTTTCTTATATAGCCAGGAGGACAGACTTGGCTATTGTCTAGTTCTACTTGTTTATCGAGAGGATATTCCTCCATAGGAGGTATAACATCGTTTTTAGGATGAATAGGCATAGCTGGTTCTATCTCTTGTTTTGCTTGTGATATAGACTTTTCTTGTACAGTAGAAGATGAGGTGATTGGTTTATCTTCTTTTGTGCTAGGAGTGTCTGTATGAACAGATCTAGGTTGTTGTGCTATAGGTTGGTTATTCTCCACTATTGTATCCTCTTGCTCAGCAAGTTCTAAAACTCCGTGAAAACAACTAGTACTGTTGATACTATTGTCTGCTGATTTCCACATGCTCCATAGGTATATCCTACCTTTATCCCAATAGGCAGGTAGGCAGAAGTGTGCATACCTGTCTGCTCGTGTACCTATATTTGGGATATCGATGAATACATCTAGCTCTTCATTATACGCCATCATCGTAAGGGTATCAGTATGGAGAGTAAGGGCATTGACTAGTGTATTATCCCATTGTACCTTAATCTTCCCAGTTTTGAGGCGATTGATCTTTTTTATTACAGCAGGGGCTAGTGTACCTATAGAGAGTAATACCTGTTCTATATTGATATATTGTACACCATTGTAGAGTTCGATTCCTTGTTTCATTAATCTGGAAATCATCTGTTCTTTACCTGTCATCCATTTGCCTTCTTTAAAAATAGTAGGGCAGTACATATTCACAAAGTCCTTGAATTTAGCAGTAAACGTAGAGACTAAGCTCATCTTATCCCATTGTCTCAACTGTGCTTCTGTTGCTTTTTTACGTGATTTATGAGGCTTAGCACGGATGATATTTCTACCTCTCCATCTAACGCCTACTATGGTCCCTACTTTTCCTATTACTTAACTTAATATTCCTTGTTTAATCTCTGCCATAACAACGCTGTTTTTAGGATGATTTATTTCTTTATACAAGATATAAAATACAGGAATACAAATGTTTAAGTATTGTGCGAAAATAAATAGCTCTTGGAGGTAGTAGCTGTATACGACCATGGCTATATGAGAATATATTTATGTATGTGTAAAGAGTAGAAAACGGCATATTTGGTTAAATAACGCTGTTTAAATAATCATTTTTTACCAACATTATTATGACATCTAAGTATAGTAAAAAGAGAATAGAAGGAGTATTCTTGGGCAAAAGAGGCTTTTAGCCAGTTATAGTCCTAGTATCCTCCTAGAATTGTCCAAGGAATACCATGTATAGGCTATATATACTGAGCTAAGAGGGTGTTGTCTATGATGTGTTATAATGGCTTAATAGATGTCAATGTTTTGTTTATTAGTTGAATATGTTTTTTTAGTAGATAAAAAAATAATACAAATTTGTGTTCTGTCTTTTAATAATTCTATTCATTAGAGTATATATGGGTAAAAAATAATGTAATAAGGCTCCTAAAATGAATATTTTGATCTATTTAATCTGTTTTTGTGGAAGAATAAGTGATTTTTTTATACTAGATAAAGCTTGTTTATCTAGTGTAATGGAGAGATTATGTACGTAGAGAAGTAGAGGTAGGAGAATGCTATGGTGCTTATTCTGAATACTTAAGTAATCGAATACATTATTTATATCCTGTGTAACGAGTCAGTCGTCAAATAGTTTTTACCATTTAATGGAGGTATTGTTTTTTTGTGCCAAAATAGAATAGATGAGAATAGTAACACATTTGATGGCTTTAGGTTTGGTATTTATGAGTATTTATACTGTACAAGCTCAAAGTAAGATACAAGGGGAATTTAAGGTAGATTATGTTCCGATGTCTAATTATATTAGGCCGATAGATAGTTTAAAGACGGATTCAAAAAGTGATTTTAAAAAGGTAGAACTTGCTTTAGAAATCCCTCTTTCTATGAAAATGGATCATCGAGATAAGCCAAGGATATGGTCTGTGATGGCTTATGGAGGGTATGCTAGGATGAATCATAAAGATTATGAAGAACAGCTGTTCCCGACAGAATTATTAAATGCTTCTGTAGGTGTAAAGCACTTTCGATCGATAAGTGATTCATGGTCATTATTGTTGATGGGGTCTGTGGGAGTATATACAGATATGGAGAATGTAAATAAAGATGCTATCCTTGGGCAGGGAGCAGTGTTCTTTATCAAGCATTTTAGACCTAATTTTTCACTAGGAGGTGGGCCTGTATTGACGAATAGCTTTGGGGTACCTATGGTGTTACCTGGTATTTATCTAAACTGGGAGACGAGTGGTGACTTTTTTGTGAAGGTAGCATTTCCGCAGGGGTTAGAGGTAGGATATAAGTTCACAGATAATTTCTTACTAAGTGCAGCTGTTGACCTTCAAGGAATGACCGCTATCGTCAAACAGGATAATGAAACCAAGATTTTAGGATTTCAGCAAATCGTAGCTGGTCTGCGTCCTGTGATTAAGTTTTCTGATAATATGACTTTATCGTTTACAGCAGGTAGTACTTTAGTAAGGTCATTCTCTTATAATGAGAGGAAAATCAAGAGTATCTTTAAGGAGAAAAAAGTAGCTGATCCTAAATTCTCTACTACATTCTATGGTGGAATGTCTCTGAAGTGGAGCTTATAGATGAGTAACAAAAAACGTTTTAAAAGAAGGGTATCGTTTGTCTTCTTTTAAAACGTTTTTTGTTTAAAGGGATATGGAAAGAAAGAGTTTAGTGAAATGTTTTCCAAGTTAATTTCAGTTTGTTTACTGATTTTGTACTTCATTCTTTGGTTGCATATTTTTGATGTAAGTCTTCCTTGAAAGTATCACGGTTAAAATCTGAAGAGAACCCTGATTTCTCTCCTTTTTTGATTTCTTCTATTAATTTAGTTTTTTTTAGCTTCTTCATACTCAAACATTCTTAGAGCGGTTCTTATAACTTCACTTGCAGAAGAATATTTTCCACTTTTAATTTGTAAATTAATAAAATTGTCGAAATAATCGTTCAATAAAATCGAAGTGTTTTTTGCTATAACTTATTGATTTAATTATCAGTATAAAAAATACCATAATTTGGTATTTCGCCAAATTTATTTAAGTGATATCTGTCAAATGTGGATTTTTTCTTAGCATAGTGTAGGTTACAGAAGGATGTATGTCAAGGAATATTTGATGTTCTTTTTTGAGTTATTTACTTAGTAGGTTTTTATATACTACTTCATTAAGTAAGGCTTCTTTTCTCATTCTAGAGATAGGTAGTTCTGTTTCTTTAATAAATACTCGACCACCAGATATGGATTCGATATGATTGATATTGATCAAGAAGGATTTGTGAATTCTGTAGAAGTGTTCTTTAGGTAATAATTCTTCTATGGCAATCATGGTCTGATGAATGATTAAACAACGGTGGTTTAGATGAAGTTTTAGGTAGTTCTGCATTGCTTCAATGTACATAATATCTTTCCAATCTATTTTTACGAAACTATCCTCATGTTTGACATATACTGTAGAGTCAATACTATTCGTAGTTTCATTCTGATCTGCATTTCTTAAATCGAATAATTCTTTTGCCTTTAAGGTTGCTTGATAGAATCGTTTAAACGAGATAGGCTTAAGTAGATAATCAACTACTTGTAGTCTAAAACCGTCTAAAGCATGTTCTGAATAAGCCGTTGTAAAAATAACAAGAGGAGGCTGTTTTATAGATTCTAGGAACTCAATACCAGTGAGGTAAGGCATATTAATGTCTAAAAAGAGTAAATCATAAGAGGTATCTTGTATTAGCTCTAGTGCTTCAATAGCAGATGCGCATGAGTCTTCTACTGTTAAGAAATCAATCTTAGCGATATAGTCAATAATTGCTTTTCTAGCTAAGGGTTCGTCATCAACTACTAAGCATTTTAACGGGGAATTCTTTTTATCTATGGACATACTTCTTCTTTTAGTTGAATGGTTAGTTCTACAATATGTTTGTCATCTGTATGCTCTATCTGTAGGGTATGCATATCAGGGTATTGCATAAGTAAGCGTTCTTTTATGTTATTTTCTCCAATACCTCCTTCATTTTTAGGCAGTTTATACTTTATACTATTAGAGTTTTCGATATATAAATGTAGTGTATTATTTGATTCAGTACAGTTGATTATTATATATCCTTTTGTGTGAGGTAATCTCGAAACATGTTTAAATGCATTCTCGATAAGAGGTACTAATAGCAAGGGAGCAATTACTAACTTTTGATTGGTCATATTCCATTTGCAGTTCACATCTAGTTCATCTCCCCATCTAATTTGTTCTATAGCGACTAGATCTTTTAGATATTGAATTTCTCTGTATAATAGAACCATCTTATGATTGCATTCATATAACTGATATCTTAAGATATCTGAGAACTTAAGTAGGACTGTAGAGGCAAGTTCTACATCGTTTTGCATTAAGGTATAGATATGATTCAGTACATTAAACATCAAGTGAGGATTGATTTGATCTTGTAACAGTTTGATCTGTGCTTCTAAGTGTTCTTGTTTCAACTTCGTATTTATTTTCTCTATACGATGGTGTTCTTCATAGAAGCGTATTCCGCAGGTAGTGGTAATAATAGCCATAGCGGATGGAATGGTTTTATATAACTGGTTAAAGAATAAGTCTCTTGGGTTGAGAAGTGCATCTTGTACAAATAAATTACTACTACTCAAAAAATAAGGAAATAGTGTAAAGCAAGTAGCTAATAATATAGATAACAAAATAATAAAGAATAAAGTGAATAGTAAAAAGCTCTTTATAGAATCTTTTTTGAGGGCTTTAGGTAGTAAAAAATCACTTACAAAATGGGAAATACTTATTGTGAATGTCATAACAATCAAAGTAGGTAGTAACCAAATATTGTGATCGTGTGGCGATAGTATCTGTGGGTAAACTGAGAAAGTAAGGGTAGTCCAAAAAACGACAAAGAATAGTCGTTTCGGCTTAGAAAGAAATTTATTTATCATAGTTAAATTACAATCAATTTTAGAAGGTCTATTATTAATACTATGCGAAATACAGTTTTATTATGTGATTATACTCATTTATTTGACTAAGGGTGGATAAGCTTTGATGAATGAAAAAACTCCCTCGTTTTTTAAACAATTATTATTCCAATTTTTGTAAATAAAAAAATCCGAGTATTAGTGTACTCGGATTAAAAAGCGCTAGTAAGAAAATTAAAATACTCTTTATCGTTATTAAAATTATTTACCGTTAGTTGTTATAAATAACTTATTTGAATTACTGTTTGTATAATGTATGCAACAACAAATAACTATTATAATCAATTCAAATATAAGCTTTTTTATAATAGGGTGATAAAAGAATCTTAAAGTAGTTAGGGCTAATAGCTTGTTTTTGAATAATAAAGTGATTATATAAATGTTAAATAAGTTTTAAAAAGACATTAAAAATAAGAAAAGTGACATCTAATGACATCTCGTTTTGATACAAGAAAATGAAAAATATAATAATATCAGGTATAATGTAGAAGTTCTCTTTTATGGAGGGGGTGGCTGTGATTGTGTAAATAGTGAAAGCTTATTTAGTTACTACTGACTATATAGAAAAGAAGGTAAGGGGAGTTTATAGATTTAGCTTATTGACATTTATAGTCCAAGCTGTTTAGAATGTTAAAAATAATAAGGTTTGAGAGGCAAATATTTGTATTGTATATTAATTACCTATCATATCTTTCTTTTTTATATAAAAAAAGAATTGGTTCTTGTTCGTTCTATTATTTGTTGTAATTTTATTCTCTCAAATAATAAAAACAAAGTTATGAAAGGAAAAAAAATGTTAGCATTAGCTGTATTACTTACAGGTATTGCATTTGTTGGTTGTAAAGATACTAAAGCAACAGAAACAACAGAGACAGAGCAAACAGCTACAACAACTGAAACAGAAACTGCTGTTAAGGATGAGCACACTTCAGAAAACTCATTAGACTGGGCAGGTACTTACGAAGGAACTTTACCAGGTGCTAATAGTGATATTAAAACTACTGTAGTTTTAAATCAAGATAAAACTTACGCTAAGACTACAATCTATGTAGACAAAGCAGAAGAGAAGTTTGAAGAAAAAGGTACTTTTACTTGGAACGCTGAAGGAACAATCGTTACTTTAGTTGCTGAGGGTGAATCTACACAATATAAAGTGCAAGAAGGAAGCCTTTTAATGTTAGACCAAGAAGGTAAAGAAGTTACTGGACCTCTAGCTGATAAATATGTTTTAGCTAAAAAATAGTAACATAAGATAAAAAAGAAAAACCTTTCGTAAGAAAGGTTTTTTTTATACCATTATTTTAAATACTTAGTAGATTGCTTAGCAATCTATCTTCTTAATATCTTCTTATTCTTTTATTCTTCTAGACCTGATATACATGGTTATACCAATAAGGAAAGTTAGAACACTAAAGAATATTTCTTTATCGTATTCATGTACTTTAAAAGCTTCTAATTGTTGTAAGGTTTCTATATGTATGTTATACATATAAAGTTGGTGGCCTAAAATGAGTAAGGAAGCAATAATGATAAAGCTACTAGTGATTTTTAATTTCTGTTTCATAGTACTTTTATTTTTTTATTACATGATCTAATATATTAAAAATATGTAAGTATTTTAGTTTTGTCATATTAAAAAGACTAAAATAGTTCATATTGTGTATTCTTAGGTAGTTGCTTTTAATAAATACCTCTTCAATACATATATTTAAAAACAAGAATTAGGCCAAAAAAAAAGACTCATAGTTTGAATACAAGTCTTTTTTGCAATTATATGTTGTTACTTAATTACAATTAATTCAACTGAAGTTAAGTGTTTATGATTAATTACTGTTAAGTCAATTTCATTTTGAGTTAATTTGTTTATTTTGAAATTGATGTTTTCATCAACAACTGATGATTTTAGAGCTAATGAACTGCCATTTAGTGTATAAGTGCCTTTGTCGCTCTTCTCACTATATCTATCAAATAAGGTGTATTCACCATTCTTTAAAGTAATTTCTACAGAGGATACTTGATATGCTGTTTTCACAGCTTTATTAATATCCGGTGTAAAAGTATAGTAGGTAGTCAACCACTTTCTCTCTATATTACTATGAGTAGCTGTTAGAGTTTGTGGTTCATTTAGTGTGTTATTATCATCAGAAGATGAACAGCCTTGAAGTATTGTAATCGTCAATATCGATAATAAGGCAACGGAAAAAGCGATAAATTTCTTCATAGTTTGTTAGATTTAGCTGAGTAAAGTGTGGTGGTCTAAACTCGTAATTTTAATTAAAAATATGGTAAAATATTAATAAAAACAAATTATATTCTGATAAATTTTAGTAAAAATATCATGCTAAAGTTAAATGAAGGGGTATTGTATCTATAATCACTTATCGCTTAATATATTATAATGTCAAAAGCTGACGTATAAAGGTATAAAAAAAGGCTTTTAGTTTTACTAAAAACCTTTTAAAATATGATGTTTTGTGTGTTTATTTTGATTTTAAATCGCAAAATACATTTATTCTATGCATGGAATGTTATCAATGAAGAATTGTGTTGGTTTTGTTTGAAGATCTACAATAGTTGATTTTAACTCATTCCTAATAATAAAAAGCTCTGAAGTACCTGGAAAGCGTATTTGAACCATTGATATAGGGGAAGCTTTTAATAGTGCTAAGTGCTCTTTCTTTATATAGAAATCAGCATCTAGTATTCTGATATTATTCTTCTTTTCTTGATCATAGGTATAAGTTCCGCAAACATCATCTCCTAGGTAATGTGCTGTAATGGTTGTTCCATTAACTAACTTTATTGAAACCATACTTTTTTTAGCTACACAAGTGATAGGAATAAAGTCAGGACTTTTTTGTAGATATTGCAAGTTTAGAAAGGGGTGTCCATTGTTATTTACTAAAGAAAAGAACAATGAGCTAGTGGTGGATACTCTGTCAAATTCATAAACAAGTACATTGTTTGTTTTTCTGTAATTAATTGTATCGTTAACTTCTTCATAGTCAATAGAACAATTTCTCTCTTGTGCATGTATCGAAGTGGTGATGCCAAGAGTAAAGATCAGTAAGAGTGCTAGTTTTTTCATTTGTTATTAGTTTGGTGACAAATTATCATTATTTTTTTAATAAGGCAATAGTATTATTGTAAATAGTGTGATAAACGTATGTGTTTTTTTAAATATCCCTATTGCTTAAATAATTTAAGTGTCCTTATGATATAAAAAAAGGCCATATTAAATACTATATGACCTTTAGAGGAGTTATGTTCGTGAGCAAATAATAAAGATTCGTTCACTTTTGATATTTGTAGTGAAAAAAATGTACGTATCTCCTCCGTCTTTTATTTTCCATTTCTTTCTAATTTCCTCAACTTTTATAGGGAAATTTCTAGTCGTGACATTTGCTTTTGTATTTAGCAAGTGTTTTTTTGCTTCTTGTTTATTATATGGAATGATTTGGTCTATTGTAAATCTTCTTCCAGGAAAATCAATTAATGCATCACTAGTATAGAGATGACTATGTGGGTGTAGTTTGTGTAAATTAAACTGTTTACTTATTGCGTCAAATCTACCTGTCTTTAATATAGCTGCATTGGGCTCATATAGATATTGTTTAGGTTCACTGAATAGTGATGTACTATTATCGTCTAATGAAGAAATAAATAGTTGTGTATCGTCTTTTGTAAGATTAACAGCATTAAGCTCAACAGATCCTGTATAGTCTTTTTCTAATATCCATAATAGTTCTTTAACTTCATTATGAAGAGCTACGATATGAATGTTTTTTACATGTTTTAATTCGTTTAGACCAGCCTGTATGTCTAGTAGAGGAGAAGTCTTAATCAAGATATTAGTACTTCTAGAAAATAATAAATCTAGATGCTCAGGTACATTAGGGGCGCAATCACTTAAGAAAAACACTTTTTCTTTAGAGTCATTTCTTCTATGTGGATCTACATAGATATAATCCCATGGTTGATTATGTTGAGCCAAGTAGTCTAAACTATCACCAGTATGGCACTTAATATTATCAACTCCTAATGCCTGATTATTAAGACGAACTATTTCGCTAAGGTCTTCTTGCATCTCACAATGCAATACTTGCTTTATGTTTTTACTAAAATAATAACAGTCTATACCAAAACCACCTGTTAGATCTATCAAAGTGTCACCAGATATTAGTGAAGCTTTATAAGATGCACAAGGTTCGGATGAGGTTTGTTCTATAGAAAGCTTTTTTGGGAACAGGATATTTTCTGTTTCAAACCAAGTTGGTAGTTTGTCTTTAGTTTTCTTTTTTGATTCTATTTGAGTTAATAAGTCACTCATAGAGATATCTTCAAAAGGGCTCTTTTTAAATGCTATTTTAGTTAGATCACTATTTAAATGATCTTGTATATATTGTTGTACTTCTTGTGATAAGAATAGTTCTGTTTTCAATTATAATTTCTTTGTGAGTAATTGTACAAATTTATTGTTTGGTAAGAATTCTTTACCAATTACTTTGATACAAGTGTAAATAGGCACTGCCGCTATCATACCAAATATTCCTCCAAACATTCCACTTGCAAGAATAACAATAAATATTTCTAGTGGATGTGATTTAACGCTATTAGAAAAGATTAAAGGTTGATTGATAACATTGTCTATTAGTTGTATAAATAAGAAGCCAAGCATTACGGTAATTGCCTTAGGTAAGGTAACTTCACTAAAGTTATCACCTATAAAACTTAACATCGTAAATAGGACAGATAATATATTACCAATAAGAGGTCCAATGTATGGAATGATATTCAATATAGCGACTAAGAAGGCAATCATTAGACTTCCTTTAACTCCTACTACTGCTAATAGGATAAAAGCGAGTACAAATATTATAGACATCTGTGCAACTAGACCTAAAAAGTAACGTGATAGAAGGTTGTTTATCTTATCGATTGATTTCAAAACTTTAATCTCGTGCTTGCTAGGAAATAGCTTTTTGAATTGATATTCAAGTAAAACTTGATCTTTTAAAAAGAAGAAGGTGATAAATAGAATAGCAAAAACTCCCATTCCAAATTCACTTAGCAAACCTAGTATGGTATTAAATAGGTTAGGTACAAAGTCTAACTTTAAATGAGATCGGAAATTAGCTCCTTCTATTATTTTATCTAAGCTGAATCCTTTTGTGTCTAAATAGAAGTCTATCTTGCGTATAAGGCCATTGAAATCTTCTTGTAGGTGTGATGTATTCAATACAGACAAGTTTTGAGCTTGTGTAGTGAATAAAGGGATAAACATGAATATGAAGCTTAGGAAGAAGGCTAAGAAAAGGATAACTGTCAAAGTAACAGCAAATACTTTAGATAGACGAAGTTTTCTTCTTAAAAATTCTACAATAGGCTTGCCAATTAAAGCCAATACAAAGGCAAATCCAGTATATATAAATATTGAACTAATTTGCAAAAGCATTTGACCTAATACAGCAAGAGAAAATAGAATTATAACTGCACGTATTATTCCTTTAGAAATCGTCTTAGCATCCACCATAATAATGATTTTTATTCATTTGTAAATACGAAACTATGCACGGCTACTAAAGCGGCTGTTTCTGTTCTTAATCTTGTATGTCCTAGTGATACTGGTCGATATCCTTTTGCTAATGCTAAGTTAATTTCATTGGTAGAGAAGTCTCCCTCTGGACCTACTAAAAGTAAATAATTTTTGTGAATATCTATGCTATCTTTTAGTAAGACTTTTTCGGTTTCTTCACAATGAGCAATATATTTTTCTCCTTGATGATCTTGATTTAAAAAGTCTTTTAAGCTTATTGGTTCGTTTAGAATAGGTAAATGATATTGTAAAGATTGTTTCATTGCGGATTGAATAATTTTTTCAAATCGCTCTGTCTTTACTATTTTTCTCTCAGAATGGTCACAAATAATTGGCGTTATCTCGTGTATCCCTATTTCTGTTGCTTTCTCTAAAAACCATTCATAACGCTCGTTCATTTTCGTTGGAGCAACGGCTAAATGTAGGCGAAATGGAGTAGGAGCTTGATCTTCAGAATCGATAATCTCAGTAACACATTTTTTGTCTGAGTCTAAAGTGATTTTGGTTGTAAATAAAGTACCTTTACCATTGGTAACATATAGGAGATCTCCCATTTTACGTCTTAGTACTTTGATGATATGTTTACTTTCATCTTTATCAAAAGTGAAAGATGTTTGTCCTTTTTCGATTTCTGGCGAATAAAATAATTGCATACTTAAGTTTTAGAATTCAATACGTGCTTTAGAAACTACTGAAGAATCAGCAAAAATAGATTCTTTGTATTTATAGTACCCTACTATTCCAATCATAGCAGCATTATCTGTTGTATATTCAAATTTAGGGATGAATGCTTTCCACTTATATTTTTTCTCTCCTTCTTTAAGCGCTTGTCTAATACCAGAGTTAGCAGATACACCACCACCAATAACGATTTGCTTAATCCCCGTTTCTTTAACTGCAAGTTTAAGCTTGTCTAGTAAGATTTGGATAATGGTATACTGAATAGAGGCACATATATCAGCTTTGTTTTCTTCAATAAAATTAGGGTTAGTGGCTACATTTTTTTGAATAAAATAAAGGAACTGTGTTTTTAAACCACTGAAACTAAAGTTCAGTCTGTCTACTTTAGGTTTTGTAAAAACAAATGCTTTAGGATTACCTTCTTTAGCATATTTATCAATTAAAGGACCTCCAGGGTAAGGGAATCCCAGCACTTTAGCAGATTTGTCAAAAGCTTCTCCTACAGCGTCATCTGTGGTTTCTCCTAGTATTTCTAAGTCAAAGAAACTATTTACCTTCACGATTTGCGTATGTCCACCTGAGATGGTCATTGCTAAGAAAGGAAACTCAGGTTTGTCATATCCTTCTTCATCTATAAAATGACATAAGATATGGGCGTGCATATGATTTACAGCCACTAATGGGATATCAAGAGCTAGAGATAAACTCTTGGCAAATGATCCGCCTACTAATAGTGACCCCATTAGTCCAGGGCCTTGTGTAAAGGCAATACCATCTAAGTCATCCTTCGTTATTCCTGCTTTTTTAAGAGCAATGTCAACCACAGGAACGATGTTCTGTTGATGAGCACGAGATGCTAGTTCAGGAACAACACCTCCATACTCTTCGTGTATTTCCTGTCTTGCGACTATGTTTGACAATACTTTGTTATCAGCCATGATTGCGGCAGAAGTATCATCACATGAGCTCTCTATGGCTAAAATATAGGTAGGTTTTAAAGACATTTTAATATTCTATAATTGTATAATTTATTAAGGTAAAATCTACCCAACCCTATGGAAAATTATATAAATTTGCTTATTGTTTGGTTTTTATAAGAAACCACGAGTAGATTGGGGCAAATTTAAAACATTAATAGTTATCAAAAAATTTAATAAAATACTTTTTCGCCTATTATTGGCTGTCTTTAGCTTGGTTGTGATCATTGCAGGGGCACTGTCTTTGCCTGTGGTTCAAACCTTTCTGGCTCAGCAAGCTATGGAGAAGATTAATAGCCAGTTTGGTACTAAGTTAGAGATAGAAAGACTAGCAGTCAGTGTATTTGGTCGAGTTACATTGAAAGAGGTTACTGCAAAGGATAATCACGATACTAATTTTATAGAAATAAAAGCCTTTACAACGAGTATTTCAGATTTTAATGAACTTATTCAAGGGAGATTATATTTTGGTAAAACTAAGGTAGATGGGCTGTATTTAAGAATACATAAATACAAAGGAGAAGAGTTTACAACTTTAGATCAGTTGATTAATGCATTTGATGATGGAAAAGAGGGGGAAGGTAAGTTTAGACTAAAATCTTCTCATCTAACAATTAAAAATACTCATTTAATTATTTCTGACGATGAAGCTGAAACACCAGTAGCAATAGATTTTAAAAATATTAATGGAGAAGTAGAAGATTTCTTTATTAAAGGACCTGATATTTATGCTAATGTTTTGAAATCTAGTTTTGAGGATAACTGGGGTATGGGCGTGACAAATCTATCAGGTAATTTTACTCATACTAAAACTAGTATCTCTATGGAGAAGCTAGATTTACAAACGAAAAAGTCGGCTATAGAAGGAGATCTTAAGTTCACTTATGCTTTAGGAGATATGAAGTACTTCGTAGATAAGGTGAATTGGGATTTTGAGATTAGAAAAGCAGTGCTGAATTCCTCAGATTTAAATGCCTTTACAGGTATTTTCGCAGAAAACAAGATGGTATATGTTACAGGGCATATTAATGGTGTGATGAACGATTTTACAATGAAAAATGTAAATCTAGTAGATGACAATATGTCTAATGTGAGAGGGGTATTTAGTTTTAGAAATGTATTCGATAAAGTAAAGCCGTTCTGGATGAAGGCTAATGTGGATCGACTATTCATTACTCGTGATCACATTGTAGGGTTAATGCCTGAGTTATTGCATGAACTACTACCTACAGAATTAACTAATCTTGGACAAGTAGATATCAAAGGAGATATCGAGATGACGAAGCGCACCCTAAAAACAGATATTGATTTATTGACGTCTATTGGAAAAGGAAAAGCTGTTATAGATATAGTAAATCTTGATAATCCTAATCTAGCTGCTTATAAAGGGGATATTGTTTTAGAGAAGTTTGACTTAGGAGAATTTATAAAGAACCAGAATTTTGGTTTGACTTCTGTAGATTTAGAGGTTGATGGAGTTGGTTTTAATCAAAAATCTTTAAACACAAGTATTAAAGGTGATGTGTTCTCTTTTGACTTCGCTAAGTATAAGTACACGAATATTGCGGTAGATGGATTGTTAAAGATGCCTTATTATCGCGGTTTAGTACACAGCCAAGACCCTAATTTGCAGTTAGACTTTAATGGGATGATAGATTTGAGTTCAGAAGTTAAGAACTATGATTTCATTGCAGATGTTGACTACGCAGATTTATATGCATTACATTTAGTAAATGATACACTTTCTAAATTTAAAGGACAGTTTGAGTTTAAAGCTTCAGGTAATACTCTTGATGATTTAGCAGGTACATTTACAATGCGAAATACTACTTATATCAATAGTAAAGATGAGTATGTATTCGGTCATTTTACATTAAATTCGGAATTTAATCCAGAGAATGAACGTCTTATTTCTTTTGTGTCACAGGAGGCAATAGAGGGGTATATTAAAGGAAAGTTCTTGTTTAAGGATTTAAGAGCATTGTTTACTAATGCACTAGGAAGTTTATATACTAACTACTCACCTTATAAGATTAAAGAAGAACAATATCTAGATTTTGACATTACAGTACACAATAGGTTAATAGAGGTGTTTTTGCCACAATTGACTTTAAGTGCATCAACACATGTTGAGGGAAATATAGATAACGATGATAATATTTTTAAACTGAACTTCTCTTCACCAAGTATTGGTATTGAAGATTTCAATTTTTACAATGTATTGTTAGATGTAAATAACTCTAACCCTTTATATAATACTTATGTTTCACTGGATAGTATGAAATCTAAGTTTTATCGTATCACAGATTTTAATTTATTAAACTTGACTCATAATGATACACTATTTGTTCGTTCTGAGTTTAAAGGAGGGACGCATGGAAAAGATAAATTTAATCTGAACTTATACCACACTATTAATGAAGAAAACTTATCTGTAGTAGGGTTTAAGAAGTCAGATATCTTCCTAAAAGACTTCTTGTGGAGTATTAATGAAAGTGATAATAAGAAGAATAAAGTTATTTTTAATAAGAAGTTAGAGGACTTTACTATTGATGATTTATCATTATCACATAATGGACAAGAGGTCAATCTGACAGGCGCAGTAAGAGATTCAACTTACAAACACTTTGATTTAGAGTTTAAGCAAGTAGACTTAGCTAAGTTTGCCCCTGATATTTCTAATCTAGAGTTCGCTGGTAATATAGATGGTGATTTACATTTCTCTCAGGTTAAAGATGTGTTCCAACCTAAGGTAAATATCAATATAGATGAACTAGCTGTCAATAAGGTTAGGCTAGGAGATTTAGCTTTCCATGTTGACGGAGATGAGCGTTTAAAGAACTTTAAAGTTCAGTCTAGCATTGTGGATAATGAGAAAGAAAAGTTCTATTTAAATGGTGATTTAGCTATTGTCAATAAACAGATGCAATTAAATCTAGAATCAGGATTTAAAGATTTTTCTGTTAAACCGATAGAACCTTTACTTAAAACAATTGTTTCTGATGTAAGAGGAACTACATCAGGAAAAATTAATATTCAGGGTACAGCGAAGAAACCTGAGGTGAATGGACGATTACACCTAAATAAGGCAGGTATGAAGTCTAAGTTCACTGGAGTAGATTATAATTTTGAAGAAGATGCTGCTTTAGATTTAACAGAGCGTCAGTTTATATTGCGTAAAGTGCGTATTATAGATTCAAAACATAAAACTGAAGGAATTATAGACGGTGATATTTCTCATAAGGCGTTTAATGATTGGGCATTGAATTTAGTGCTTTCCTCTCCTAATTTATTAGCCTTAGATACTAAATTCGAAGAGGGAAGTATCTATTATGGTAAAGCCTTTATTAATGGAATGGCTAAGTTAAGTGGACCTGTAGAGATGTTAGCTATTAATATTAATGCGACATCTAATAAAGGAACCGCTATTAAGATTCCGTTGAAAGAAGCGCAAGGTACTGGTGAGAATAACTTTATACACTTCTTATCGCCTCAAGAAAAGGCTTTGCGTCTCAAAGGAAAAGAGTATGATATGTATAGGTATCGAAACAGTGGTATAGAGCTTGACTTTGAGTTTGTATTAACTCCTGATGCAGAGATTGAAATTATATTAGATCGTGAGTCAGGACATGCTATGCGAGGTAGAGGAGCAGGATTTATCACGATGGAGATAAACACTTTAGGTAAGTTTAATATGTGGGGTGACTTCCAGGCGTATGAAGGAGAATATAACTTCCGATATGGTGGATTGATTGATAAGAAATTTGTTGTGAAGAAGTATGGTACGATTCGTTGGGATGGAGATCCTATGAATGCAATGTTAGACTTGCAGGCAATTTATCATACAGATGCAAATCCAAGTGTAATCATAGATAACTCTATTATCAATAGAAAAGTACCTACAGATGTTGCTATTGTCTTAAATGGTAGTTTAAGTAATCCTGAGGTAGACTTTGAAATCAACTTCCCAACAGTGAGTTCTGTAGTGAAGTCAGAATTAGATTATAGGCTGAGTGAACGTGATATGCGTGAGCGTCAAGCGATGGCTCTGTTAGCTACAGGAGCATTCTTCTCTTCTGATAACTCTTCTTCTACATTAGCAGGAAGTTTATTTGAGCGTGCTAGTAGTATTTTTGATGAGATATTCTCTGATGAGGATGATAAGTTTAAAGTAGGGTTAAACTATGCACAAGGAGAGCGAAATCCTTATACACAAACGGAAGGACGTGTAGGGGTAACCTTCTCGACTAAAGTTAACGATCGTATTTCTGTCAATGGTAAACTGGGTGTACCTGTAGGAGGAGTAGAGCAGTCTGTGATCGTAGGGGATGTAGAGGTGATGTTACGCCTTAATGAAGAAGGGTCTTTAAGTGCAAGAGTATTTAATCGCGAAAATGATATTAACTATATCGGTGAAGGGATTGGATATACGCAAGGTGTAGGATTGTCTTATGAAGTAGATTTTGATACTTTTAAAGAATTGATCTCAAAAATCTTAAATAGAGCTAAAACAAGAGAAAAAGACCAAAGTAAGAATAAAAAGCAAGATACTAACCGATCAGAAGAGTTGCCAGACTCTGACTTTAATAGGGATTTTATCAAGTTTTATGAGAATAGAAGGAAGTCATCTACAGCTCCGTCAGACACTTATAATTTAACAAAATAGAGGTAGAATAAGGGGCTTCTATTTTTGTTAAAATGGTCTATTATTCGTAAATTTACTCAAAACGATAAAATATGAGTAAGGCGATTAAAAAGATCGGTGTCTTAACTTCTGGAGGAGATGCTCCAGGGATGAACGCAGCAATTAGGGCAATTGTTCGTACTTGTTCTTTTCACGATGTAATGTGTGTAGGAATATTTAGAGGATTTCAAGGATTAGTTGAAGGTGATTTTGAAGTATTGGGTCCTCGTGATGTAAATTACATTATTAATAAAGGAGGTACTATCCTTAAAACAGCTCGAAGCGTAGCTTTCCGTTCTGAGGAAGGTCGTAAAACAGCTTATGAGAACTTAAAGAATGCAGGTATTGATGCATTGATTGTTATTGGTGGAGACGGAAGTTTTACAGGAGCTATGATATTGAGCAAGGAGTATGACATTCCAGTAATGGGAATTCCAGGTACTATTGATAATGATATACACGGTACAAGTCATACTATTGGGTTTGACACTGCCTTAAATACAGTAGTAGATGCTGTAGATAAAATTAGAGATACTGCCAGCTCACATAAACGTTTATTCTTTGTAGAAGTTATGGGGAGAGATGCAGGTCATATCGCACTGAATGCAGGTATTGGAGCTGGAGCAGAAGAGATTCTTATTCCAGAAGAGAATATGGGAATGGAGCGTCTACTAGAATCTCTAAAGAAAAGTAAAAAATCAGGAAAATCATCTAGTATAGTTATCGTAGCAGAAGGTGAAAAATTAGGTAAAAATGTATTTGAAATAGGAGAATACGTAGAAACTAATTTGCCAGAATACGAAGTGCGTGTGTCTGTATTGGGACATATGCAAAGAGGAGGAGCGCCATCTTGCTTCGACCGTGTATTAGCAAGTAGATTGAGTGTGAAAGCGGTTGAAACGTTATTAGCAGGAGAACGCAACTATATGGTTGGTTTAATCAATGATCAAGTAGCGCTTACACCATTAGAACAAGCAGTAAAAGGTCATTCTCCAATAGATCAGGAACTACTTAGAGTATCTGATATCATCACAATTTAAAAGAAATAATAAAACGAAATAGAATTATGAAAACAAGAATTGGTATTAACGGTTTTGGACGTATTGGACGTTTAATGTTAAGAGAAGCTGTAAAGAATCCTAATGTTGAGATAGTAGCAGTTAATGATTTAATGGCTGTAGAGCACTTAGCTTATTTAATTAAGTTTGACTCTGTTCACGGTCGTTTTGATGGAACTGTAGAAGTAAAAGATGGTCATTTAGTAGTGAATGGACAAACAATCCGTGTAACAGCTGAGAAAGATCCTTCTTTATTAAAATGGGATGAAGTAAAAGTAGATGTAGTAGCTGACTGTACAGGTATCTTTAAAGAATTAGATAGCGCGCAAAAACATATCGATGCAGGAGCTAAGAAAGTATTAATCTCTGCTCCATCAGGAACTGCTCCAATGTATGTTATGGGAGTGAATGAGAAAGATATGAAAGCTACAGATACAATCGTTTCTAATGCTTCTTGTACTACTAACTGTTTAGCGCCATTAGCTAAAGTTATTAATGATAATTTTGGTATTGTAGAAGCTTTAATGACTACAGTACATGCTGTAACAGCTACACAGTTTACAGTAGATGGACCTTCTAAGAAAGATTTTAGAGGTGGACGTTCTGCTATGAATAATATTATTCCTGCTTCTACAGGTGCTGCTAAAGCTGTAGGTAAAGTTATTCCAGAATTAAAAGGAAAACTTACAGGGATGTCTATGCGTGTTCCTACTGCTGACGTATCTGCTGTAGATTTAACAGTTAAAGTAGCTAAAGAAACATCTTATGAAGAAGTATTAGCTGTATTGAAGAAAGCAAGTGAGAACGAACTAAAAGGGGTGATGGCTTATACAGAAGAGGATGTTGTGTCTCAAGATTTTGTATCTGATCCGCATACTTGTATTGTAGATGCTAAAGCAGGTATTGGATTAAACAGTACTTTCTTTAAGTTTGTTGCTTGGTATGATAACGAGTATGGTTATTCTGCTAAGATGGTTGATATGGCTATCTTAATGAATAATTTAAAATAATTAAATAGTTTAAATGAAAATAATCGTCGATAGTGGTTCCACTAAGGCTGATTGGATTTTCTTTGACCAGAATAATAATGTTATAACTTCGGTGACTAGTTTAGGACTAAATCCCGAAGTTATTACTTTAGATGAGTTCTTTACCCGCGTTAATACAGTGCCTGATATCTGTAAGAATAAAGACGAGGTTAAAGAACTTTATTTTTATGGTTCAGGGTGTGGGTCTGATCGTACAAAAAATATCGTTAAAAGATTTGCTGAAGATTACTTTGCGAATTGTAAAAACATTAATGTTCACGAAGATACTTATGCGGCTATTTACGCGACTGTAGGCAAAGGAGAAAAAGGAATAGTCTGTATTAATGGTACAGGATCTAATGTCTCTTACTTTGATGGAGAGAAAGTATATCAGAGAATAGAGTCCTTAGGTTTTATGGCTATGGATGATTGTAGTGGAAGTGCACTTGGTAGATTAATGATCAAGAGTTTCTTTTTAAAAATGATGCCTAAAGAATTAGCAGATTTATTTAAAAGTAAATATGATGTAGATGCTGATGTAGTGAAGTACAATTTTTATAAGAAAGAAAACCCTAATGCTTATATGGCTTCCTTTTTGCCTTTTTTGATTGAGCATAAGGATAAAGCTTTTTTTCAAGAAATGATTAGAGAGCAAATATCTTTTTTTGTAAATCACTATATAAAGAATAACCCAGAGTATACTAGTGTACCTGTACACTTTGTGGGTTCTGTGGCATATTTTTTACAAGATGAGTTTAGAGAAGTGATGGCTGAACATAATATTCAGGTCGGAAAAATAATTCAAAAGCCACTAGACGGATTAATTGAATATCATAAATAATAACAAGTATGGAAATAGCAATTGTAGCACATGATGCTAAGAAGAAAGAAATGTTAGAGTTTATCAAAAAAAACAGAGAAATTCTATCAAGTGAAGGAATATCATTGATTGGTACAGGAACTACAGGAAGTATGGCAGAGGATGCAGGCTTTAAGGTAAAGCGTATGCTTTCTGGACCATTAGGGGGAGATGCTCAGATTGCTGCAAGAGTAGCGGAAGGAAAGACTGCCATGGTGCTATTCTTTAAAGATCCTCTAGGAAAACACCCTCATGAGCCAGACATTAATATGTTATTACGAGTATGTGATGTACACAATGTACCTTTGGCAACAAATGAAGCTTCAGCTCAGTTGTTGTTAAATGCTATCAGTACAATTAAGTAAGGAAATTCTAGAAAAAAACTAGACAAATATAAAGGGAATAGGCGCATAAGTATTATGTGCCTTTTTTTGTAGGTAAAAACTTGCGTACGTGTGACAATTAGTTTTTAGCAATTACAAATGGGAAAAATATTTAAATAGCTCATTTACAGAGTTGTTAGCAAGAACTCCATTTCTTCTCAATATTACTTGAGATGCTAAAGATAGTTTTGTATTGACTTGCTAGGGGTTTGCTTGCGGGTTTCTTGCACATTTCTTCGAGAAAGACACCTTCTGGGCAAGGAAAGCCCTAGAAAACCCCTAGTAATCCCCTAGAAAGTGCAAGCTGAACGTTCTGATTATTCATAAATATCGAAGTTGTAATTTATGTTTTAATTTAAAAATATTAATTACTGTTACGTTTGTTGGTTGAATCTAAGATTCGCTAAAGATTGATTTCAATAAGATTAGAATACTCTCGTCTGTATTAGATTAAAAAGAACACCTAAAAATAAATAGGCATGGTGTTTGGAACAACCTAGTATATTTTTAAAGTAAAAATCGTTTATTTTAAAAATAGTAATTTATTTAAGAAGGAAGATAAAAGATGTTATATTTTGTTTAATTGCTTTTGAGTGATTAATTAAATAGCTAATTTAGTAGGAACTTAACTATGTTTATTATGAAAAGAATAAAAAGAGTGTTTACAGGAGCTTTTGTTTTGGGAGCATTTATCTTTGGATTGACTGAAGCTGATGCATGTACAAGAGTTGTTTATAAAGGGCCAAATAATACTGTTATCACAGCGCGTTCGATGGACTGGAAAGAAGAGATTATGCCTAATATATGGGTGTTTCCAAGAGGGATGGAACGCAATGGAGAAGTAGGGAAGGCTTCAATAAAATGGAAGTCTAAGTACGGAAGTGTTATAACTTCTGCATTTGATATTGCAACTACCGATGGAATGAATGAAAAAGGGTTGGTGGCTAATATTCTTTGGTTAGTAGAATCTCAATATCCAGAGTACAATCCTGATGGGAAGGACAAAGGAATTAGCTTGGCAGCATGGGCTCAGTATGTGTTAGATAATTATGCAGATGTAAATGAAGCTGTAACTGACTTACAGAAGAACCCTTTGATTGTAGTTACGGCTAATACACCAGGGCGTACTTCATTGGCAACTGTACACTTAACAATATCTGATGCAAAAGGAGATAATGCTATTTTTGAGTTTATTGATGGAAAGTTAAAAATTTATCACGATTCTTCTTATACTGTGGTAGCGAATTCACCTACATATGATAAGCAGTTGGCAATTAGAGATTATTGGAACTATTTGCCTGGTAATAAAGTGTTACCTGGTACAGGTAGATCTGAAGATCGTTTTGCACGTGCTTCATATTATGCAAAAGCAGTAGAACAAAGTGATGACGAAAAAGTATCTATAGGAGCAGCTTTTAGTATTATTAGAAATGTTTCTGTTCCATATGGAGTGCATATAGATGGAGAGCCTAATTTGTCTTCTACTAAGTGGAGAACAGTATCTGATCAAAAGAACTTAGTATACTATTATGAGGATCCAATTGCGTTAACTCCAATGTGGCTAGATTTAAAATCAATTGACTTTAGTGATAAGTCAGGAGTTAGGAAGTTAGATGTTTCTAAAAAACAACAATATGCAGGTTTGGTTAATAATAAATTAGAGAAAGCAAAAGCTTTTCAATTTATGGGAATCTAGAAGTAAAAAATAAGAGTATTAAAAAGGGGTGATTATTAATTAATAATCACCCCTTTTTAATACTGTGCTTTCTACTTATTTAGAAGCTATCATAGATATTTCTACATTTACATTTCTAGGTAATTTTACTACTTGAATACATTCTCTAGCAGGTGCTGTAGCAGCTGTAAAGAAGCTTCCGTATATCTCATTTACTTTAGCGAAGTCATTCATATCTGTTAAGAAAATAGTTGCTTTAACAACGTTTTCGAATGTCATATTTGCTGCTTCTAGTATCGCTTGTAGATTAGCCATTACTTGTTTTGCTTCGTCTTCAATACCTGTTGTTACAAGCGTTTCTGTTGCTTGATTAAAAGGAATTTGACCTGAGATGAATAATAGACCACCAGTCATTACTGAGTGATTGTATGGTCCGATAGGGGCAGGTGCCTTGTCTGAATTGATAATTTTCTTCATAAAGTATAGTTTTAAAAAAAGAGGAGGAGTAAAAATACGCCTCCTCTTTCTGAATTATTTTTATCTGTATATTTTGTCTGGAGCTTTACGTTTTTCCCATTTGATATCGCTTAACATTGATGAGCGTATACCAATAAAGAATCCCCAACTTGTATAGGTTCCGATAGGTACCCAAGAGAAGTCCATTCTCCAACTCTTCAAATCACGTTCAAATCTTAATTGAGTAAAGGTAACTCCTTTCTGAACAAAGTCATAACCAGTAGAGAAACCTACTTTCCAATTAGGTGTGACATCTACATTTCCGGATACCATGACTGAGTTATTGACTATCTCGTTCTGCCTCGATGAGTTGTTATAAGTCATGGAGTAGGCAAAGGTTAAATCCCAAGGTAGTTTAGCATTAAAGAAACCACCAAAAGGTTTGTCTTCATCTTCATCACCTAATGTACTTTTCTTCTGGTTTCCTAATTCTACAGCTCTACCAAATAAATCATCAGCACGTCCACCATTGTCTAAAGAGTTTTGATTCTTTTTGTCTTCAGCATTACCGAACATGGCATCTTTACTAGATAGAGACCAGTTTACAGTCATATTAGCACTTGTCAGACGGAATAGACTTCCTCCGTTGTTAATATTGTAAGTATCTATACGTCTATTGTTGTTGTCTAATGCGTAAGGGTCAAGTGTCGCTCCAAAGTTAATTTGCATTTTATCTTTAAATAGAGCTGTACCAGCACTTACACGTACAGGAGACCACTTCAGTGAGTCAGCAGACATATTATAACTCGTAGAGAAGTTTAAGCTGTTTAAAAGCATTACTTTTCTCGGCTCACCTTTTTCATTATCATCATCTCTAACTTTCGCTTCAAAAGTGTTACTTAAGTTAAAGTTCATCATATTAGAGTTATATCTTCCTGGGGCTCCAAAAATACCATTTTGGAAGCGAGTATAATCTTGGAATGTTTGTCCTGTAGCATCTATGGCATAGGTGTCATAGTACTGTTCAAAACTAGGTGTATAAGAATACCCAATGCTTGGACGCATTACGTGACGTATAGCTTGGATTCTTTTGTCTTCTCCAAAGTTGAATGTACCATAAATAGTTGTCCCAATACTAGCATTAGCATTATATGTTCTAAAGCTGTCGAATCCATTTACTCTAATGTCATCAACTTTATTAGTTTGTGCGTTGTATTTTTTCTCTATGGTATTGAAGTACCAAACTTCATTATATGAAGCACCTGCCGTTACAGAGAAGTGCTTGAATATTTTAAAGTTTGTTGCAATCGGAATACTGTGTTGGAATGCTGTGTTTAAACTGTCGAACATTTCTCTTTTAAAGAAGTAATCTTCGTGTGTTTTTACACGGTTTTCTCCACGTACAGAATACGAGAAGTTTAAGTTCTTAATAATACCTTTTTTAGAACCGTATTTTGGTGCAAAAGGGAATACACGATCTACGTTTACTTGTAATGTAGGAAGAGTCATGTTAATCTCCTTCGTATTTGTTGATTGAGAGTGAGTAGCAGTAAGTGACATATTCACTTGCGGTACACTTTCGAAAGTACGTTGGTAACTAACAGATGAGCTCATGGTGTTATTCATAGAAGCTCCTACGTTATAGGTATTGTTTGATTGTCTGAAGTACTGGCTACTACCTAAGTTAACAGACGCAGAGAATCGCGAGTTAGGATTAGCTTTACCATCTTGACTGTGATTCCACTGAATATTATATAGCTTACTAGATGCGTAATCTGGAAGTCCTTTTTCAGAGAAGATATTGTTTTCATAACGGATTAAAACACGTCCGTTATATTTATAACGTTGAGCATAAGAACTGTTAAGTCTCAATCCCCAGCTACCATTGGTATAATAATCCCCTAATACGTTTAAATCCATTTTATCACTTATCGCAAAGTAATAACCACCATTCTGAATATAGTATCCTTGTTGATTGGTATCACCAAAGCTTGGGATGATAAATCCTGATTCGGCTTTCTCTGACATAGGGAAAAAAGCGAAAGGCAATCCTAGAGGTGTAGGTACATCAGCAATCACCATATTGGTAACTCCTGTAACTACTTTTTTGCCAGGAACTAACTTAACCTTATTGGTACGGAAGTAGTATTCTGGATCATCTAAATCTTTAGCAGTAGTAAAGATTACATCTTTCATGAAGTAAACAGAGTCATTCTCCTTTTTACTCACTTCTGCTTTAATTCTAAATTCACCTTGTGAAGTACGAGATTTAAAGACTAATGCTTTTTTAGTTTTTGTATTGAAGCGGATAGAATCTGGCTCTACAATCTGTGACCCTTGTTTAAAAACAGGATATTGCGACATATTACCAACACTATCTTTAATACCTCCTGCATAGATTTCGTTTTTTTCATAATTGAAAATGATTTTACCTGCAGTTAGTTCATAATCTTGATAGCGTATTTCAGCTTCATTATATAACGTAATTTCTTTTTTTGCTAAGTTTAGAGCTTCGTAGTCTTTTGCTTTTCTATAAACCATCTCTTCGAGAAGAGGTTTATTAGCAGGAACTATGGTGTCTTTTTGTTTTTTAAGTGTATCCTGGATAGAGGGTACAGCAAGTTTGTCTATAGTGTCTGAGGTGGTAACTATAGAATCTCTTTTTAGTGTAGTATTTACAGCTGTAAATTTCTTATTGTTGTCTTGTGCAATCCCTTTTTGTGTTAAAGTTGCTCCAAAAACCAATAAAATGAAAACGATATTAAAAATATTTGTTCGCAAACCTATATATATGCTATTTTTGTAAAATTAAGCGCGTTGTTTTTAACGTGTCAAACTTACATATATTTTTTTTGAAAATGTATTTTTATTTAAATTATAAAACGTTATAAATATCATTTATATGAATTACAGTCGTTCTAAACTGTTTGCCTTACTAGCTATTCTTTTCCTGAGTTTCTCTATACAAGCACAGAATGGGAAAAAATTTAAAGTTGTATTAGATCCTGGACATGGAGGAAAAGATACTGGTACTAACCATAAGAAGAATGTAGAAAAGGATATTGTATTAGCAGTAGCTTTAGAGGTAGGTAAGATATTAGAAAAACAATCTGATATAGAAGTGTTCTATACTCGTAAGACAGATGTGTTCGTTCCAGTAAAGGAGAGATCTGTATTAGCTAATGATAACAATGGAAACGTATTTGTATCTATTCACTGTAATGGTGTTAATAGTGAATCTGCTTCTGGTACTGAGACTTATGTAATGGGGCTTAGTAAGAATAAATCTAACCTAGATGTAGCTAAGACGGAGAACTCGGTGATTATGATGGAGGATGATTATAAGACTAAGTATGCAGGCTTTGACCCGTCATCGCCTGAATCTATTATAGGATTAACGCTATTACAAGAAGATTATATTCATCAGAGTATTGACTTAGCAAGTAGAGTACAGGATGGTTTTACAAATGATCTGAAGAGAAAGAATAGAGGAGTAAAACAAGGTCCGTTCTGGGTATTACACGGGGCTTTTATGCCTAGTATATTGATAGAGTTAGGGTTTGTTTCTAATACAGCAGAAGGGAATTATTTGACTTCAAGTAAAGGACAGAAAGAATTAGCACGTTCTATAGCACAAGGGATTATTGATTATAAAGCAGCTTATTATGGAGGTAGTAAAACTCTAGTATTAGCAGATTCTAATGATAAAGCAACGGCTAAAGTTGATAATAGTAGAAAGACTACAACTAACGAGACAATTACTAATTCTCGAAAAGAAAGTAGTTCAAACACTAAAAAAGTTGTTTTTAAAGTGCAAATTGCAGCAGGATCAAAAGTGTTAGCTTTAAAACCTGAGAATTTTAAAGGACTAAGAGGAGTGACGACAATGCGCGTAGGAAATCTTAGTAAATATTATTACGGGGAGACAAGTGACTATGAGACAGCGAAACAAAATCAGAAAGTAGCAAAGGATAAAGGACACAGTTCTGCATTTATTGTAGCATTCAAGGATGGTAAAGTGATTACAGTAGAGGAAGCATTAAAATAATATCAAGCGCTTTAGAAATAAAAGTTTATTTTTGCGTGTTATAAAAATGAAAAGTTTTGAAAATATCAAGAGAAATTAAAACAGCGATTTTAGTATTAGGAGCTATTGCTTTGTTCATTTGGGGTTACTCATTTTTAAAAGGGAGAAACATATTTGATAACAGTACTAGATTTTATGTAGAATACGATAATGTAGAAGGATTGACTACTTCTTCAACGGTTACCATTAATGGTTTAGTCGTAGGGAAAGTATCTAAGATCGATTTAGATAATACTTCAGGAAAATTAAAAGTTGAGTTATTGATGACTCAAAAAATAAATATATCTAAGAATAGTGTAGCTAAGATTTACTCTCCTGGATTATTAGGAGGTAAAGGAATTATGATAGATCCTTTATTTGGAGATACAAATTTCGCTGAGTCTGGACAAACGCTTAAAGGAGAGGTAGTTTTAGATATGACTGAGAAGTTGACAAAACAAATTGAACCTTTACAGTTAAAAGTAGAAGAGGCTTTAGCCAATTTAAATACAATGTTAGCTTCTGTTAATAATATAATGGATGAGAATACACAGCAGAGTTTAAAAAGCGCAATGACTCAATTAGATGGTACTTTAGCAGGTGCTAATAAGTTAATGGCAGCTACTAATCAGATGGTTGCAGCGACTCAGCCTAAGTTAGACGGTACGTTGACTAACTTAAACACGATGAGTAGCAACTTTGCTTCTATTTCTACAGATTTAAAGGCTTTGGATATCAAATCTACTTTTACTAACTTAGATAACGCTACTGCAAGTATGGAGAAAATCATGGGAGATATCCAAGGCGGTAAGGGGTCTGTTGGTAAATTATTGAAAGATGAACAATTATATAGTAACTTAGAAGGAGCAAGTAAAGAATTAGAAGCTTTATTACGCGACTTAAAAGAACATCCAAAACGTTATGTACATTTCTCTTTATTTGGTAAGAAAGCGACACCTTATCAAGCAACAGAAGAAGAGAAAACTGCAGAGGTTAAGGAATAATAAACTAAACAGCTAAACCAACTAACAAGAAAAACTAACAATTACTGAAAACAATTATTACGACTATGGAGTATTTAGGCCAAGTATTATTTTTACTTCTTTTAGTTGTTGGGTTTGGATTCTTTATCAAAAATATAAAGAAGCTAATCCGCAACATCAAAATAGGAAGAGATATCGATCGAACAGATAATCCTTCAGCTCGTTGGAAAAACATGATCCGCGTAGCTTTAGGACAGTCTAAGATGGTGAAAAGACCTATCCCAGCTATCTTACATATTTTTGTATATGTAGGTTTTGTGATTATTAATATTGAGATGTTAGAAATCATCGTTGATGGTTTGTTTGGTACACATCGAGTGTTTAGCTTCTTAGGTGTAGGCTATGATGCATTAATTGGAATTTTTGAAGTACTAGCTTTCTTAGTTATCTTTGGAGTTGTTGTATTCTGGATTCGTAGAAATATAATTAAACTTAGACGTTTTAATCAACCAGAAATGGAAGGTTGGGCTAAGCGCGATGCGAATAATATTATCTACATTGAGACCGTGTTGATGTGTTTCTTTTTAATCATGAATGCTGCAGATTATTATCTTCAGAGTATTGGTTATACACATTATACAGCAGTAGGATCATTTCCTATTTCTAGTTTTATCAGCCCTATATTTGACGGAGTTAATCCTGCAACAGTTGCATTCATTGAGCGTTTTTGTTGGTGGGGACACATAGTAGGGGTGATGTTGTTCATGAATTATTTATATTATTCAAAACACTTACACATCTTCTTAGCATTCCCAAATACATATTATGCTAATTTACAACCTCAAGGAGAGTTTAATAACTTAGAGTCTGTTAAGAAAGAAGTTTCTTTAATGATGGATCCTAATGCAGACCCATACGCTGCACCAGCAGAACCTGTAGGAGAGCCAGAGAAATTTGGTGCTCAAGATGTAATGGATTTAAATTGGGTACAGTTATTAAATGCTTATTCTTGTACTGAGTGTGGTCGTTGTACTTCTTCTTGTCCTCAGAATATAACAGGTAAAAAACTATCTCCGCGTAAGATAATGATGTCTACTCGTGATCGTTTAGAGGATGTAAGTAAGATATTAGATGCGAATAATGGTCAGTTTGTTGATGATGGTAAGACATTATTAAATGACTATATTACACCAGAAGAATTGTGGGCTTGTAATACATGTAATGCATGTGTTGAAGAATGTCCTATAGACATTAGTCCACTTTCTATTATTATGGATATGCGTCGTTTCTTAGTGATGGAACAGAGTGCCGCTCCTGTAGAGTTAAACAACATGATGCAAAATGTTGAGAATAATGCTGCTCCATGGCAATATAGCCAAATGGACAGATTAAACTGGAAAGACGAAAACTAAACATTAACTATCATAATCCTTTTTTAGGATTATCTCAATAAACACAAGATTATGTCAGCAAATTTAGTAGTGCCTACCATGGCGGAAATGATGGCAAAAGGAGAACAACCAGAAGTGTTATTCTGGGTAGGTTGTTCAGGAAGTTTTGACGATAGAGCAAAAAAGATTACAAAAGCATTCGTAAAGATATTAAATAAAGCAAACGTATCATTTGCTGTACTTGGTACAGAAGAAGGTTGTACTGGGGATCCAGCAAAGAGAGCGGGGAATGAATTTGCATTCCAAATGCAAGCAATGATGAATATCCAAGTATTAGATGGATATGAAATTAAAAAAATCGTAACTGCTTGTCCTCACTGCTTTAATACACTTAAGAATGAGTACCCTGATTTGGGTGGTAAATATGAAGTTGTACACCATACTCAATTTTTGAAATCACTTTTAGACGATGGAAGATTGACTATAGAAGGTGGGCAATTTAAAGGAAAGAGAATTACTTTCCACGATCCATGTTATTTAGGACGTGCTAATCAAGTTTATGAAGCTCCGCGTCAATTGATTGAAAAATTAGATGCAGAGTTAGTAGAAATGAAGCGTTCTAGACAAAATGGTTTCTGCTGTGGTGCTGGAGGTGCTCAACTTTTTAAAGAACCAGAACACGGTGATAAAGAAGTACACGTAGAGCGTACAGAGGAGGCTATAGGAACTAATGCAGAGATTATCGCTGCTGGATGTCCTTTCTGTAACACAATGCTTACAGATGGGGTTAAGTTTAAAGAAAAAGAAAGCTCAGTAAAAGTGTTAGATGTAGCTGAGTTAATTGCAAACGCAGAAGATTTATAAAATATGTTTAAACCATTTGAAGAAATGCCTGATCATTCGAGAGTTTGGATTTACCAATCTAATCGTAAGTTCTCAGATGAAGAGGTTCAAGATATAGATAAGGAGTTAGCAGCTTTTACAGAAGAATGGGCTGCCCATGCTACACCATTAGCATCTTCTTATAAGATTTTTTACAATAGATTTATAGTGCTAGCAGTGGATCAAGATATACACCCTGCTTCAGGATGTTCAATAGATGCTTCAGTTCGTGTGATTCAAGATATTGAACAAAAGTATAATGTGGACTTACTAGATAAGATGAATGTTACTTATAAAACAGGAGAATTCATTGCTTTTAAAACTTTATTAGAATTTAAAGATTTAGTAAAGTCTAAGTCTGTATCAGCTAATACGATTGTATTCAATAATTTAGTGAATGATTTAGGAGAGTTTAGAGAATTTTGGGAAGTTCCAGCATCTGAAAGTTGGCATTCACGTTTTTTTAAATAGATTCTAATATTTATATTTACGATATCAAAATCACCATCAAATAGACTTTTGATGGTGATTTTTTTTTGACCTAAAATAAAAACTAATGAAAAGATTGACTGTTGTACTACTTCTTGTGGCTTCTAGTGCGTTTGGACAGGTTAAGTTTAATCAAGCTAGACAGAAACAATGGGTAGATAGTGTATATAATACGTTGAATTTAGAGGAGCGAATAGGACAGCTGTTTATGGTTGCAGCTTACTCTAATAAAAATGAGGCTCATGTACAGAGTTTAGAGAAACTTGTGCAAGAACAGCATATTGGAGGATTAATTTTCTTTCAAGGTGGACCTGTTCGTCAAGCAGAAATGACTAATCGTTTACAGACTTTAAGTAGGGTACCTATGTTAGTGGGTATAGATGGAGAGTGGGGACTGAGTATGCGTTTAGAAGATACTTATCGTTTCCCTTATAATATGACATTGGGTGCTGTTCAAGATATGGACTTGATTTATCAAGTGGGAGAAGCGATGGCTAAACAAACCAAACGCTTAGGTATGCAGTTTAACTTTGGGCCTGTATTAGATATTAATATTAATCCAAAGAATCCTATTATCGGAGTGCGTTCTTTTGGGGAGACGAGAGAGATAGTAACAGATCGCGCTAGTGCCTTTATGCAGGGATATCAGAGTCAAGATATTTTCGCAACAGGAAAACACTTTCCTGGACACGGTGATACTTCTACAGATTCACATCACAAATTGCCTGTAATAGACTTTGATAAAGGGCGCTTAAATAGAGTTGAATTTTATCCGTATAAAAAGTTATTTGAAGAAGGGCTGTCTAGTGTGATGATAGGTCACTTAAATTTACCCGCTTATGAACCTAATGATATTCCTACTTCGTTATCTCATAATATTGTAACGAAGTTGTTGAAAGAGGAGTTAGGTTTTGAAGGACTGATCTTTACTGATGCTTTAAATATGAAAGCAGCAACAAGTTTTTTAAAACCTGGAGAAGTAGATTTAGCCGCTTTTAAAGCAGGAAATGACTTATTACTTTTCTCTGAAGATGTACCTACTGCTCTAACGAATATATTAGCTGCTTATAATGCAGGAGAAATATCAGAAGAACGCCTTTCTCATTCAGTAAAGAAGGTTTTGGCATATAAGTACAAGTCAGGTATGACGAAGTTCTCTGCTATTGAAACAGGTAGCTTAGTTAAGGATTTGAATGCTCCAGTTTACGATGATTTAAATCAGAAGTTGTACGAAGAAGCAATGACTTTAACGAAGAATGAAGATAGGTTAGTTCCTTTTAAACATTTAGAAAAACAAAAGATAGCTTATGTAAAGTTAGGAGATGATGATGGTAGTCACTTCTTAAATATGTTACAAAATTATGATGATGTAACAGAAATTACAGGAGATAGCTTAGAAGACCTTTCTGCGTTTACAACTATTATTGTAGGATACCACAAGGTTGATAATCCATGGCGTAAGCACGATATGTCAGACACAGAGAAGGCAACTTTACGTAATTTAGTCGCTAGAAAGAATACTGTGTTAGTATCTTTTGCTAAACCGTATGCGCTTGAGTCAATGCCTTTAGATAAAGTAAATACTGTGTTAGTAGGGTATCAGAATAATAAATTTGCTCAGCAAGCTGCCGCTCAAGTATTATTTGGGGCTATAGGAGCTAAAGGAAAGTTACCAGTTTCTATCAGTGGTTCTTTCGCTGTTGGTACAGGACTTAAAACGAAAGCTATTGATCGCTTAGGTTTTTCTACTGCAGCAAATGAAGGGATGGATCCTGATGTGTTAAAGGGAATTGATGCCATTGCTCAAGGAGCAATAGATAAACAATATACACCAGGTATTCAGGTAGTAGTGGCTCGTCATGGCAAAGTAGTATACCAAAAAGCTTTCGGACATCATAATTATGATGGTAGTACAAAGGTCTTAAATACAGACTTATATGATTTAGCTTCTTTAACTAAGATCTTAGGAACGTTGCCAGTATTGGTAAAGATGTATGATGATCATAAAGTGAGAATGGAGACTAAACTAGGACAGATGTTACCGATGTTTAAACATACAGATAAAGAAGATATTACCTTTAAAGATTTGTTGACACATCAGTCAGGTTTACCAGCTTGGATTCCTTTTTATAAACGTACACTAGCAGAGAATAATCGACCTGATCCGAGTTTATATAGTTTCTTTTACACTCCAGAGTATCCTACTCAAGTGTCAGAGAATTTATATATTAAAAAAGGGTATACAAATGAAATCCTACAACAAATAGCAGATTCTAAATTATCTAAAAAGGAGTATAAATATAGTGATTTAGGGTTTATTATGATGAAGGAATTTGTGGAGAGTAAATATCACAAGACACTTGATCAAGTAGTGGAAAGTGAGTATTATAATAAGATGGGAGCTTGGCGTTTAACTTATTTACCATTGCGTAAATTTGACTTGAATGTAATTCCTCCTACTGAAATAGATAATTATTACCGTTACACTACTGTACAAGGATATGTGCATGATATGGGAGCAGCTATGCAAGGTGGAGTTGCTGGACATGCAGGGTTGTTTGGATCAGCGTTAGATGTAGCTAAAATGATGCAGTTATATCTGAATAAAGGGGAATACGGAGGAGATCGTTTCTTCTCGGAAGATACTTTTAATACATTTAATGAGTGTGCTTATTGTAGTAAAGGTAGTAGAAGGGGAATAGGATTCGATAAACCGCAAAAGCCAGGTTCTCCTGGTCCAACATGTGGATGTGCTTCAATGTCTAGTTTTGGACATACAGGGTTTACTGGAACAATGGCTTGGGCTGATCCTGATAAAGATTTAGTATTTGTATTTTTATCAAATAGAACTTATCCTGATAGTAATGTGAATAATCTATCTAAGGCTAATATTAGAGAAGATATTCAGAAGGTAATTTATGAGTCGATAGTAAAATAAACTTAGATATGACGTAAAAGCGTAGCGATGGCTACGCTTTTTTTATGAACTGTATTTAGTGCTTAGTTGTTATCTAGTTTGTTATGAGAAAGTTGAATAATTATGTCATTATGTTCTTAAGATAGAAATGATGGTGTCTTTATTTGGTAATTTGTTGATATTGTGATTATTATGATTTAAAACAAATAATCTAATTAGACTCGTTAAAAATAAAGTTGTATTTCTTTGGTTTTTATTAACATGACCAATACTTTTGTTATTTAAAATTAATTTAAATAATGAGACCGTTTAAGGAAGTATTTTTTTGTTTTTTACTACTTCTGTTACCTTGTTTAGTAAATGCTCAAGGAACTGTAGGTAAAGTAAAAGGAATCGTTTATGATTCACAGAAAACTCCCATTATAGGAGTATCTGTTTCTATTAAAGGAAGTACAATTGGTGTTCAGACAGATCTAGATGGGAAGTTTGAATTACAGCACACAACAGGACAACATACAATACTGTTTAATTACGTAGGTATGGTTGAAGAGAGCAGAACTGTTCAATTTAATACAAGCCCAAAATCATTGAGTATTACTATGCAAGATGAGCCTTCTGTATTAGATGATGTTGTGGTTAGTGTAAAAGGTAAAGTAGATGCTTTAAAAGAGCAAGCTTTTACAATAAGTGCTGTGGATATGCAAAAGATAGCTAATAGTACTTATGATTTAAATCAAATACTGAATAAAAGTAGCGGTATCAAAGTTAGACAACAAGGTGGTGTAGGGTCTGATTATAATTTTTCTGTAAACGGGATGTCCGGAAAAGCAGTTAAGTTTTTTGTAGATGGAGTTCCGTTAGAGATGTTAGGTAAAGGAGTGGATATGAATACACTTCCTATTAATATGGCTCAACGTGTAGAGATATATAAAGGAGTTGTTCCTGTTCATTTGAGCACTGATGCCATGGGAGGTGCAGTGGATATTATTACGAATGGTAGTTCTAAAGATTATTTAGATGCAAGTTATATGACAGGATCTTTTAATACCCATAAAGTTAATTTAAATGGACAATTAAAAGATAAGGGTACTGGAATTATCATGAGACTGAATAGTGCTTATAATTACTCAGATAATGATTATAAGATGCGTGATATGAAGATCTATAATCCCCAAGCTGAGAAGTATGAGTATAGAGATGTAAAACGTTTCAATGATCGCTACAAATCTTTATTTGTAATGGCAGAGTTGGGAATAGAGGATAAGTCATGGGCAGATATGTTATTCGTAGGAGTGTCACATTCTTTATTTGATAAACAAATTCAGACAGGATCTAATCAAGAGATTGTGTATGGAGGAGTGAAGAGAGAAGGAGATGCGAATAATTACTTTTTAAAATATAAGAAGAAAGATCTATTGAACGATCGCTTTGATATCAATTATTATTTAGGGTATTCTAAGAGTCTAGAAAAAGGAACGGATACTTTAATGAGAAAATACAGTTGGGACGGAAGTTATGTTCCTGCTGCAGGAAGTGAACTTTCTAACCCTTCTTTAAGTAGACAACACAGAGATCGTGTATTCTCTCAATTAACTACAGAGTATAGATTAAGTGATTCTCACAAGTTTAACTTTAATTATATGTTAGATTATGTGAAGAATCAATCTTATAATTTATTATACGATAAGAGAGAAGATGCTTATCCTACGAAAATGACAAAACAGATTTTCTCTATTAACTATCAACAAGATTGGTTTGATAAGAGATGGACTAATGTGTTTTTTGGAAAGTATTACTTAGTTGATTTAGATAAGACTGTCTTTGACTCTTCTACACGTAAGGATGTACCTGTTAAAAATCAATCAGGAGATTGGGGATATGGTGTAGCGAGTACTTTTAAAATTACCAATGAACTAGGTTTAAAAGCTTCTTTTGAAAAGTCATTCCGTTTATTAGAACCAGAAGAAATATTTGGTGATGGTGTGTCTATTACTAGTAACTTAGCTCTACGCCCTGAGAGTAGTAATAACTTTAACTTAGGGGTGTATTATAGCCAACGTTTTGACGATCACTTCGTACGTTTTGATGCAGCTGGCTATATTAGAGATACGAAGGATTATATTTATACAGTTCCTAATTTATTCAATAGTACTTTTAAATACGAGAACTTATCTAATATCTTCACTAGAGGAGTTGAAGGAGAATTTAACTATCAGTATAAGAATATCCTTAATATTATGGCGAATATTACTTATAACTATGCTTATGACAATACGAAATACGCTAATAATAGTGATAATGTAGAGTCTGCTACCTATAAAAAAGAAGTACCAAATCAGCCTTGGTTATATGGTAATATAGATGTGAGTATAGGGCAAGATGATTGGTTCCAAAAAGATTCTCGTATTGAGTTAACTTATGGGGTATCTATGACAGAATGGTTCTATAAAAACTGGCAGTCTTATGGAAATAAAAAGAATATTCCAACGATTCCTCGCCAGACATTACACGATGTAGGAATCAATTATTCGATAGCAAAAGGGAAGTATAACTTTGCTTTGAATTGTACTAATATTGGAAATGCTCTTGCTTATGACAACTTTAAGCTTCAAAAACAAGGTAGAGCATTTTATTTCAAATTCAGATATTCTTTAAAATAGACATTACAGATGAAAAATAAATCATATACAATCTTATCTATGATCTTATTGCTTTTTACAGTGATAGGATGTAGTAAAGAACCATCTCAGAGTGGTGGTTTTGAAGGAGAAAAAGATTATAAGTATTTCTTATTATCAGCATTGGGAAGTTGGCCTAATACGGTTCATTATATTACAGCTACCAATGATGTGACACAAGGAGTTATGGATCTGAATAGAGAAGGTGATGAAATTAACTCTAAAGGAACGTATTCTTATATCGTTAAGAATGGGTATATCTATAACTATAAAACAGATCAAGGAGTATTTAAAAAGTTTAAATATACAAATGATAAGCTAGTTACAGAGATAGAAGTGCCTTTCTCTTATATTAATGACGTGAGTGCTTATACATGGGCTGATGATAACACTTTGATTCTTTTTGGAGATACAAGTGATATAGAGCGCATCCGATATACAGTTTTTAATACAACAAATCTTAAAATAGTAAAACAAGGAGAAGTGTCTGGTCTAGAGCCTTTCCCTCAAGGATATGACCATTATTCAATAGGTTCTGCAGCTTATATAGATGGAGTGCTGTATTTACAGTACGGTTTTAGAAATGCAAAATGGTTGACACCTAATTTCTATAATTTAGCCTCTATTTCATATCCAGACTTTAAAGTAATCAAATCAGAAGCAGACACTCGTAGTAGTGGAGCTAGTAATGGTTCTCCTTATTTTAAAACTTCTTTTGTAAAGGATAATGACAGCTTCTACTATAGTTGTTTTACACGTACGAATTCAGAAAGTAATGATATTTATTTGTTTAGAATTAAGACAGCAGAGGGAGTGATAGATAGATCTTACGAAATTAATTTGACGCAAGTATTAGGTGGATTAAAGCCTGAAACAGCGATGAATTATATCGGAGACAATAAAATGATTATTGGGTATAGAGACCCTGCTAAAGGAGGAAGTTATAATGGAAAATACGCTATTATAGATTTGGAGACTAGATCAGTTGTAAGACAGCTGACAGAATTACCTTTAGATGAACCGTATGAACTAGGTTTCTTTGTTCAAGATAAGAAAGTATACTTAGCGATTAATAGTGCAGAAGAAGGAAACTATGTTTGGATTTATGATCTAAAAACAGACAAGGTTACTAAGGGAATGACACTTCCTGATAAGATATCAGGATTTGCACGTTTCGATAAATTCTATGACTAATAAATTAGAATAATAAGTTTGATTTTTTATAGGAAGGAATATCTTTCTATTAGTTTGGTTAGGTTTGAAGCCACTTCCTTGGGAGTGGCTTTTTTATTTAGGATATTCTTCATAAGCTTTGAATAAGTTTCGGAGCATCTTGAACAGAGTCGTACTGTTTTCTTTGGTGCTTTCGAGTTTACTTTTTCGCTTAGCAGTGAAGGTGAATGATTCATTGGGTGTAAGGATAGTTCCTTCTAAGTAATTAGTATCGATTAGGGAAGTTTGAAGAAGAGTAGGTCTATCTTTAGACATAGAAGAACAGATAAAGCCATCTTGAGTCATTACACCTTCAAAACCTTCATTTCTTGTTGTACGTGCGATTAGAGTACCTTCATTTTGGAATAAATGGAAGTTCTCTATTTTATAGTATTCTGTAAATTTAATTGGAGAATCTTGTTCTGAGAAGGTAAACTCCCACTGACCAGATACATTAATAGTTGTATATGTTGTTGGAATAGAGAAGCGAGGTTCTTCTGTCTTATAGGCTATAAAAGGGATGGTAACTAAAGTATTTTTACCTTTCTTATCTTCAAATATTCCTTTAATCGTATCGCTTTGTATAATTCCTTTTAGATGGATATGACCGCTGTAATCTAAAGGGTTGATAAAACTATCACGAGCTATTTTGGTATATTCTTTTTGATTTGTAATTGGACCATCTGTAAAAACAGTACGGTAACCATGAATATTAAGTGGAATGCTATCTAGTGTGAAAATAACAGGAACATTGATTCCTTTTATAGTAAAATAGGCTTTCCATCGGATAGAAGAATCAGTGTAATCTTGATTGCTTAACTTGTCTGTACAGCCATTCAAGAGTAAGATCATTAGAAAAGAGATAAAAAGAGATCGAATAACAAACATGGATAGAAAATGTAGTGAAACAATAGGTTATAAACACTAAAACCTTTGCATAGAATGAACTATTTATCCAAAGGTAAGCTTTTATAGTTAGCTTCTATATCATCTATATATTACTTCTATTATTTTGATATAAATAAGAATTTAAATAGAAGTTTTTTTATCATTTATTCTAGGCCAAAAAAGTATATATTTGATAGGAACAGAGAAGTTGTTTTGTGTTATTCTTATAACTCTTTTTATGGATGAAAATATAGTAAAAACGCTTGTTAATAAATTAATGAAGTCAGCACAGCTTATACTGACTTTTGCTTATTTATTGGCTATAGGGATAGGGATGTTGTTTAATAATCAGAAGTACAATGCTTTTGGTATTAATATTTTTGATTACTCTTCTATTTTTGATTTTTTGATAGCTCCTTTTGCAGACTTTAGAATAGTAGCTTTTGCTATTGTGACAATGATTATTACTTATCTATTGTTTAAAGGTGATGCATATTGGAAAGAGAAATTTCCTGCTAATTATAGTAAATCAATATTTAATCTTGAACAATATTCTTGGTATAGAAAGATAAAAGGAGGTGTGTTTATCTTTATTTTTATCTGGTATCTTATACTGATGGCACAGTATTATGGCAAGCGAACTTATGTTGAAACACTACAACAAGAAACGACTAAAATAGAGTATATAGGAGGAGATGTGATAGAAGGAATCCTTATAGGGAAGACCAGTGATATGTTGTTTTTATATGTAAATCAAGAAGTAAAAGCCATACCTATATCTGCGAATCTAAAGACTATACAGATTAAATGATAAAGGCTGTCCATTGGACAGCCTTTTGCTTTTATTTCTTCGGAGCATTGTCTACGAACATCTGCTTTACTTTAGCTACGTCATAGCTTTTATCTGCTTCTAATTCACCAGAGGAAATTACATTAGTTGTTTTTCCTTCTCCATTGATTACGATGAAGAATGGATAACCTAATTTTTGTCCTTCAGGAGCATATTTTTCAAATGCTTTAGCATTTTTGTGTTTAGCTGTATAATTTAAATGATAATAAACATAGTTCGCATCAACTACAGTTTTTATATCTTGATTTTTTTGTACAAAATCATTAAAACGAAGACACCAGATACACCAGTTACCACCAGCTTGTACAAAAACGTTTTTGCCTTCAGCTTTAGCCTTTGCGATTAGTTCTGTTATTTTAGCATCACCATCTTCTTCCTCATTATATGGTTTTGCTAATGCCTCTTTTTCTTTGGCAATAGCCTGTTTAGCAGCAGCTGTATCTATTACAGTAGTAGGTGTATTATCAGAGGTAGTTGCTTCTATTTCTGTTGCTACTTGTTCTGTTTTAACCTCTTGTTTACAGCTTACTAATGTTAGTACTGTAGCTAGTACTAGAGATGATAAAACTAATTTTTTCATATTTGTTAGGTTTATGTATTGTTGTTTCTAAATGAAATTCTGCGAAATGTAATAAAAATTAATAAGATATTGCATATATAGGATTACATTTACCATGAATATGGTATCTGTTATGCTCAATATATTTTTTCAACGTTTTAATCTATTCTCAGAAGAAGAGATAGGTGATATTGTTGCTTTATTTGTACAACGCAATATCGCTAAGAATGACTATCTCGTAAAGGAAAATGACTATTGTGAAGAAATAGCCTTTATTGAATCAGGCGTATTTCGCTCCTTTTATACAAACGAAAAAGGAGATGAATTGACTTACTGCTTTCGTTTTCCAGATGATTTAATAGGAGCTTATTCTGCATTTATCACTGGAGGTAAGAGTATAGAGAGTATTCAGGCAATTGTTAATGCGGTAGTTTGGTCTATTCAGAAGAAAGATCTCGATGCCTTAGCAGATAGATTACCTCAGTGGACTACTTTTTTAAAGATTATAGCTGAGCAACAGTATTTAGAATTAGAACGCAGAGTGATACAGTTTCAGCGAGAGAGTGCCTCTGAACGCTATAAGAATCTACTGATTCATCACCCTAATTTTGTACAGTATATTCCGTTACAGTATTTGGCTTCTTATTTAGGAATTACCCAAAGACATTTGAGTCGTATTAGAAAAGAGATTACTTTTTAGACATTTGTCCAGTATTTAGACCTCTATAGGTTATTAGTTTTGTCTGTAAATCAAATCAATTATGCAGAACAATGTTTTAATCATAGGAGGTAAGGGGTTAGTAGGGAGTACTATAGCTCGTATCTTAAAAGAGCGAAACCCTCAATGTAATATAATCTTAGGAACTAGAGCTCCTAAAGATCTACAGAAAGAAGTACAGATAGATGTCAATAGCCCATCTTCATTAGAAGTTATTCTATCTAGAAGTATCAATTTAATTATTTTATCTGTTAATGACCAGAAGGATTATGTACTTCGTTTTGCGATAGAGCATGGAATAGATTATTTGGATATCACTAAGCCAACACCCGCTCTACATAAGGCATTACAGATTACTACAGAATATACTAAGTATAATAGCCGTATTGTATTTGGCTCAGGTTGGATGGGAGGTATTGTTCCTGGATTAGTCAAATCTGCTGTACCTGCTACAGAAAAAATAGAGAGTGTACAGCTGATGGTGTATTACTCTATAAAAGATAAAGCAGGCGAAAGTTCAGCTCATTTTATGGCAGAACATGTAGCAACCCCTTTTGTTCAGTATCAAAAGAATCAGCCTAAGGAGGTTTTACACTTTTTAGATAGTGAATCTTATTGTTTCTCTTTCGGGTTGAGAAATAGACAAGTTTACAACTTTGATACTCCTGATTTATATATTTTGAATCAAGTAGAAGCTGTACCTACCGTAAGTGTGAAGATGACTTACAATTCTAAGTTTTTAACTCGTGTATTAGGTTGGATGCAGCAGTTCGGTGTATTTAAAAGAATGTCTTTAAAGGCAAGGAGAAAGACATTTGGAGGTAGTGGAGCAGGAGATATCTCAGTATTCGAAATCATTATTAAAGGCTCTCAGCAAGTAAGGAGAATTTTATTAAAGAGTGATAGAGGACAGGCAGAATTGACTGCTTTATCAGCCGTATTACATACAGAGGTATTATTTAGTAATGAAGTTCTACCTGGGCAGTATTTTGCACATCAACTTCACGGAGAAAAAGCACTTTTCACAGACCTACAACAATATGACTCTATAACAATAAAAGAGATATAATGAAGAAAATAACAGTTATCAATGGACATCCTAATAAGGATTCTTTAAATTTTGGTTTGGTAGAGGCTTATATTAAAGGAGCTAAAGATAGTGGAGCAGATGTGAGAGAAATCACAGTAGCGAAGATAAACTTTAATGCGAACTTACAGTATGGTTATCAGAAACGCATGGAACTAGAACCAGATTTAGTAAAGGCGATATACGATATTAAATGGGCTGACCATCTTGTATGGGTACATCCTGTATGGTGGGGTGGACTTCCCGCTTTATTAAAAGGATTTATCGATAGAATATTTCTACCAGGTATTATGTATCAGTATAGAGAGAATAGTATGTTATGGGACAAATTACTGAAAGGTAAAACAGCTCATATTATCACTACCTTAGATCAGCCAGGATGGTATTATCGCTTGATGTATGGAAGACCTAGTGTTAATCAATTAAAGAAGTCAACACTGCAGTTCTGTGGTGTATCTCCCGTAAAAGTGACTTATATTGGGATTGTTAGAAACTCTAAAGAAGAGCAGAGAGTGAAGTGGATTGCCAAAGCAGAGCAGCTAGGGAAACAATTGAAGTAAGAGTAATCTTGATTTTTGTTTTTATAGATAGTATAAGAACTAGAAAGATGAGAAGAGATAAATCTGTACTTTGTCCTATTAAATCTCCTATAAGGGTAAGAATAAAGAATAAGAACGCTATTAGTTTTGTAATGTCAAAATAATAGCGTTTTTTTATTCTATGTAAATATCAACGTTATTATTCAATTTTAAAAAAGACAACAAAAATGGAAGAGTTTATAGACTTTGACAATTTAAAACGTCCTGTTTTAGTTCAATTTTATGCTGACTGGTGTACTCCATGTAGAACACTATCAGGTATAATAGATCATATAGAGGAGGATATAGAAGCCAAAGTAGATTTGATAAGAGCAAATATAGATCAGTGTAAGGACTTAAAAGAAGAGTTCTTTGTTCGCTCTGTACCCACGATGATTTTATTAAATAAGCAGGGAGATATCTATTGGCGTCAGACAGGTGTTGTTGCTCCACAAGAGATTATGAAGCACGTGTGGCAAGTGGATAAAGAATAATTTAAAGAATTGAAATAATGAGTAACGTTGTATTATTAATTGAGTATGCTTTATTATTAGGCATAGGAGCTACTATATTTATGGATCTTTATGCGGTAGTTATTAAGAAACTGTTTAATATTCCATCATTGGACTATGCGATGGTGGGTAGATGGATAGGATCTTTTACGAAAGGAGTGTTTAGTCACCCTAATATTATGCAGGCTACGCCAGTGAAGAATGAGAGAGCATTAGGATGGATAGCACATTACCTCATTGGTATAAGTTTTGCTTTTGTACTATTGTTAATTTGTGGTGTAGAGTGGCTTTTAGTACCTACATTTTTACCTGCATTAGTGATAGGAGTGGCTACGACAGTGTTTCCATTCTTTATGATGCAACCAGCCTTTGGGTTTGGAATAGCAGCTTCCAAAACACCTAAACCAAATATAGTAAGGCTACGCAGTCTTCAAGCGCACACTATTTACGGGATAGGGTTATATGTAGCAGGATGGGTATTATCTCTAATTATTAGATAAAAAGTAAGGATATAAATGAGTCAAAGTAATAAAGATATAAAGGAAATAGAATCAATAGAAGATTTTAAGAATCATTTTTTGGTTTCTGAAGGAGGCACTTGTGGTGAGTGCAATAAACTGCGTTATAAAGAAGGGGCAGGTTATATGGAGGTCTTGTCTTTAGCTGATTTGAGGCAGCACAATGATTTGTTTTTAGGCAGTCGTACGCGCAAGCGATTTTATAGTATGGTGTTAGTCACTAAAGGTGCAGTTACCGAAGTCATAGGACATAAAGAATACCGATTAGGTGAGCAGATGATGTACTTTATTTCTGATAACCAATTACACCAAATAAAAGAATGGACGAATGACCTAGAAGGTTTTATGTGTCTATTTGATTCAGATTATTTTTTACTTTGTATCAAGCATCAAATCAAATTGAATAGCTTTCCTTTTTTTCAATTGGACAAAGCTCCTTATGTTGAGCTTACAGAACGTGAGGTAGAGATGATGAGTCATCTGTTTTGGAAGTTAAATCAAGAGCAATGTCAAAAAGAAACTTTTAATGATGATTTATTAGTGCGTATGTTCTTGAATATTATCTTAATAGAGGCAGAGCGAATATACAATCAACAGACTACATCAACTCCTTTTGTATTATCTAGAAAAGAGCAGTTAGTAGCAAAGTACCAACTATTGGTGACCCAAAATGCTATTGAGTTAAAGCAAGTAAATCAGTATGCAGAGTTGTTACATGTACATCCTCATTACCTTAATGATATAGTTAAAGAAATCACCAATCAGCCTGCTAGTTATTTTATTCATAAGTATCTTATAGAAGAAGCTAAATCAAGACTGATACAGACGAATGATACAGTTGCTCAGATAGCTATAGATTTAAATTTTACAGAGGAATCTTATTTTGGTCGTTTCTTTAAAAAGAAAACTGATTTAACTCCTCTTCAATATAGAAAGCAGCACAAACAGCATTAAAAACTTACCTATATAAAACCAAAATAGAGACCCTAAGGTCTCTATTTTTATACATAATTGATTCTTATTAATGTCCAGCACCAGCAATGATCTTACCAGCTCCTTTTTTTATCAATAAGAGTATAAAAGGAATACAAATAAGAAATAGTACCCCTAAGAACATAAATACATCCATATAGGTTAATACTGTTGCTTGTTTAGTCACTCCTAGGTCTAGTAGGGTGTATGCCTTCTGAAGTGCTTCATCTGTAGGGAATCCTTTCGCTATAAAGCTTTGTTGTAAGGCAGTTACACGATTCTGCACTTCTAGAGAAGCAGTATCTAAATGACTTACTAATCCTAGTCTGTGGTTTACAGACCATCTAGAGATAAAGGTTGTGATTAGTGCGATACCAAACGAACCTCCTAATTGACGCATCATCCCAGTAAAGGCTGCTCCTTCACCTATCTCTCTATTTCTTAAGTTAGAGAGTGATAGTGTTGTAATCGGTACGAATAGTAATCCTAACCCCACTCCACGTATAACTAATGGCCAGAAGAAATGTTCACTACCTGTATCTGGAGTAAGTATATTACGAGCCCAGAAACTGTATAAGAAGAATACTAAGAATCCTGCAGATACTAGATACTTAGGAGGAACTCCTCTTTGTAGCATTCTAGCGATAAATGGCATCATTAAAGCAGTCATTAGTGAACTCGGTACTAATAACATCCCTGCATCTGTCGCAGTCCATCCTAAAATCGACTGAGTATAGATGGGAATGATAAAAGTAGACCCGTATAACCCAAACCCTAAGATAAAGGATAGTACAGTACCAATGGCTAAATTAGAATCTTTCAGTACTCTTAAATTAACAATAGGCTTGTCACATGTAAGCTCTCTCCATACGAAGAAGAAGAACCCCAATACAGATGATATAGATAGAGTCAGAATAGTACTGTTCTCAAACCAGTCATCTTGTTGACCGTGTTCTAATACGTACTGTAAGGAACCTACTGCGATAGCAAGTAGTATAATCCCTAAGAAGTCTATCTCATTCAGTTTGCTCTTTTCAGCGTATTTAGGACTTCTAACATATAATATGGCCAATGTGGTGGCTATAATCCCTAAAGGCACATTGATATAAAAGATAAATGGCCAAGAGTAATTGTCTATAATGTACCCTCCTAATGGAGGTCCAAGTGTAGGCCCTACAATAACACCCATACCGTATATTGCTTGTGCAACACCTCTTTTTTCTACGGGATAACTCTCTGTGATAATGGTCTGTGAAGTTACTAATAAAGCACCTCCTCCTAGACCTTGTATAAAACGGAATAGTATAATCTCCCATAGGGTAGTAGAATACCCACATAAAAAAGAAGCTACAGTAAAGATGATAATGGAAGCAGCAAAGTAATTACGTCTTCCAAACTGTTGTGAGAGCCAGCTAGTCATCGGCACTACTATTACATTGGCAATAGCATAAGCCGTTACCACCCAGGCGATATCAGTAAGAGAAACACCGATACTCCCTTTCATATCATTCATGGCTACATTGACAATAGTCGTATCAACTATCTCTAACAGTGCACATAGAATGGCTGTGATGGTAATGATTATTCTGCGATAACCGTGTTCTACTAAGCTTTCTTCACTCATCGCTTATCGTCCACTTTTAATGTTTACATCGATATCTACATTCATACCTGCCTTTACATAGACTAACATTTCATCCTTCGGATTAGTGAAAGTAATCTTCACAGGGATACGTTGTACTGTTTTTACGAAGTTACCAGATGCATTATCAGGAGGTAGTAGAGCGAACTTAGCCCCAGTAGCTGGAGACATAGAGTTAATCACTCCTTCGAACTCATGCTTAGGGAATGCGTCTACTTTTATTTTGACAGGTTGTCCTTCACGCATATATTGCATTTGTGTCTCTTTAAAGTTTGCCACTACCCAGATATTGCCTTTTTGTACAGTATTGAATAGTCCTTGTCCAGGTTGTATTAATTGCCCTACTTGTAGGTTAATTTTAGATACTTGACCATCTTCTTTAGCTGTGATCACGGTGTAAGACAAGTATAACTCCGCATTGTCTAAGTTAGCTTTAGCTTGATCTACCATTGCTTTAGCAGCATCTATCTGAGAAGTAGAAGCTACAGCTTGAGATCTACTAATATTTACTTGTTGAGCTACAGCATTTGCTTGTTTTTCTACTGCTTTTAATTGTTCTTGTAGTACGACTACTTGTTTTTCAGCAGTCTCTTTAGCAGCTAGCGCTTGCTCATATTGTTGTTTAGTAATAGATTGACTTTCATAAAGTTTGTTGTATCTCTCATAGTCATTATTTGCTCTCCATAGCTGAGTTTTTGCAGCATCTATATTTGCCTTGGCAGTCGCTACATTAGCCACAGCAGTAGAAGCTCCAGCCTGAGAAGATATTACTGTAGATTCACTAGTATTATGCCCAGCTTCAGCTACTTTTAATTGGCTTAATGCCGCTTGATAGTTTGCTTTAGCTTGATCTACTTTGATTACATATTCTGTATCATCTAGTGTGATTAATACATCCCCTTTTTTGACCATTTGGTTATCTTGTACATGGATACTTTTGATGTACCCTGGTATTTTAGATACGATAGGAGAGATCTTTGTTTCTACTTGAGCATCATCAGTAGTCTCATGAGCCATAGAATGGATGTATTTATACACACCATATCCTCCTCCAAATAGTATTATAGCTCCTAACGCAATAATAAATTTCTTATTTAGAGGTTTTTTATATTCATTATTATTTGTTTCCATTTTAGTTTCCCGATTGTAAGTTGTCTAATAATTTTCCTGTTTTGTATGCATATTGATACAATGTCAATGTTTGATCAGCTTCTCCTAGCATATTGTCTATTTGAGCTTGTAACTGTTGTACATCAGCTTCTAATAGATGATCAGTGTCTGTCAGACCATTGTCATACTTATCTTTTACAATGCGGTAATTCTCATTAGCCTGAATAAGAGCTTTCGATAAAACAGTATTCTTTTTTAAAGCTAACTCATAAGCATTATATGCTTCTTCTATTTCTACTTTAGCCATATCTTCTACTAACAAGACTTGATATTCAGCTTCTGTTTTCTTTGCTTTAGCTTTATTGACTTCTGTTCTGTTTTTAAAGATAGAAGCTAAGTCAAATTTTAGACCGACTCCTACCATAGTAGCATTAGTGATATCAATTACTTTATCTAATTGAATAGCTGAGTATCCAGCTGTTAATCCGATAGAAGGGAAGTAATTACCTCTAGCTATTTTGATAGTCGTTTGAGCTATTTCGTCCATTTTTATCACACTCTGAACATCTTTACGTGTAGAGAGGTCATCTGTTTTAGTAGGTAAGATATCTACAGGATTAGCTTTCTCTGCAACGATTGTTTCATTAGACGGAAAATCTAGAAGAGTACTTAATCTTGTACTAATATTCTTCAAGGTGTTTTTCGTTTCTTCTAAAGACAATTCTACATTCGCTTCTTGCAATTGTGTTCTTAAATAGTCATTTCTAGCGATTAGACCATTGTTTAAGAATTGTTCAAAGTCAATTGTGCGTTGGTGTGCACGCTTTAGATTTTCAGTTAGCAGCGCTATAGACTGCTGCGTCTTATATAGTGCAAAGTATAAATTGATGGTTTGGTAAACTACATTCTCAGTAGTAGATTGCTCTGTTAGTTCAGCTAATGCGTAGTATTGTTTACTTTGGTTTACAGCGTTACTAATTTTAAAACCGCTAAATAGAGGAACATTAGCTTTGGCTTGTGCCATCATTAAATGCTGAGGTGTCACCTGTGGCATTTGGTTTTCTCCAGACGATGGAGGTAAAGGTACTTTTAGATTAACATCAGTACCATTAAAGAGGCGATTATAGGATCCTGAAACTTCTAGATCGGGGTAGCGCATATTTTGGGCGCTATGAATCTGAAGTTTACTAGCCTCTGTACTTGCTTTTACTTTTTTTATCTCTTTGCCATTTCTTAAACTTAATGTAATGGCTTGCTCTAGGGTAATAGGTGTTTGAGTTGAAGTTTGAGCAAACGCTTGGCAAATAAATAATGAAGCAAGTAAGACGTAATTACTTTTGTTCATTGTAGATTAAAATTGATTGAAAGGATTGTATTAAATAAGGATATATATGCTGTTTGATGTACAAACTATATTCTTCGTGATCGGGTATATTCCAATAGCTAGATAAAGTGCGTTCGTGGTGTATTAGGTAACTTAATATTCCCAATGAAAAGATAACGAATGTAACAGGGTCTGGTTTCGCTTTAAAAAGACCTTTTTCATACCCCTCTTCTATAAAACTATTGATAATATTTAATATTTCGCGCTGTAGGATGGTTATACCATCTGATATCTCAGGGATGTCCTCTTTTTTAGACAGTTGCCCCATTAAGATAATGTGGAAATCAGCGTTTTGTAACTGTACAGTCATCATATGCTCTACGAAAGCTAATAATTTCTGCATAGGGTCTAAGTGAGTATCTGTGGTAAGAAGAGCTAGTTTTTCTCTTGTTCGAGTTAATCGTATTTCGAATAATGCAATAACCATTGCTTGCTTAGAACCAAAGTAATAGTTGATCATAGCAACATTAATACCAGCAGCTTTAGAAATATCTCGTATACTCGTTCCATCTATACCTTTTTGAGAGAATAGCTCCTCTGCTACGATTAATATTTCTTTCTGTTTATCACTTAATGCCATGAGTTGTATTTTTTCAGAATGTAAAATTAAACAAACGTTTAATTGGTAATTACATTTTTCTTAATTATTTTGTGTTAAAATAATTTTAATGTACTTATTTAAGTAATTGATTAGTTTTAATTCATTTTATAACTTTTTGATTTACTGTAAATTAGAAGTTTAAGGTATATTGGTTGATAGTTAACAGTGGACGGTTAACAGAGTTGCCTACGGCAGATAATCGCTACGCTCTAATTAAGAATTAGAAATTAAGAATCATTGCCTACGGCATTCGGTATGTACACTACGCAATCTATATCCACACAGTAATTCCATAACGGTAGGGCTGTATTACATACAGCCGACACCTAGTAACCACAGTATACATCCCGTCCAATCTAATCGCAATCTACATCCACAACAGTAGGGGCGATAATACATTACGCCCATCATCCAGTATCCGCAATATATATTACCTCATGCCCGAAGGGCGCCCATTCCTAATTCCTAATTATTAATTCCTAATTAGAAATTAGGGGATACTTCTATTTTTAAAAGAATAGCAAGAAATGGATTGTGAGAAAAAAGCAGAATCTATTTCTTTGTATACTTGTATTAAAGAAGTTAGTCATGGAAGTAAGTAAACAATATGAAAAGGCAAGACAAGCTATAGCGTATATCGTAGCTAACCATTACGCACAACCTAATTTATCAGAGATAGCAACAGCAGTTGGGTTAAGCGAATATCATTTTCAAAGATTATTTACAGAATGGGTGGGAAGTAGTCCTAAGCAGTTTTTGAGATATATAACCTTAAACTATGCTAAGTATGTTATCAAAGAGCGGTTAGAGCAGACCTTGTTTGACGTTGCAGATGAGGTAGGGTTGAGCAGCAGTAGTCGTTTACATGATATGTTTGTCTCTATAGAAGGCATGACTCCTAATGAGTACGCAAATAAAGGAGCGTCTTTAGAGATTGCTTACAGTTATTGGGATACCTTATTTGGACAAGTAGTAGTAGCTTCTACACCTAAAGGGATTTGTCATATCGCTTTTACTTCTGAGCATAGTGATGGATTAGAGCGTATTCATGCAGATTTTTCTAATGCTGTATTAGTAGAAGAAAGGAAGGGTATACACCAGGCTGTGATCGATATATTAAACAGAGAAGGAGATCTGACACAAGTTAAATTACACCTTAAAGGGACTCCTTTTCAGCTTAAGGTATGGGAAGCTTTATTACAAATTCCTGAAGGACAATTAACAACTTATGGTGGTCTAGCAGACAGATTAAATAATGCAGGAGCGAGTAGAGCTGTAGGCACCGCTATTGGTCGGAATCCTGTAGCAGTATTAATACCTTGTCACCGCGTGATACAGCAGACAGGTTTGTTAGGGGGATATATGTGGGGAGCAGAGAAGAAACAGTTAATTGTGGGGTGGGAATTAAGTAAAACACATGAATAAACTACATTCACAGTTAAAATATATACTGTATAGAAGAGTGTCCATAGTGGATGCTCTTTTTGTTTTATGGTAGTCCCATATTAAAACTGATAGAATAATTTATTTTTTGAAAAATAACCCCAAAAAAGTAGATTGTTTTTTTGATTTTGTCTCTTGTTTTTCTCTAAAAAAATCAAAATAGACTTCTTTTTACTCTCTTTTTTTAGCTATTTGTCCTCTTTTTTAGCCTTTTAATCCTACTAAGTGAATTTTTAGAATCATTTTTTTAATTAATAAATAGTGTAATGTATTGATATATAGTGATTTGTTTGAATTTTAATAAGAATTGAAGTTATTCTATATTGCTTATAACCCCAGTAAATAAGGGGCTTCATAGCAGATCCTTGGACAATTATAGGAGTATAGTAGGACGATACTTGGGTATAGCGGGCTTTTGTCCAAGGATAGTCCTTTTATTGATCTAGTATTCTTTTAGGATGTGACTTGAAGGATAAATCTAGAATTTGTGGTAGTCAAATACTGCAATGCAATTCTATCTTATGGTTCCTTCATTAGTTCTAAAACCATACTATCGTAGGCTTATATCTTTAATTCAGACCTATTTTGTATAATACCTTTTCGTTTATATTCTTATCGCATAGTTTGGGTTAAAATGCGCATATAGGATAGTGAGGGAGAGGAATAATCATAGAGGTTCTAAGCGATATGTATATAAATGTATTGAGGCGAAACTGTGTAAGCTCGCCTCAATGTATTAGGGTTAGGTTTGATTAACGTTGATTTAGGGTTAATGAACTCCAGTATGACAGGGCTAATAGCACACCTGCTATGAATATAAAACCTAGTGATGTGATAGGCTCTCCCATCCCTAAGTGTGCGATAGCGGCAGAGATAATATTAATGGTAAACCCTGTGTAAGCAAAACCTCTTATCGTAGAAGATAAGAAAGGGAGCAATATCACTATAGCTCCTAAAGCCTTAGCTATAGCGAGTTCTACTCTGAAATAATCAGGAAAACCTAGGTAAACAAAGGCCTCTTTCATCTCTTCTGTTGCTACATAGTTATAGGCACTAAATAACATAAATAAAGAAAATAGACTTGTAGATACCCAGAATGTAATTTTAGAATTCTTCATTTTTAAGTGTTTTTATGGCCTATCTAAATAGATAGGTTCTTTTGTGGGTGCAAACATAACTGACTTTAAGGTGGTCTTCTCTATTAGTTTCCTTTTGGGAAGTGGTTTCCTTTTGCACACTACTGTAGAATAAAGTAATTTTAGGGTGAATTAAAAATAGAGCAGATGAAGAAAAAACCAGTGTTGAATAATACAGAACAATGTCAAGTACGTATAGTAGCTATTAAAGATACGATGAGTTTATTATCTGGTAAATGGAAGGTATATATTATCGGAACATTATTACATGGAGGCAAAATGAGGTTTATGGATCTAATGCGAGAAGTAGAAGGGATAGGCACAAAAATGTTGTCAAAAGAATTACATGATTTAGAAGCAAATCATTTGATAAAAAGAACAGTGTTAAATACCAAGCCTATTTCTGTAGAATATGAATTGACAGAGTATGGAAAAACACTAGAAAGAGTGATCGAGGAGATTATGATTTGGGGACAGAAGTACCGCCAAACAGTCTTTAATGAGGGGAAATAGACTGAATATTTATTTTATACTCCTTGTATTTTGTATCTAAAAAGAGCGTAAATTTAATAAGTAATCGTACAGATAGATAAAGCATTGTATCAATACTTATAAAGATAGGATATGACATCACAAGAGGGTAAATCGACCATAAGACAGGCTGTGATTAAAGGCAAAACAGAATACTGTCATCTCATCTTAGAACCCAAACCTAAGATTGTGTTTACTATAGATGGAAAAATAAGTTCTCATCAGACTACTATTTTAGGCAAGGAGAATGGCTTTTTTTCATGGATGCAGTTTGTAGTGATTATCATGTTTATACTTAGTCTATTGACTTATTATTATGTGGGTCTTTATTATGCACTGATTCCAAGTATTATTACAGCTTATTTGTTGTATGTTATTTATAGTAGTTGGGATATGACTACTGTTCATGTTATAGATAAGCAGGATGTTATAGAAGTTAATTTGGTCAAAAGATCCTATCTCTCTGCTACAGGTTTTGATATCCGTTTTAAAGATAGTAAGGGCAACAGAAAAGTGAGAAGATTTTTATTAGCTAATCAAGGAGCTGGTAAAGAGGAGTTTTATGAGAAGGCAAAGGAATTGTTTAGAAACAATGGATATATGTAATAATATAGGGAGATTCAAAAAAGACATCTCCCTATTCAGTTTATAAGCTAAGTATTATATGATCATTATTTCCACCAATGGTAGTAGTTGTGTCCTCCATCGTATACGAACCCGCATCTAGGGTATAATACATTCCCTATGTCATTTGTCTTTTCTGTTTCTAGCATTAGTCCACATGCATTGGTTTCTTCACACCATTGTTTTGAACGGTCGATGATTGCTACAGATAATCCTATCCCTCTGTAGTCTGGATGTACGAATAAGTCACTTAATAACCACTGTTTTTCTAATTTGATGTAATGGAATAATTCATAAAGTTGAACGAATCCAACTGCTTGCCCATCTACATACGCTAAGAAGATATGAGACTGGTCATTAGACAGCCGATCAAGTAAGAACTGTTTTCCTTTTTCATAATTTGATTCTTGTCTGTAGAATACTCTATACATATCGAATAGCATAGAGGCATCTTCTAGGTGTTCTAAAGTCGCTTTTACTAAAGTCGCAGTTGTGTTTTTTAGAGTTACTTGTTGTCTTGTTACCCCAGTGTTCGTTGTAGTCATAAATACTTATTGGTTTAAAATTTCGAGGCAAATGTCTCGTAAAAAAGGAAGGAGATTATAGACCAGTTTTAAAATAGTTTAGTAGTCCTGTGGGGAAGAAATAAGTGCCTTTGAATAGTGTTATTATGTTAAGGGTATAATGATTAAATTTACTTAATAGGTTATGCTAGTAAGAATAACAGAATTAGAAGTATGAAAAGACTAATTGTAATTTGTTTAATAATACTTTCAAGTATAGGTAACTATGCTCAACACAAAGATGCCGTAGAAGTATATGTAAGTTATGCAAGAAATTAGAGAAATGTTAACTCAATGGAGTAGATACAGTGGAAGAGAAAATGATCATGGACAATTATTTAATCACTATGAATCAATAATAGAATACAATAATTTAACGAATAGATTGTGTTCAAGTTTAAGTGTAGTTTATGACCAAGAAAATGACAAAATAGAATGGCTAAAAAGAGAGTTTAGGCAAATTGAAAATCCTTTGTTTAATGTATTTAGTGAAGAAGATAGTTCCTTTAACTTAGTTTATTCGGAGTCAAATATTAAGTACTATTCTATTCCTTTTTATTTTAAAGGAAAGGAGTATAAGAACTATTTTGATCTTGCTTTATACATTAGGGATATTTTTATAAATGGAGATAATCTTGTTAAAGCAAAAATAATAGACTTGATGTTTAGCGATTCTCATATGTTTTCAGTTTTAAAAAAGAATAGCCAAACTGTAGAGTTATTGTTAATACTAGTTGAGTTTTTTTATAGACTAGATATTTGTAATAAGACGTATATAGGTGAAGTAGGTTGTTATTTAGTAACTGAATATGATCAGGATGAAATTAATAATATGAAGCAAACTTCGCCAGTTTATTTTACTAACTTTTATGATGCATAAATATTTTGAAACAAGAGGTTGATTTATAGAGGATATTCAATACAAGGATATTTTTAAAGAGTATAAAAAACTTATATAATACTGTTTTGTATAACTTAGCTATTACAGGGGATATAATATATGTATTTGAAAGAAAAGTGATTTATTTGTATTAATGATATTGTATTTAACAAGTACTGAGAGGTAAATTTCATCTTATAGAAAAAGATATTTATCAAGAAATTTATAGTATTATTTCAAACAGTATTAAAGATTGTAAACATGGTAATATTAAAGGGTATGAATATCGTTACTACGGAGCTAGTTTTTTTATTCAAGAAGGAGAAATCTAAAATATTTCTTAAAAAGAGAAATCTTAGTAACCATCATCGTTTAAGAATGTTTTCGAAAAGTACAAAATCCAAAAATTATACAACAAGTACTCGGAATGGTATAACAAATGAGAATCTCTAGTGTAGTACTTTTGGCGTAGAGATTATGAAAAAACTATTCGTCATATTATTCGCATTTTTGTACACTGGCTTGGCTTCAGGCTTTAGTACATATCAGCACATCTGCCAAGGATTAGTGCAAGAGGCGAGTATACCTAAATCTCAAGCAAATGAAAAGAACTGCGGTTTCTGTGCTTTAACAGGTAGAACCGTAGAAGAACCTAAGAAGAACTGCTGCCAAGATAAAGTAGAGGTAGTTAAAGTAAAATCAGAGGTTCAGAATAGTTCATTTAAAGTTTTAAAGATTTCTTTCTTTACAGATGCGATATTGCACCGTTATTTCGGAGCAGTATACGAGTATGTGCATACAGTAAGAGATAATTTCACTACTTATACTTATTATTTATACAGAGTCAAAGAAGTACCTCTGTATATTAAGCATTGCGTCTATAGACTTTGATTCATACGATATCATTGAGCTTATCTATTCTTGTAGTAGGAATAGATACATCAACAATATTGTATAATTAAATGCATACTTTTACATGAAAATTAATAGGATAGCACTGTTTGTCCTATTGGGTGTGGCATCTATGTCTTATGGACAAAAACTTACCTTAGATGCTGCGTTAAAACAGGCTATAGAACGATATGACCTTATCAAGGTTAAAGAAGCAAAACTTGCTGCTTCTCAAGAAAACATAACTAATCAAAAAGGGAATTACTTCCCAGACTTAACATTCGGTGCCCAACAAAGTTATGGGACTATCAATGCACAGAACGGGCCTCTGTATGCTTATGGAGGACTGGGATCTGCAGCTACCTCTATGCCTTTAGCAGAACAAAATTGGAATGCAGCCTTTGGTTCATTGTATTTTGCTAATGTCAATTGGAATATCTTTTCTTTTGGAAAGACAAAGGAAGGAATCGGTATGGGAAAAGCTCAACAAGAAGTAACGCTTAAGGACTTAGAACAAGAGATTTTCCAACAACAAATAAAAGTAAGTGCTACCTATTTAAATCTTTTGGCTTCTCAGCGTATAAAATATGTGCAACAAAAGAATTTAGAACGCGCGAGAGTATTTCATGAAGTTACAGCTGCCAAGGCAAAGAGTGGCTTGTTACCTCAAGTAGATGAGCGATTAGCTATGGCTGAGGTAGCGAATGCAGAAGCATTGCATATTAAAGCGTACGACAAGGAAATAGAGTTTAATAAGCACTTAGCTGTATTATTAGATGAAGAGACTAAAGCGTATGCACTAGATGAGGTATTTGTAAATGCTAAACCAGAAGTATTAGACGAGACTTTAGTCAATAGAGATCAGCATCCTATGCTATTATGGCAAGAGAGCAAAATAGCACAGAGTGAGTCTATGGAACGTTTAGTAACTAAAGGTAGTCTGCCTAGTTTAAACGCTTTTGGGGTGTTGCAAGGTAGAGGATCAGGCTTTAGCTGGAATTATGTACAAGACAATAGTGCTTACTCTTCGTCTTATGGTGATGGAGTGGGTATTGATAGAAGTAATTATTTAGTAGGGCTTCAATTGACATGGAATATATCTAACTTTTTTAGAACGACTTATAAGCGTAAACAACAAGCGTATATCACAAAGAGCTATGAACATGAATTCGCTCAGATGGACAAAGATTTGGCTAACCAAGTTACTTTGACCAAAGAGAAGTATGTCAATGCTCAGGCTGTGTGGACACAGTCAAAAATACAGTTAGAGGCGGCTGATGTAGCCTTTAAACAGCAAAAAGCTTTATACGATAATGGGTTGAGCAACTTAGTTGATTTCACTCAAGCGCTGTATACTTTACAACGTGCAGAGATAGACTATGAAATAGCTCAAAACAATGTATGGCAATCTTTATTGTTACAGGCTTCTGCTTTCGGTGATATTCAATATTTGTTAAACGCTATTCCCCTAAAATAAGATAGTATGAATTTAATTCGATTTGCCTTGCGCAAGCCAATATCTATTATGGTATTGGTAATAGGACTATTATTCTTTGGAATAAAGTCATCTAAAGAGATTCCAGTAGATATTCTTCCAGAGATGAACTTACCAGTTGTTTATATCGCCCATTCTTTTAATGGGTATACTCCACAACAAATGGAAGGTTACTTCACGAAGATGTATGTAAATATGATGCTTTTTGCCAATGGGATAAAAAGTATTGACACTAAAAATACACAAGGGTTGACCTTGATGAAAATAGAGTTTTATGAAGGGACAGATATGGGAGAGGCGATCGCGTCTATCTCAGCGCTGTCTAATCGTTCGGTAATTTTCTTACCGCCAGGAGCTCCACCACCATTCATTATCCGCTTTGATGCTTCTTCTCAACCAGTAGGACAATTAGTGTTCCGCTCAGAAACGAAGACGAATAATGAGCTTCAAGATATCGCGAACTTTGCTGCGCGCCCTTTCTTGATTAAGATTCCTGGATTGACTACAGCTCCACCATTTGGAGGGTCACCACGTACGATAGAGATCAATATAGATCCAAATAAATTGCGTACGCATCATATGAGCCCAGAGCAAGTGGTAGAAGCAATTAGTAGACAAAACGTAACAATGCCTTCAGGGAACGTATATGTAGGAGATAAGAACTATCTGACACCGACTAATAACACTTTAAAAACGGTAGAGGAGTTTGGAGATATTCCTTTGTTTAAAGGGCAGGTAGATAATGTGTACTTACGCGATGTGGCTACTGTAAAAGATGGTGCTGATATTACGACTGGTTATGCATTAGTAGACGGTAAACGTTCTGTGTATATCAATATTGCTAAATCTGGTAAGGCTTCTACTTATGATGTGGTAGAACAATTGAAAAAATCTATTCCTCATATACAGAATAACTTACCTGATGATGTAAAGATTTCGTACGAGTTTGACCAATCTGTGAATGTTATTAATGCAGTAAAGAGTTTAATCGTAGAGGGAGTATTAGGAGCCTTATTGACAGGACTTATGGTAATGTTATTCTTAAGAGATCCTAGAGGAGCTTTGATTGTGATTATGACTATTCCGATAGCGATTATTTCAGCAGTATTATTCTTAAAGATGTTTGGTCAGACGATCAATATTATGACACTATCAGGATTAGCCTTAGCGATAGGTATTTTGGTAGACGAGAGTACGGTGACGATAGAGAATATACACCAGCACTTTGCCCTCGGTAAGAATAAGGTACAAGCTATTTGGGACGCGTGTAAGGAGATCGCTTTCCCTAAGTTATTAATCTTGTTTAGCATCTTGGCAGTATTCGCACCAGCCTTTATGATGACAGGTATTCCTGGAGCACTATTTATGCCTCTAGCGATGGCAATTGGTTTTGCGATGACGGTTTCATTCTTACTTTCTCAAACGTTTGTACCGATTATGGCTAACTGGCTGATGAAGTACAATCCTGAGAAACATACTATTCCTGAAGAAGCTAAAGGTTTCGATAAGTTTAAGAATAGAGTAGTGGCAGGGATTGAGAAAGTGATGCCTATGAAGAAGATAATTGTTATAGGTTCTATTCTAGCTGCTTTCTTAGCTGTAGCAGTAATGTATCAAAATATAGGAAAGGATGTATTGCCAACTGTAAATTCAAGTCAAGTGCAAATGCGTATAACTGCTCCTGAAGGGACACGTATAGAGCATACTGAAATGAAAGTGAAGAAGGTACTGGGTGAATTAGAAGATTTATTTGGTAAAGAGAAGATTGCGATTTCATCAGCGTTTGTGGGACAACACCCTTCATCATTTGCAGTAAGTCCGATCTACTTATATAATGCAGGACCACATGAAGCGTCTATGCAAGTAGCTTTTAAAGATTTTGATGGTAATACAGATGAATTAAAAGACCAGATACGAGGGCGTATTGCAGAGAAGCTACCAGAGTTAAAATTGACTTTTGAGCCAATCGAATTGACTGAAAAGATTTTAAGTCAGGGAACCAATACACCTATAGAGATTCGCGTATCAGGTATGATGCGTAAGATGAATATGATGACTGCAAATAAATTGTTGGCAAAGTTGAAAGAAATCGACTATATGCGTGATCAGAAAATGCCTATCTCGATGAATTATCCATCTTATGAAATTAATATAGATCGCGTACGCGCTGCTCAATTAGGATTAGATGCAATGGATATTGCAAAATCATTAGTGGCGACAACAGCTTCTTCTCGTTACACCAATAGAAATATGTGGGTAGGAGGTATGATGGGAATAGCTTATGATGTACAAGTACAGATGCCACAAAATCAACTGGGAAGTAAGGAAGAATTAGAGAATATCCCACTGAGTAAGAACTCAGACAGACCAGTGCTAAGCGATGTAGCTACTGTAACAGAGTCAAAGGCATTAGCTGAGAGTTATAATGAAGGGACGATGGGATATGTATCTGTAGTAGCTAACGTACACAAAACAGATTTGAATAAAGCAAAAGAAGATGTACAACAAGCGATTGCAGAATTAGGAGAATTACCAAAAGGGGTAAATGTGGAGTTAAAAGGAATGGCTCCTGTATTAGATGATACCATGCAGAGTTTAGCTAACGGTTTATTAATTGCTATTGTGGTTATATTCTTAATGCTAACAGCCAATTTTCAGTCGTTTAAAGTGTCGTTTGTGATCCTGACTACAGTACCGTTCGTAATGCTTGGATCACTGTTATTATTAAAAGCAACAGGCTCTACAGTTAACTTACAGTCTTATATGGGAATCATTATGTCGGTCGGAGTATCCATAGCCAATGCTGTATTATTAATTAATAATGCGGAGACGTTGAGAAAAACAGGATGGACGTCTACTGCAGCGGCAATAGAAGCTACGAAGTTACGTATCAGACCGATTGCGATGACTACGATAGCGATGATTGCGGGGATGTTACCAATGGCGATAGGACATGGAGAAGGAAGTGAGCAAGTAGCTCCTTTAGGAAGAGCAGTAATTGGAGGATTATTAGCATCGACAGTGTCTGTATTGATTATTTTACCGATGGTATTTGCTTGGGTAATGAATAAAGTAACGAGAGATTCTCCATCATTAGACCCAGAAGACGAAGAAAGTATCCACTATTTACCTATAGATAATAAATAAGAAAGATGAAAAGAATATATATAGCATTAGTTAGTCTAGTAGTATTAACTGCATGTGCAGATAAAAAAACTCCTGAAGTAAAAGAAGTGAAAGATGAAAAAGGAGGGATGAGTATGGCAATGAATAAGATGGAGACTATTGGCATAGAGCCAACGAATCCTATCGTTCCTTTACAATTACCAGGAGAGTTAAGAGCTGATCAACGTACTGAACTGTTTGCTAAAGTGAATAGTTATGTAACTGATTTACGTGTAGATATAGGTGATCACGTAAAGAAAGGACAAGTGTTAATGGTATTAGATGCGCCTGAGATTCAGGCGCAAGTATCAAGTGCGCAGGCTAAATGGAAAGCACAAGAGGCAATCTACATCTCAACTAAAGCTACTTATGATAGAACGATAAAAGCGAATGAGACAGAGGGAGCTATTGCCCCTGATTACTTAGAGCAAGTGACTGCTAAGATGTTAGCAGATAAAGCACAATTAGCTTCTTCAAAGTCTTCGTATGAAGAAATGAAGAATATAGATCAATATCTAGTGATTAGAGCGCCTTTTGATGGAGTGATTACAGATAGACAGGTAGATAAAGGGGCGTATGTAGGGCCGATGAGTAAAATGCCTTTACTAATCGTAGAGGACACTTCTACACTACGTTTAAACCTATCTATCTCAGAAGCAAATACGCCTTATGTACAAGAGGGAGATACAGTGAAGTTTAAAGTGCGTACACTTCCCCAAAAAGAGTTTACAGGTGTAGTCACTAGAAAGGCGGGTAGTCTAGATTTAAAGTTGCGTTCAGAGCAGATTCAAGCAGATATTACTAATAAAGAACAGTTGTTAAAGCCTAATATGATAGCAGATGCTACTGTAAGCTTAAAAAGTACAGAGCCAACATTCTTTATACCTAAGTCAGCTTTAGTAGAGAGTAATCTTGGGCTGTATGTCATTGAAGTTAGAAATGGTACAGCGTATCATATTAAGGTAGCTAAAGGACGTGCTATGCCTATGATGGTTGAGGTTTTTGGAGAGCTAAGACCAGGTATGAAGATCTTAAAAATGGCAACAGAAGAAATAATGAATGAACAAAAATTAATGTAATAAAAATGATGATTATGAGAACATTTGCAATTAGAAGTTTAGCAGTAGTAGGAGTTAGTTTACTTACTATCGCTTGTGGAGAAACGAAAAAAGAGCCTGTAGCAACAGCTCCAACAAATGAAAACCATGCTAATCACGATATGCATTCTATGCATAAAGAAAGTGAGCCTGTAGCAGCTAGAGGACAGTACAAAAGAGGAGATGCTGTACCAAGTGACCTAGTATGTATGGTAAATGATGCTTATATGGGGAATAAACAGTTAGAAGTAGAGCATGAAGGTAAAATGTATTACGGATGTTGTGAAATGTGTAAAACAAGAATCCCTCAAGATGCAACTGTGCGTGCAGCTATAGATCCATATTCTTTAAAATCAGTAGATAAAGCAGAAGCTTATATCGTGATAGTAGGGAATAATGGTGAGGTAGCTTATTTTGAGAATGAAGGGAATTACCAAAAATTCGTTGCAGAACACAAACAGAGTTAATAAAAGGGAATCAGGAGTACTGATATAGTCAGTACTCCTTTTTAAAAACAAAGATTGTATTGAGTTACTATACTATATAGTGAAAGTTTAAAACGAGATATGATCAGTCTATTGTTTATTAGGATAAAAAAAATGAGATATGGAGTATTCGGTAGTTTTACATATTAAGAATATGGTTTGTCACCGTTGTGTTTTAATGATAGAACAAGAATTAAAAAAAATAGGTGTATTAGAAGCTAAAGTTGAATTGGGCAAAGTATCACTTTTATATAATTTAAGTGAACATACTTTTAAGGTGTTTAAGGAGAGATTATATATACTTGGTTTCGAATTATTAGTAGAAAAGCAAGATATATTGATAGAAAGTATTAAACAGCTAATAATAGACTTAGTACAAACAGATAGCCGTTTATCTACTAACCTATCATATTTGATATCAGATAATTTAGCAATAGACTATAGTTATGCAAGTAAGTTGTTTTCAGAGCGAGAATCAGTTACAATAGAGAAGTTTTATATCCATCAGCGCATTGAACGTGTGAAGGAATATATTTCGTATGGTGAAATGACACTATTAGAAATAGCTAGTAAAATGTATTATAATGATTTAAGTCATTTGAGTAAACAGTTTAAAAGTGTGGTGGGAGTGTCTCCATCTCAGTATAAGAAAGAACAGAAATTTAATAGAAATTATATTGATAAGATAATTACTTAGTTTGATGTGCTATGCAGGTGAGAGTGCATAGTATTTTTTTATTTGTACTTGTAAAAGAGGACGTCGAGAGATGCTCCTCTTTTTTTGTGATATTTTATAATGATTAAAGTGACTTTATTTACTATTTGACTGTTTTAGACATGAATCTTTCAATGTATTAGTTTTATGATGTTGAAAAAAGAATAAGAAATTAGCAATATGTGATTTAATCACTAAATGTGACAGAGTCTTGTAGGAGAAAAATCTAATATTATGATAATCACTATATGTGATGAAATAAGAAGTGTAACTTGTTTATATGTGTTTTATGCGATAAGTGTTTTTTGTTTTTATATGTTGAATATTAGTTAAATATTGATATAAAAGTAGTTATAATTCTTTTATTTGTTGATTTTAGTGAATAATAATATGTGTGTTTGGTGTATCGTTGAATATTATATGTTTGTATTGAGTTGTTTAAATAAAAAAATAACCATCCTACAGAAGTTGAAATTACGATTTAGATATGTATAACTTACCATTGATAATATGAAAAACAAGTGTGTTGTTTCTTTTGTATCAATGGAGTAGTCGTCAATCTAATTGACTTAATAAACTGGAAAAGTTGTTTTAACTAATTGTTTTCTAGAAAATAGTTACAGTGAAATATTCATTTAAACTATACGTTATTTATTCTTTTTTTGTGATTTAATAAATAGGTTTAGATCACTTGATTTTAAATACTTTGAATAGTAAATATTTGAATATTTACATTAATATAAAATTATTTAGTATTTTTATTTTTATATAATGTGTTGTTTATAAGTGTTTTAATTTTGTTTTTGTTGGTTTGGTATTCTTTTTTTAAACAATTTTTTTTCTGTTTTTAAATATTGGCAAGATAATTGTTTTATTGTCGATATATGCGAATAAAGCAGTAGTTAGTAAAGTGAAATAATAAATTGTGAAAAGTATGAAAAGTAGTGAAAGCGTAATTAAAAAGTTGAAACAGTTATTAGGAATAAAAACCGATCTAGAATTAGCAAATATTTTAGAAGTAAAACCTAATACAGTATCATCATGGAAGTCGAGAGAGACTTTGCAGTATGAAAAAATCATGAATTTGTGTAAAGAACACAAAATTGATTTGAATGAGTTATTCTTTTCAAATACACATAAAGTTTTTAATACAGATTTACAAAAAAGAAAAGTGAAAATGATATCGGTAGATCATCATTTCGAGTATTTTTTAAACCCAGAAAGAACATGGGCTACTTCACCTAGTTTTGTATTTCCTACAGAAGAAGAGGTAGATACAGCATTTCAGATTTCAGCAGATAATATGTATCCTACTGTAAAAGTATCGTCTTATGTCTTAACTAAGAAAATAGATGTAGAAGAAATAAAACCATGGGGTATTTATGTGGTGGTTATAGAAGGAAAAGGTGTACTGTGTTATCGATTTAAAAGATATACTGAAAATGGTGAGTTAGCATTTATATGTGATAATGAAACATATGAGAACATTGTAGTTAGACCTCAAGATATTAGAGAAGTATTTTGTGTAAGAGGGGCATTTCTAGGAAATATTAAGAATCTTTCATAATTTTTATATTTAGTTATAAAAGCGGGTTTTTGCATTTGTGAAAGCCCGTTTTTTTATGGTCTTTAAACATTGCTTTTAGGGATCGACTCTAGTTTAAAACAGGAATAAGTTAATCTTGATTTTTGAAAATAATGAACATGATGTTGTTCTTATTTGATGAAGGATTGAAATTGTTATACTTAGCAAGTCACAAAAAGGAAAACTAAGTGTTTAGGGGATGTCGATTAAGGAAGAGGATAAATTGGGTTTAACCCAAATTACGCATTAGCCAAATACTACAAAGCAATTCTACTTCATAGTTCTTTCATTAGCTCTAAAACCATACTATAGTATGCTTTAATCACTAATTCAGACCTATTTTGTATAATTACTTTTCGTTTATATGTCTATTGCATAATTCGGGTTTAACCGAATTTTATTAGGGAATAACTGTTTATTTATTTAGAATGTCCTAAATTTGAAGCAATATTTTGAATAATTAAAGAGATTAAGATATGAGTCAAGAAGTTAGAGGTTTAGAACCTAAGAACTTATGGAACAAGTTCGCAGATCTAAATGCAGTGCCTCGTCCGTCTAAGAAGGAAGAGCGTGTGATTGAGTTCATGATGAACTTTGGTAAGTCTTTGGGGCTAGAAACTATAAAAGATGAGGTAGGTAATGTTATTATTAAAAAACCTGCTACTAAAGGATTGGAGAACAGAAAAGTGGTTGTAATGCAATCTCACTTAGATATGGTTCACCAAAAGAATAACGATACTGTATTTGACTTCGATACTCAAGGAATCGATATGTATGTAGAGGATGGATGGGTAAGAGCAAGAGGTACTACTTTAGGGGCTGATAATGGTTTAGGAGTAGCAGCTATTATGGCTATATTAGAAAGCAATGAAATTCCACACCCTGCTATTGAGGCTTTATTTACAATAGACGAAGAAACTGGAATGACTGGTGCTAAAGGTCTTCAGGGAGGAATGTTAGAAGGAGAGATTCTTTTAAACTTAGATACAGAAGAGGATGACGAAATCGATATCGGATGTGCTGGTGGTGTAGATGTAACTGCATCTGCTGAGTATGATGAAGAAGATACACCTGAAGGATCTATCGGATACAGAATTACTGTAAAAGGATTAAACGGAGGACACTCTGGTATGGATATCCACAAAGGATTAGGAAACGCAAATAAAATCATGAATAGATTGTTATTTGATGCTTTTGATAACTTTGGATTACAGATATCTAAAATCAAAGGAGGAAGTTTAAGAAATGCTATTCCTAGAGAAAGTGTGGCTGAGGTAATTATTGCAAATACTTTTGATGAGGCATTCGTATTTGATATGACTTCTATTGTAGATGAGATTAAAGCAGAGTTACATACTGTAGATCCTAACTTTGAAGTAGTATTTGAGAAATTAGAAGCAGCTGATACTCCTAAGAAAGTAATGCCTTCTATGGCGCAATATTTCTTCGTAAGATCTATGTATACTGCTCATAATGGTGTATTCCGTATGAGTCCAGATTTCGATGACTTAGTAGAAGCTTCTAATAATATCGCTAAAGTAGATTTAGGAGAAGGTAAATTAGTAGTTAAGTGTTTAACTCGTTCTTCTGTAGAATCATCTAAATTTGATGTAGCAAATAGTCTTCGTTCTGCATTTGAATTAATGGGATGTGAAGTAGAATTCTCTGGATCTTACCCGGGATGGACACCTAATTCAGAGTCTGAAATATTAGACGTATTAGTAGATATCTATGAAAAACAAGTAGGTGAGAAGCCAAATGTAGTAGCATGTCACGCAGGATTAGAGTGTGGTATCTTAGGAACAAACTATCCTGATATGGATATGATTTCTTTTGGACCAACTATTCGCGGAGCTCACTCTCCTGTAGAGCGCGCTAATATTGCTTCTGTACAAAAATTCTGGAAGTTCTTATTAGAGATTTTAACTCAGATTCCTGAGAAAAAGTAATCTATGTAGATTAGAAATAATGAAAAGGGTATCCTGTATAGGGTACCCTTTTTTAGTTATTATAACTTTGTTTGGAAATGTTTTTTGTTTTTAATGCGGTATTTTTGATTTTACTTTTCTATTTAATGTTAAAATGTATTATTTTTACTTTCAAATTAACTTAATTATGTTTTATGTTTAGAAAAGAGCTATTGTTATTAGTATTGTTAAGTGCAAATTGTTTTTTTGCACAAAAAATTAAGTTGCCATTTGAATTGTCAAAAGACCATAGTACTATTTTTTAAGGTTGCCAATGGAGAATCAAAAAGATAGTTTGCTCTTCTTCTTTGATACAGGAGCAGGAGCTCTACTTTTAGATACACAGAAAGCAAAAGAGCTTGGTCTAAAAGCAGATTACAAAAAAGATATAACTGGTGCAGGAGGTAAAAAAACCTATGAGTCAATCAGGAATTACAAGGTTTATTTAGATAAAAATAATTATGTAGATAGTACTTCAGTAGTGTTAGAAGATATGTCTAGGTTGTATGCTATGACTGAAAAGAAGTTTGACGGTATTATAGGAGCTACTATTTTAAAAAACTATATAACAAAGCTAGACTTTAATACGCAAATGATGAGTCTATATAATTTTGGAACAAAGGTAGATTATAGTGGTTATGAGAAGATTCCTTTTAAATTCTATAATGGTGCTTTAATTCAATTTCCTATTACGATGACATTGAATAATAATGAGCAATTCTCAGGAGATATCTTGTTTGATAGTGGTGCTAGTACTACTTTGATAATAAATAAACCTTATAAAGAAAAGCATGATTTGTTAAGTAAAACAGATAAAAAGATATCTTATTCAAGTGATAATTTGAGTAATAGTACAAGTTATGAAAAAGGATTAATTAAGAGTTTGAGGTTAGGTAGTTATGAGATTCAGAGTAGTGAATTATCAGTTTCGTTTTCTTCAGATAGAGAAGGAGTAAGTGCTGTAAAAGGGTTGATGGGAATTTTAGGGAGTGAGATCATACATCGTTTTGACTTGATATTTGATTATAAAGATCAGTCTGTATATATTAAACCTAATGATTTGTTTGCAAAGGAATTTCGTCCATTTGTAAAACCATTGTCTCTAATGTATAATGATAAAAGAGACCAGATTTTAATCTCAAGTGTTATCCATAATACAGAAGCTGCGGTTAAAGGGTTGAAAAAGGGGCAAAGGATTATATCTGTCAATGGTATTAGTACTAATGATATAGATAAATATGAAAGGATACTGAAAGAAGAAAATAAAAAAGTCATCATAGAATATATGAATAAGGCAGGAGATATTAAGACTGTAGAAATTAATTTAGTAAGGTTATTATAGAAATCTATTCTGCCTTTCTTTTTAATAAGAAAACGTTCGGTATTACAAAGCGCTTTAAGGTTCATAATTTAATTTAATTATTATTTCTTAAATAAACAGTTATGTATAAAGACTAGAGTATCTAAAAAATATTAATGTTTATTTAAGAATAAAGTGTACTAAAATTAGTAATTTGGTTTCAATATAATTAAAACTCAATATTTATGAAAAAATCCGTTTTAGCTTTAGCTTTAATTGGAGCACTAGCAATCTCTTGTGGAGAGAAAAAAGATACAAATGCAGTAGAAGAAACTACTGAGACAACAACTGAACAAGTAGAGGCACCAGCGCAGAAGGAATTATCTTATTCTATGGAGTGGACTGCTTTTAAAACGCCTGAGAAAGTAGGAGTAAAAGGAACATTTTCTGATATTAAATTAAATGAAGTAAAAGCAGATGCTGCTACATTAGAAGAAGCATTAAAAGGTGCTAACTTCGTAGTAGTAACTTCTTCTGTAAGCACAAATGATGCTGGTAGAGATGAGAAATTAAAAGGTGAGTTCTTTGCTAAAATGGTAGGGAATATCAATGGATTCTTTGGAGAGTTTAAAGATGGTAAAGTAATCGTAAACTTAACAATGAATGGAATTTCTAAAGAGAAAGAGTTTACTTATACAGTAGAAGGGGATGCTCTTAAACTAAATGGTTCAATAGATATCATCGCTGATTTTACGGCTCAGTCTGCATTTGATAGCTTACATGCAGCTTGTAAAGATTTACACGAAGGGAAAACTTGGTCTGACGTAGAGATTTCTGCTGAGATTAAAAAATAATTAGTTACTTTTGTAACGTAATTGAAGAGGAGTATGCTAAAATATTCCTCTTTTTTTGTACCTTTGCAAACCAAATAAATTATCTATTTTAGGATATGTTAGATAGACTACAAATTATTAAGCAACGTTTTGACGAAGTTTCTGACTTAATTATTCAGCCAGATGTAATCGCTGATCAAAAACGTTACGTACAATTAAATAAAGAGTATAAAGATTTAAAACAGTTAGTCGAAAAACGAGCTGAGTATATAAATCTTAAAGGTAATATGGAAGAAGCTAATGAAATATTAGCTGATGGAAGTGATGCTGAAATGGTAGAAATGGCTAAGATGCAATTAGATGAGGCAAAAGGTCGTTTACCAGAATTAGAGGAAGAAATCAAATTCTTATTAATACCTAAGGATCCTGAGGATGCTAAGAACGTAATGGTAGAGGTACGTGCTGGTACAGGAGGTGATGAGGCGAGTATCTTTGCTGGGGATTTATTTAGAATGTATACTAAATACTGTGAATCTAAAGGATGGAGAACATCTGTAGTAGATGTGAATGAAGGAACTTCTGGAGGATATAAAGAGGTAATCTTTGAAGTAACAGGAGAAGATGTATATGGTACATTGAAATTTGAAGCTGGAGTACACCGTGTACAACGTGTTCCTCAAACGGAAACTCAAGGACGTGTACATACATCAGCTGCTACTGTAATGGTATTGCCTGAAGCAGAAGAGTTCGATGTGCATATCGATATGAATGATGTACGTATTGACTTATTCTGTTCGTCAGGACCTGGAGGGCAGTCTGTAAATACAACTAAATCAGCCGTACGTATGACTCACATTCCTACAGGGCTTGTGGCTCAATGTCAGGACGAGAAATCTCAACACAAGAATAAAGATAAAGCTTTATCTGTATTGCGTTCTCGTTTGTATGAAATGGAGTTAGCGAAGAAACAGGCAGAAGATGCTACTAAACGTTCATCTCAAGTAAGTAGTGGAGATAGATCTGCAAAGATTAGAACTTATAACTATCCACAAGGACGTGTTACGGATCACCGTATTGGACTTACTCTGTATGATCTGGACGGTGTTATGAATGGTAATATTCAGAAGATTATTGATGAATTACAATTGGTAAGTAATACTGAGAAATTAAAAGAAGGAGACGTTTTTTAATCGTCTTTTATAAATATAATAAACCACACTTGCTTTTGTATAGTGTGGTTTTTTTTAAACTATAACTACGAGACATGACTACACAACAATTAATTGAACAAATCAAGCAAAAGAAATCATTTCTATGTGTTGGCTTAGATGTTGATTTAGATAAGATTCCAACTTTTTTATTAAAAGAAGAAGATCCTATTTTTAGTTTTAATAAAGCAATTATTGATGCAACTCACCAATATGCAGTAGCTTATAAACCGAATATTGCCTTTTATGAAGCTTATGGTATAAAAGGATGGATGTCTCTGAAGAAGACAATAGAATACTTAAATACTAACTATCCTGAGGTATATACCATAGCAGATGCTAAACGTGGAGATATAGGTAATACAGCATCTATGTATGCTAAAGCTTTCTTTGAAGATATGTCATTTGATAGTGTTACTGTTGCGCCTTATATGGGTAAAGATTCTGTAGAACCTTTTTTAGCTTTTGAAAATAAACATACTATTCTTTTAGCATTGACTTCAAATCAAGGAGCATTTGATTTCCAAACAAAAGAAGTGAATGGAAAGCCATTGTATCAAGAAGTATTAGAAACTTCTCAAACGTATAAAAATGCAGCAAATTTAATGTATGTAGTGGGAGCTACTAAGGCAGAGTATTTTGAAGAGATTAGAAAAATAGTTCCAGAAAGTTTTTTATTAGTTCCAGGAGTAGGAGCTCAAGGTGGTAATTTACAGGATGTATGTAAATATGGATTAAGTAAAAATGTAGGATTGCTAATCAATTCGTCAAGAGGTATTATCTTTGCATCTAAGGAAGAAGATTTCGCAGAGAAAGCGGGATTAGAAGCTAAAGCCATTCAACAAGAAATGGAGGAGATATTAAAAAAAATGGTATGATTGTATTAAAAGATCAAATAGGGCAAGAGCATCGCTTTGAACAAGCACCAAAGAGAATTATTTCTTTAGTTCCATCTCAAACAGAAACGTTATGTGATTTGGGACTTGAAGACGAGATTAAAGGAATAACTAAATTCTGTGTACATCCTTATCATTTAGGTGTTGTCAAAATAAAAGTAGGTGGAACTAAAAAGGTACACGTAGAAAAGATTAAAGCGCTTAATCCTGATATTATTATTGCCAATAAAGAAGAAAATACTTTAGAGATTGTAGAAAGTCTAAAAGATATTTGTCCTGTTTGGGTTACTGATGTTGTTACATTAGACGATAATAAACAAATGATAGAAGATTTCGGTGTGTTGTTTAACAAACGTACAGAAGCAAAGAAATGGAATGATAAGATTGATTTTGCTATCAAGGATTTTATGTCTTTTGTAAGTACTAGAGAAGCACAAAAAGCGGCTTATTTTATCTGGAGAGAACCTTATATGGCAGCAGGTAATAATACGTTTATCAATACCCTTTTGACTTTGAATAAATTTACAAATGTGTATGCTAATCGCGAAGAGCGTTATCCTGAAGTAGAGATAAGAAAGATTAGAATTCAAGGAGATCCTGAATTAGTATTCTTATCATCAGAGCCATATCCATTTAAGGAAGAGCATGCTTTCGAATTAGGAAGACATACACATCATGGGAAAACTGTCTTTGTGGATGGGGAAATGTTCTCTTGGCATGGAACACATTTGTTTAATGCTTTTGAATACTTTAAGCAAATTCATAAACGAATTGAATAATGCTTTGATTTTTAGAGAAAAAGTAGTCTAGAGGATTAAGGTAAGAATATAAAAAGAAAAAGCCGAGTAAGAAATTACTCGGCTTTTTTTAACTAACCCTAACTATTATGAAATCAATCATTATTGATTATACAAATATCAAAAAAATATTTAGAAAGGTCAGTTAATCGAATGTTATAATAATGTTATATTTATTTTTTTGTTTAAAAATATAAATATAATTCAATATAATTGACTAGTTACTTTTTATTTTTAAAAAGTTTCTCGATAGAATTACTTGATGTGTTTTTTTTAGTTGAGTTTGTTAGATTATCTTGAATTGCGAATACTTCTTTTAATAGTTTAGAATCTCTAGATCCTGTGATATTTTCTCTAATATTCCCTTCTTCAACTGCGATCATTTTGAATACACCATCCATTGTTTGGTTGGTAATATAATCTGTTAAGTCTGTTGTAACAGGAGATACTAGAGGAAGTGCATTGTAAGTAGTAGTCATTTTTTCCCAGATTACATCGGCTCCTACTGATGCTATGGAAGAATTAATCACTGGACTGAATTTAGTATATAAACTTTTAGATGTGCTTTTTTTTAAGTAATCAGTTGCCGCTGATTTGCCTCCAACAAGAATATCTTTAGCGTCTGTGAATGTCATATTCTTAACTGCGTCTACAAAGATTGGTGTAGCTTCTTTCACAGCACTTTCTGCAGCTCTGTTTATTAGTGTTAATCCTTGATCCGCTAATTTGTCCATACCTATTCTTCTTAAAGCTCTATCTACTTTTTGAAAATCTTCAGGCATTACAATTTTAACCAATTCATTTTTTAAGAAACCATCAGGTTGTGATAGTTTACTTACTTGATCAGCAATTCCTTTATCAAGAGCTTCTTTTAATCCCTTAGCCACTTTGTCTTGTGTAAGAGAATTGATTAGGTTATTTTTTTTAGTGGTTTGAGCATTGATGATTGGGGAATAGGCTAGTGTACTCATGGTTAGTACAGCAGCAATCATTGTCTTTTTCATAGTGTTTTATTTATCTGTTATTGTATTTACTTCTAGTTTTATTGCTTTTCTAGCAATTTCTAACTTTTCTTCTATTATGATATTCTTTGCAATTAATGTCTGTCTAAGTTGACTAGCATCGATGATGTTAGGATTATTGCCTATTTGGTGTATTAATTCTATAATACTGTTTTTTGATTGAACTATAATTTGCCAAAGCTCTTCGCTAATATAGATTTGCTGAGCTACGTTATAGTCAAACTCTTGTTCTATATGATTTATTAAATTGATTTGATATAGCACTTTATCTTCTGTAGTAGGTGTAATTCTTAAAACTAATTTTTTTAGATCTATACGCTCAATTAGTATAATAAAACGTTCAAAAGCTTGTAGTTTTAAAGCTTGTAAGTCTATTGTATTTTGGGTTTTGAGTTTTTCTAATAGGACTAAATCTTTTTTTGTTTGATTTCTCAAAATACGGTTAAAGAATGTATATGCTAAAGCTGCTGAAATTAAGGCAGGTAGAGTATAGGCTAATAGCTGTAAAACAAATTCTGTGCTCATTGCGATCTTTTTAAGCAAAAATAGGGAATATTATGTTTGCTGTGATAATTTTTATGGTCGCAAAAAACTTGTTATAAAGGTATAGTAATTGTAATTTTGACCTTTTCGAGTAAATTAGATATGCAAAATTATATAGATCAGTTAAATGAGGCTCAAAGAGCACCTGTACTCCAGAAAGATGGACCAATGATAGTAATCGCTGGAGCAGGGTCAGGGAAGACGAGAGTGTTGACTTTACGTATTGCTTATTTAATGCATCAAGGAGTTGATGCTTTTAATATTCTAGCGTTGACGTTTACCAATAAGGCAGCTCGTGAAATGAAAGTAAGGATTGCTCAAATCGTTGGGAATTCAGAGGCTAAGAATCTATGGATGGGAACATTCCACTCTGTATTCGCTAAGATACTTAGAGCAGAGGCAGATAAGTTGGGGTATCCTAGTAACTTTACTATTTATGATTCTCAAGATAGTCAACGCCTTATAGGGCAGATTATAAAAGAGATGCAATTAGATAAAGATATTTATAAGCCAAAAGAAATACTAAGTAGAATTTCATCTTATAAAAATAGTTTAGTAACTGTAAAAGCATATTTTAATAATCCTGAACTACAAGAGGCTGATGCGATGAGTAAAAGGCCTCGTATAGGAGAGATTTATAATAATTACGTAGAACGATGTTTTAAGTCAGGAGCAATGGATTTTGATGATTTATTGTTAAAGACAAATGAGTTATTAACTCGTTTTCCTGATGTACTTTCTAAATATCAAAATAGATTCAAATATATATTAGTGGATGAGTATCAGGATACTAACCATTCACAATATTTGATAGTTCGTGCATTATCAGATCGTTTTCAGAATATTTGTGTAGTTGGGGATGATGCTCAGAGTATATACGCCTTTAGAGGAGCGAATATTAATAATATTTTGAATTTCCAAAAAGATTATGAAGGGGTAGAAACTTATCGATTAGAGCAGAATTATCGTTCGTCAAGAAATATTGTAGAAGCAGCTAACTCAGTTATTGATAATAATAAAGTTAAGCTAGAAAAGGTAGTATGGACCGCGAATGACTTTGGACCAAAGATAAAAGTACATAGATCATTAACAGATGGAGAAGAAGGACGTTTTGTAGCTTCTACTATTTTTGAAGAAAAGATGCAAAATCAAAAGAACAACAGTGATTTTGCTATTTTATATCGAACGAATGCACAGTCTCGTGCTATGGAGGATGCTTTGCGTAAAAAAGATATACCTTATCGTATTTATGGTGGTTTATCGTTTTATCAAAGGAAAGAGATTAAGGATGTATTGAGTTACCTAAGACTGGTAATTAATCCTAAAGATGAGGAAGCATTAGTACGTGTAATTAACTATCCAGCAAGAGGTATAGGAAATACTACTTTGGACAAATTAACAATTGCTGCTAATCACTATAAGCGTTCTATATTTGAAGTAGTTGAGCATATTGATAAAATTGACTTAAAAATTACTGCTGGTACACGTAATAAATTGAGTGATTTTAGCAATATGATTAAGGCTTTTCAAGCGTTGGAAGAAACAATGGATGCTTATCAATTGACGGAACATATTGTTAAAAAAACTGGGCTTGTTCAAGAGATGCGTAAGGATACTACTCCAGAGGGTATTACACGTATGGAGAATATTGAGGAACTACTGAATGGTATTAAAGATTTTATTGATGGGCAACGAGAGGTAGATGGAGCAAGAGGAGCTTTAAGTGAGTTTATGGAAGATGTAGCTTTAGCTACAGATTTAGATAAAGATACGGGTGATGATGATAGGGTGGCCTTGATGACAATCCACTTAGCAAAAGGACTGGAATTTCCTACTGTGTTCTGTGTAGGAATGGAAGAAGATCTGTTTCCAAGTGCAATGAGTATGAATACTAGAAGTGAGTTAGAGGAGGAAAGAAGATTGTTCTATGTTGCTTTAACACGTGCAGAGCATCAGGCTTATTTAACTTATGCTCAATCAAGATATAGATGGGGTAAATTAGTAGATAGTGATCCTTCTCGATTTATAGAGGAGATTAAGGATGAATATTTAGAGTATTTGACTCCAATAGAAACGAACTATAGATATAAGCCAACAATTAATGCTGATATTTTTGGTGATGTAGATAAGAGTAAGTTGAGATTGAAAAAACCTGTTGCGGGTACTCCTCCTGCTTATGTAACCGATAATGAAGAACCAAAAGAGAATAGGAATATAAGGAAATTAAAGCCTGTAGATGCTTCACCAACTAAGACTACTAGTCTTACAAATGGTAATCAACTGTTAGAAGTAGGCCAGGTAGTTATGCATGAACGTTTTGGTAAAGGGGTTATTATTAATCTTGAAGGTGTTGGTGCAGATAAGAAAGCAGAGATTCGATTTGATGTTGGAGGAATAAAAAAACTGCTGTTAAGATTTGCTAAGCTTCAAGTTTTATAGTAAATTGTATAGAGTATAAAAAATATAAGTATGTCACAGTTTATAAAGATTTATCCAGAGAATCCTAATGAAAAGGAAATTGATAAAGTGGTTAAGGTATTAAGAGAGGGAGGTCTAGTTATCTACCCTACTGATACTGTGTATGGGTTAGGATGTGATATATCAAATTCTAAGGCATTAGAAAGAATTGCTAAGATTAAAGGAATAAAACTAGATAAGGCTAACTTTTCTTTTGTTTGTTATGATCTAAGTAATATTTCTAACTATGTGAAGCAGATAGATACTTCTACATTTAAAATATTAAAGAAAGCATTACCTGGTCCTTATACTTTTATTCTTCCTGGAAATAATGAACTTCCTAAAGAGTTTAAGAAGAAAAAAACAGTAGGGATTCGTGTGCCTGATAATAATATTGCAAGAGAAATTGTTAGAAAACTTGGTAACCCAATAGTATCTACTTCTATTTATGATGAAGATGAGATATTAGAGTATACTACTGATCCAGAATTGATATTTGAAAAATGGCAAAATATAGTTGATATTGTTATTGATGGAGGGTATGGAAATAATGAAGCATCAACAGTAATTGACTTGTCAGGAGAAGAACCTGAAATTATAAGAGCAGGTAAGGGAGATACTGATATCTTCTAAAAGAATCAAATAAGTATAAAAACGAATTAATAAACAAGGTTAATTTACAGTTACAAGCTATATAAGCTTAATTAAATTAGGGTTTTTCAAACTGAATTGTTATTTTTGTAACTGTTTATATTAAAAGCTAAACGTATCACACTATGAATTTACATGAATTTCAAGGTAAAGAAATATTAGCTAGCTACGGTGTAAGAGTACAACGTGGATTAGTAGCTAACAACGCAGAAGAAGCAGTTGAAAAAGCAAAACAACTTACAGAAGAAACTGGTACAAGTTGGTATGTAATTAAAGCTCAGATCCATGCAGGAGGAAGAGGTAAAGGAGGAGGAGTTAAGTTGGCTAAAAACTTAGACGAAGTAAAAGAAATCGCTGGTAAGATTATCGGTATGGATTTAATTACTCCACAAACTCCACCAGAAGGAAAAAGAGTTAACCGTGTTTTAGTAGCAGAGGATGTTTACTATCCTGGAGAAAGCGAAACTAATGAGTTTTACATGTCTGTATTACTTGATAGAGCTAAAGGACGTAACATGATTATGTATTCTACTGAAGGAGGTATGGATATCGAAGAAGTTGCTGAGAAAACTCCACACTTAATCTTCAAAGAAGAAATCGATCCAGCAGTTGGATTACAAGGATTCCAAGCTAGAAGAATTGCTTTTAACTTAGGATTATCTGGAAATGCTTTCAAAGAAATGGTTAAGTTCGTAGATGCTTTATATAGAGCATACATTGGAAGTGATTCTTCAATGTTCGAGATTAACCCTGTATTAAAAACTTCTGATGATAAAATTTTAGCTGTTGATGCTAAAGTGACTTTAGATGATAATGCATTATACAGACAAAAAACTTATGCTGAGTACAGAGACGTTACTGAAGAAAGACCTATCGAAGTAGAAGCTAAAGAAGCAGGATTAAACTATGTGGATTTAGATGGTACTGTAGGATGTATGGTTAACGGTGCTGGATTAGCAATGGCTACTATGGACTTAATTAAGTATGCTGGTTTCGAACCTGCTAACTTCTTAGACGTAGGAGGAACTGCTGATGCTAAACGTGTTGAAATCGCTTTCCGTATTATCTTAAAAGATCCTAACGTAAAAGCTATTTTAATTAACATCTTTGGAGGTATCGTTCGTTGTGACCGTGTTGCTCAAGGTGTTGTTGATGCATACAAGAACATGGGTGACGATATTAAAGTGCCAATCATCGTTCGTTTACAAGGAACTAATGCTGAATTAGCAAAAGAAATTATCGATCAATCAGGTATGCCTATTTTATCTGCTATTGCTTTCCAGGAAGCTGCAGACCAAGTAAAAGTGGCTTTATCATAATTTAGATAAAAGAATATAAAAAAGGCTAGCTCATTTGAGCTGGCCTTTTTTATTATGTGTTTTTATAGGAGAGATAAAAAAATAAAGCTATTCTTTTAAAGAATAGCTTTATTTTTATTTTTTTCCATTTTTGAATTTGATTCCTGCTAATGGTGATTTAGGAGTAGTCTTTTTATTAGAAGTAGTCTTCTTTTTGAAATCTACGTTTTTACCTGAGTTTCCTTCTTTTTTAGGCGCTGGTTTAGTTTTCTTGTCCGTTGTCTGTTGTTTAAATGGTTTTATTTCAGACTTATTGGAAGCTAATACTTCTAATGGATTCTTAGGGGCTTCTTTTGTTCCTCTTAAGTGAATTACTAAACCATTTAGAAAGTTTCTTAGAATTTGATCTCCACATTCTATGTATTTAGGATGGTCAGCATTTCTAAAAAAGTTACCAATTTCACCTTTTGAAATTCTAAAATCAACTAATTCTAAAATTTCTACTATTTGATCGTCGCGTAATTGTAAAGCAACTCTCAGTTTCTTTAATATGTCGTTATTATTCATTCTATCTATTTTTGCAAAGGTAATTAAATTATCTACAGTTTATCTTTTAAAGCTTTTATTTCGTCTCTTAAACGAGCTGCATTGATAAAATCTAAGTCTTTAGCAGCTTTTTCCATTTCTTTTCTCTTCTCTCTTATTATTTTTTCTATATCAGCTTTGGATTTGTATTTAAGAGTTTCTTCTGCTGCTTGAAGAATAGTTTCTTTTTGGATGTCTTCATAAGAAGCTTTGACTAATTCACTAGATATTTTTTTGTTAATAGCAGTAGGAGTGATGTTGTGCTTCTTGTTGAAATTCATCTGCTTTTCTCGTCTATAGTTTGTTTCATCTATAGTTTTTTGCATGCTATCTGTAATTTTATCTGCATACATAATTGCTTTTCCATTTACGTTTCTAGCGGCTCTTCCAACAGTTTGTGTAAGTGATCTATGACTTCTAAGAAAACCTTCTTTATCAGCGTCTAAAATAGCTACTAGAGAAACTTCGGGTAAGTCTAGTCCTTCTCTTAATAAGTTTACTCCAATTAATACATCAAATAATCCTTTTCGTAAATCTTGCATAATTTCAACACGCTCTAACGTGTCAACATCTGAATGAATATATCTACATCTTATTCCTACACGAGTGAAATATTTAGCTAGTTCTTCAGCCATTCTTTTGGTTAGAGTAGTGACTAATACTCTTTCATCTTTTTCAACTCTTGAATGGATTTCTTCGATTAAATTATCTATTTGATTTTCTGTCGGTCTAATTTCGATTATGGGGTCAAGTAATCCAGTAGGACGGATTAATTGCTCTACATAAATACCTTCTGATTTTTGTAATTCATAATCAGCTGGGGTTGCAGAAACATATACTACTTGATTTTGCATTGCTTCAAATTCCTCGAATTTAAGAGGTCTGTTGTCTAGTGCGGCAGGTAGTCTGAATCCATATTCTACTAGATTTTCTTTACGAGATCTATCACCTCCATACATGGCATGTACTTGTGATACAGTAACGTGACTCTCATCGATAACCATTAGATAATCATCTGGGAAATAATCTAGTAAACAGAATGGGCGTGTTCCTTGTTCTCTGCCATCTAGGTATCTTGAATAGTTTTCAATACCAGAACAATAGCCGAGCTCTCTGATCATTTCTAAATCAAAGTTAGTACGTTCTTCTAGACGTTTAGCTTCTAAGTGTTTTCCTATTTCTTTGAAGTAATCAACTTGTTTAACAAGGTCTTGTTGTATTTCCCATATAGCTTTTTGTAGTACATCTGGCGATGTTACAAACATATTAGCTGGATAAATATTAAGGTTGGTGTATTTCTCTATTACAGCAGAAGTTGAGGGATTGAATACTTCAATATCTTCAATTTCATCTCCAAAAAAATGTATTCTAAATGGATTGTCTGCATAACTAGGGAATACTTCTACTGTATCTCCTTTTATTCTAAAAGTTCCTGGGGTGAATTCGGCTTCAGTTCTAGCATATAAACTTTGTACTAATCTATGCAATAGTTTTGTTCTGCTTATTTGTTGATCTAATTCAAGAGTGATTACGTTTTTTTGGAACTCAATAGGGTTACCTATACCGTATAAACAAGAAACAGATGCTACTACAATAATATCTCTTCTTCCTGAAAGTAGGGCAGAAGTAGTGCTTAATCGCATTTTTTCTAGTTCTTCATTGATAGATAGATCTTTTTCTATATAGGTACCTGTAACAGGTAAGAATGCTTCAGGTTGGTAGTAGTCATAGTATGAGACAAAATACTCTACTGAGTTATTAGGGAAAAAACTTTTGAATTCTGTGTATAGTTGTGCTGCTAATGTTTTGTTGTGAGCAAGTATTAGTGTAGGTCTGTTTACTTCGTTAATAACATTTGCAACAGTAAATGTTTTTCCAGAACCAGTAACTCCAACTAATGTTTGGTATTTTTCATCTGCATTGATTCCCTGAGCAAGTTTTTTTATTGCTTCAGGTTGATCCCCTGTTGGTTTATACTCTGAATTTAATTTGAATTTCATAGTTGATTTAATAAGTATACAAAGTTACTTATTAAAAATAAAAAAAGCGCAAGAATAATCTTGCGCTTTAATATGATTAGATTGAATTCTAAATTTAGTTAATTTTGAATACAACTTTTCTTGCAATTCTACGAGCTGCAGCTGAATCTTTAGACACTGCGTCATCGATTCCGTTTCCTTTAGCAGAAACTTTAGAAGCACTAACTCCAGATTTAACTAAGATATCTTTAACTGCGTTAGCACGTCTTTCAGATAACTTATTGTTGTAAGATTTGTTTCCTACTGCATCAGCATAACCCATAACTTCAACAGAAGCATTTGGATTAGCTTTTAAGTAGTTAACGATGAAATTGATTCCGTCAACGTTTGTTGGTTGAGTTTTATCAAAGTCAAAATAAGCAGCAACATATCCTTTGTTGATTAATTCTTTAATCATGTTAGAATCGTTACCTGCAACAGCTTGCTCTGGTTGGTTACCATATTTCTCAGCGATGAAAGCTTCGATGTTATCAGCGATACCGTTGTTGTTTTTATCGATATTTCTACCTCTAGAATCAACTAAAGCACCAGCTGGTGTATTAGGCTCTAGATCTAAGTAATCTGGCACACCGTCTCCATCAGAGTCAACTAACATGCTTTCTACTTTAGATACTCTTCCGTCTAATTCAGCTAATAAAGCATTTTCTTGTTCTGCTTCAGTATACCAATCAGCGTGTTGAGCATTTTTACCTAAATAGATAGAAACTCCAACAGAAGCGTTAAACATAGTTCCTTGAGCGATAGAACGGTTAGTTGTACCTACACCATTCCAGTTTTTGTTTTGCTCTAAGTTTTGAATAACTGTAAAGTCTGCGTTTAATGCAACACGTGGGTGAACTTTAATTTGACCAGTTAATCCAGCCATTAAGTGTCCCATATTGTCTGTTCCAGAGAATGCATCTCCGTTCATCCAAGAGTAACCTCCCCCAGCGTGAGCTTGTACGTTTAATACTTTAGTCCAAGTTTCGAAGTTTAAAAGTCTTCCAACGTTAACAACCCCTTCTAAGCTTGTTCTGTAGTGGTTAGTGTTTAAATCAGCATCATTAGTCCAGTTGTCTAATTTATCATAGCCAAAAGAAGCTTTAATACCAAATTTGTTGTTTAAGCTATAACGTACACCTCCATCTAAGTGTAAGTTTTTGAATGTTTCAGCAGATTGACCTGCTCTAGCTGGTTTAGCAAATCCTCCATTTAAGTCAATAGACCATTTGTTGTAAGGACTTTGAGCATGAACAGCACCAAAAGCTAATACAGAAGCCAATAACGGTAATGTTAATTTTTTCATAGTTGTCTTTTTAATTTCCATTAAACATGATTAAAATAATCAGTTTTTTTACTAATCGCTTATGGAGCAAATATAAGGCAAAGATTTGTAATAGAAAGATAAAATGTTGTTTTTTTGTAAAAAAGGATAGTTTTAGTACTTTTGTTTCATAAAAATTGTATAATATGGGATATGTTTCGAAGATATTCGTTACTGTAGATGTAGTATTGTTTAAAAAATATTTAAATATTTCACAGATATTATTAATAAAGCGCAAAAATGAACCGTTTCGTGATTATTGGGCTTTACCTGGTGGTTTTGTAGACGAAAATGAAGATTTAGAGATTGCAGCAAAGCGTGAATTACGTGAAGAAACGTCAATTGACCTGAATCAACTTACTCAAATTAAAGCATATGGGAAACCTTTTAGAGATCCAAGATCGCACATGGTGACTGTAGCTTTTTGGGCAGAAGTAGGAGAGGAGGTTATTGGTGAAGCTGCTGATGACGCTAAAGAATTGAAATGGTTTAATATAGATGATTTACCACAGTTAGCTTTTGATCATTTTGATATTATAACTGATGCGGTAGATATATACATAAAAAAATAAGTCTGTACAGACTTATTTTTTTATGCTTTACTTTCAAGAAGTTTTTTCTCCATGATAAAAGTACCGAATGGAACAATTGAAGCTAGACAGATAAGGCCATACTTTTTCATACTCCATTTTTCATCACTTTTAAGTACTGTAGCCATTACTATATATAGTATAAACAATACTCCATGTGCCATTCCGACTTTACTTACCATTTCTGGTTTGTGTAGAAAGTATTTTAAGGGCATAGCGATAAACAAAAGTGCTAGTAGAGATAAACCTTCAAGCAGCGCAACAATTTTAAATGTCTTTAGCATCTTAATTAAATTAGAAGTTTTAAGTATGCTAATATAGTTTTAAAATAGAAACAAAAAAAGCCTAACAGGAGTTCTGATAGGCTTTTATATTTAGATTAACATTTTAATTAGAAAGCTAATAAACGATTGTTGTAATCTTTTAAGTCTTCTAAGTTATGTTTGTTATTAATGTCTTTGTATAAAGATAATAAGTACTGTAAACTTTCTAAGTCATTCTTAGATTCTTTCTCAACTGCAGTTGCCCCTTCTTCTCCTTCTTCTTCGATCGGCTCATCAGATGGTATTGCAATTAAAAAAGCTTTGTTGTTTTGAATGTGCTCATAAGCTAAACGAATAGATTTAACTAACACTGGTTTTTCTTCAAGTAGAGCAAACTCTCTAAGTTTTTGTAAATCTGCTACAATGTTTTCTACAACAAGACCATCAGAAATTAAATCTGATTGAATCTTTTTAATCAATTTTAAAGCATTTGCGTTTTCCACAGTAAATATCTTTTAAGTATAAAAAAATTATGGTGCAAAAGTAAACTTTTTAGATGATTATAGTGAAACAAAAGATGAAATATTTTGAACAAATTTTTGCAAAGTGCTGATTTTTCGTTTTTTATTTATGAATTGTTTCTTTTTTAAGATGATAGAAAGGTTTCTTATTTGTGTTATAAAATAAAAAACCGCCCTTTTCATAAGAAAAGTAGCGGTTTTTTTCAAACAAACTAAACCAAATCATTTGTATTCGTACTAGAATACATATTCGTTTGACTCTACCAATTTCGTTGCAATAGTTTCTCTAAGTGCATTTACATTTGGTAAGTTTACATATTTTGTAAATCTGCGTAGTCCCATTAGCATTACACGTTGTTCATCACCTTCAGCAAAAGAAGCGATACCTTCTTTTCCTTTTGCTCCGATGATATCTACAGCGTGGTATAAGTATAATTGAGCCATAGCGATTTGTTCTTTGATATTCTCTTCTCCTTTTAACTTCGCTAATTTCTCAGTTCTAAGGATAGCACTTTCTGCCATATAAATTTCAATCATCATATCAGAAGCAGCCATTAATAATGCTTGGTGTTTATCTAGGTCTGGACCATATTTTTGAACAGCACTACCAGCTACCATTAAGAAAGCTTGTTTCAGTTTGCTGATCATTTCTTTCTCTTCTGCAAATAATTCAGAATAATCAGGTACATCAAAGCTTGGTATACTCATTAATTCATCAGCTACTTTCATAGCAGGACCTAATAAATCTACATGTCCTTTCATTGCTTTTTTGATTAACATTCCAACTGCTAGCATACGGTTAATCTCGTTTGTTCCTTCATAGATACGAGATATACGAGCATCTCTCCATGCACTTTCCATAGGTGTGTCTTCTGAGAATCCCATTCCTCCGAAGATTTGGATTCCTTCATCAGCACATGATTGAACATCTTCTGACACTGCTACTTTAAGGATAGAACACTCAATAGCGAATTCTTCTACTCCTTTTAATTCAGCCTCTTGATGTGAATTTCCTTCAGCAACACGTTGGTTAATTCTTTCTTCAATAGAAGCAGCAGCTCTATATGAAGCAGCTTCACCTACATAAGCATTTGTAGCCATCTCTGCTAGTTTAGTGCGAATAGCACCAAAAGTAGAAATTGGTGTTTTAAATTGGATACGCTCATTAGCATATTTTACTGATTGCGTGATTAAACGGCGTTGAGAATCTAAACAAGCAGCAGCTAATTTAATACGTCCTACGTTTAATGCATTCATTGCAATCTTGAAACCGTTTCCTCTTTCTGAAAGCATATTCTCCACAGGAACTTTTGTTTCACTGAAGAATACCTGACGAGTAGAAGATGCTCTAATACCTAATTTGTGTTCTTCTTCTCCTAAAGTAATTCCATTGCTAGGATCGTTTTCTACGATAAATCCTGTGATATTTTTATCATCTTCTATACGTGCAAATACGATAAATACATTACAGAAACCAGCATTAGAGATCCACATTTTTTGTCCTGTGATAGAGTAGTGTTTCCCATCAGCTGATAAGACAGCTTTTGTTTTACCTGAGTTAGCATCAGATCCAGCATCTGGTTCTGTTAAACAGTAAGCACCAAACCATTCTCCTGAAGCTAATTTTGGAACGTATTTTTTCTTTTGTTCTTCGTTACCATATAATGTAATTGGCATTGTACCAATTCCTGTATGAGCACCAAAGGCAGTTGAGAAAGAACCTGTTGCTCCTGAAATATAATCACATACCAGCATTGTAGAAATGAACCCCATTTCTAATCCTCCATAAGCTTCTGGTACAGCAACACCTAATAATCCTAATTCTCCAGCTTTACGCATAGAAGCTTCTGTGAAAGCGTAGTCTTTTTTCTCAAACTTTTCTTTGTTTGGCCATATTTCTTTATCAATGAATTCTTTTACAGAATCACGCATCATGATTTGCTCTTCTGTGAAGTCTTCTGGAGTAAATACGTCTTGGTATTTAGTTTCTTTAATTAAAAATTGTCCTCCTCTTGTGATATCTTTACTCATAATATATTTCGTTTATTGGGTTAATAGCTTTTATAATAGTTCATAGATTCCTGCAGCACCTTGTCCTGTACCGACACACATTGTTACCATTCCGTATTTAGATCCACGACGTTTCATCTCATCAAATAGTTGTACTGATAGTTTTGCACCTGTACATCCTAGAGGATGTCCTAATGCAATAGCACCACCGTTTACATTGACGATATCAGGGTTGATACCTAGTTCTCTAATTACAGCTAATGACTGAGAGGCAAAAGCTTCATTTAATTCAAATAGGTCGATATCTTTTAGTTGTAACCCAGCTTGTTTTAAAGCTTTTGGAATTGCTTTTACTGGACCAATACCCATGATACGTGGTTCTACACCAGCTGCAGCATAATTAACCATACGAGCGATAGGCTCAATGTTTAATTCTTTAACCATTTCTTCTGACATCACCATAACGAATGCAGCACCATCACTCATTTGAGAAGAGTTACCTGCTGTTACAGATCCATCAGCAGCAAATACAGGTCTTAGTTTTGCTAAAGCCTCAATAGAAGTTCCTGCTCTAGGGCCTTCATCTTTAGTGATTGTATATGATTTGCTATCTTTTTTACCTTTTTCGTTAATGAATACTTCATTAATGTTGATTGGAACAATTTGATCATCAAATTTTCCATCTGCTTGTGCTTTTAAAGCTTTCATATGAGAGTTAAAAGCAAACTCATCTTGATCTTCACGAGAAACTTTAAATTGATGAGCTACCGCTTCAGCTGTTAATCCCATTCCCCAATAGTAATCTTCGTGTCCTTCTTTTGCTACACCATAATCAGGAGTTGGTTTATATCCTCCCATAGGGATATAACTCATACTTTCTGCTCCACCAGCGATAATACAATCAGCCATGCCCGCTTGGATTTTAGCAACAGCCATTCCAATAGTTTCTATACCAGATGCACAGTATCTATTTACTGTAACTCCAGGTACATCATCTATTTTTAATCCCATAAGAGAGATTAAACGTCCCATGTTTAATCCTTGTTCAGCCTCAGGCATAGCGTTACCTACCATAACATCATCAATACGTGATTTGTCAAATTCAGGTAGTTTACTCATTAAATATTCAATAGTTTCAGCAGCAAGTTCATCAGGTCTTTTAAATCTGAATACTCCTTTAGGCGCTTTACCTACAGCTGTTCTATATCCTTGTACTATATATGCAGTTTTCATATTTCTTTGTCGTTTTAAATTGGTTAAAGATTAGTTTCTTAATGGTTTACCATTTTTCAACATATACTGGATTCTTTCTAGAGTTTTGCGCTCTCCACATAGTGATAAGAATGCTTCTCTTTCTAGATCTAGTAAGTATTGTTCAGTCACTAAAGTAGCTTCTGATAAATCTCCTCCAGCCATAACATATGCTAATTTGTTAGCTATTTTACGATCGTGTTCAGAGATGTATTTACCAGCCATCATACTGTCAGTTCCTACTAAGAACATACCTAAAGCCTGACGACCTAGTACTTTAATATCTTTGCGTTTAGCAGGCTGAGTGTACCCAGCTTGAGCTAATACTAAAGCCTCACGTTTCGCTTGTGCTAATTGTAAGTCTTTATTTACAACTACTACATCTTTACCTTTTTGTAATATATTTAAATCAAAAGCTTCTTGAGCAGAGGTAGCTACTTTCGCCATACCGATTGTTAAGAAGTGCTCTTGTAGTGTGTTTAATTCCACATCGTTTTTGCGGTATAGATCAGACGCTCTTACTGTCATCTCTTTAGAACCACCTCCACCAGGGATAAGTCCTACACCGAATTCAACCAGTCCGATATATGTTTCAGCAGCAGCGACTACCTTATCAGCGTGCAAGCTTAACTCACATCCACCACCGAATGTCATCCCATGAGGAGCAGCAACTACTGGAATACCAGAGTAACGCATTTTCATCATCGTATCTTGGAACGTTTTGATAGCGATATTTAATTCATCCCAATCTTGCTCTGCAGCCATCATGAAAATCATCATTAAGTTAGCACCTACTGAGAAGTTACTACCTTGGTTTCCTACTACTAGTCCTTGGAAGTCTTTTTCTGCAATTTCAACAGCTTTGTTTAATCCGGCTAAAACACCACCACCGATGGTATTCATTTTTGAGTGAAACTCTAAGTTCACGATACCATCACCTAAGTCAATAAGTGATGCTTCACTATTACCCCAAACCTTATTAGTTGTTCTAATATTATCTAAGATAATGAATGCATCTTGTCCAGGGATTGGTTCAAATGTTTTAGTGTTTTGATTGTAGAATAACTTTTTACCATTCTCTACTTTATAGAAACTCTTTGCTCCAGATGCAGCTAATTCTTTAACCCAATCAGCTACTACATATCCTTCTTTTTCGACGATAGCAATACCTTTTTCAAGTCCTACTAAATCCCAAGTTTGGAATGGACCATATTTCCATGCATATCCTGTACGCATAGCGTCATCAATAGGGAATAGGGTATCTGTAATTTCTGGAACACGTTGAGAAACGTAAGCGAATAATGAAGCAAAGTGTTTTCTGATTAATTCACCTGCTTTTGTTTGGTCTGCTAATAATAAAGCTAATTTAGCTTTAGTACCACCAGCTTGTTTTGCTGTTTCTAGTACAGCAATCTTAGCACGTTCTAATGGACGGTATTCTAATTTTTCTAAGTCAAGAGCGAATCGATTTGTTTTTCCCTCTTTGTCTACTTCTTTATAATAGAATCCTTTTCTAGATTTATCACCTAAGAATTTGTTTTCTAATAGGAAGTTTAAAGGCTTACTGTCTTTTACCTCTTGGATCATAGCGTCATGAGGACAGTTTTGTTTTAAGCCATTTGTTACGTTAATAGCAGTATCAAGACCTACTAAATCACCTAGTTTAAATGTACCAGTCTTAGGACGACCTAAGATAGAACCTGTTAATGTATCGGCTTCTTCAATAGTCAACCCAATCTCTTGTGCCAACTGCATTACCATCGCCATAGAGTATACACCGATACGGTTACCGATAAAGCCAGGAGTATCTTTACATAATACAGGAGTTTTACCTAAGTATAAGCTACTATATTTTTGGAAGAATTCGATAACTTCTGGAGCTGTATTTGGACCAGGAATAATTTCGAATAATTGTAAATATCTAGGTGGGTTAAAGAAGTGTGTTCCACAGAAGTGTTTTTGGAAATCTTCTGAACGACCTTCTACCATTAATTTCATTGGAATACCAGATGTATTAGATGTAATTAATGAACCTGGTTTTCTGTATTTCTCGATTTGCTCGAATACAGATTTCTTAATGTCTAATCTTTCGATTACCACTTCGATTACCCAGTCGCAATCTTTTATTTTTACTAAATCATCTTCTATATTTCCTGTAGCGATGCGTGAAGCAAAAGCTTGAGAATAAATAGGAGCAGGTTTAGATTTTAGTGCATTAGCTAAGTGAGTACTTGCTATTTTATTTCTAACAATCTTACTTTCTAGGGTAAGACCTTTCTTTTCCTCTTCAGGAGTTAATTCTCTAGGTACAATGTCAAGAAGCAATACTTCTAATCCGATATTTGCAAAATGACAAGCAATAGCTGATCCCATTACACCAGATCCTACTACGGCTACCTTTTTAATTATTCTTTTCATATTTATTGTTCTTTGGTTTTTAATACTATTATTTAACTCTCTTAAGGTACAAAAATTATTTGTCTTCAAATATACTTTTGTCGTTGATTAACTGATTGATAACTTCAGTTACTTCCATAAAGTGCTGAATTTTCTCCTCTGATATTTGAGTTCGAATTTTTTCGTTAAAGCGTTTCACTTTTGCTTTAGATAATTCTCTTTTCTCTAAGCCTAGAGGAGTTAATTTTATAATCACACCACGGCCATCATTAGGGTTCTTTTCACGTGTGATTAATTTGTTTTCTTCTAATTTTTTTAGAGTACGAGTAAGACTCGTAGCTTCCATACCCATATTTGGTCCTAGTAGAGTAGAAGGAGTACCTTCTTTATCTATACTTAGTAGTGCAAAAGCAAGTGACATGGTGGCATCATATTTAGCCGCTTCTTCATTGTACATTCTTGCTACAGCTTGCCATGTTGCTCTAAGTATATAATCGATTGTTGTGTTCTTCATACCATTTAGAATAATTCAAATATAAAAAAAAATAGTATGCGTGCATACTATTTTTAAAATATTTCTTGATTAAGTGATTTTTTGTGTCATTAACTTCTGTAAATCTTGTCGTATAAGTCTTTATGTTTCTCAAGAATAATACGTCTACGAAGTTTTAGAGTAGGGGTTAAGTGCTCACTGTCAATGCTCCACACATCAGGAGTAAGTTCGAACTTCTTCACTTGTTCCCATTTACCGAATTTTTTATTTACAGCTTCTACTTCTTCTGCAACGCGGTCGATAACTTTTTGATTCGTTGCTATTTCTTCGTTAGTAGTACCGATATCATATCTTTTTCGACGTGCCCATTCTTTAACGAAGTCAAAATCTATCTGAATAAAAGCAGCAGGCATCTTTTCTCCTTCACCGATAACCATGATTTGTTCGATAAAGCGAGACTGTTTCATCATATTTTCAATCATCTGAGGAGCTACATATTTACCTCCAGATGTTTTGAACATTTCTTTTTTACGGTCAGTGATGTGTAAGAAACCATCTTCGTCTATTCTACCAATGTCCTCTGTATGGAAATACCCATCTTTAATAACGCTATTTGTTTTCTCTTCGTCTTTAAAGTATCCCATCATCACGTTAGGAGCTTTACATAAGATCTCTCCGTCTTCTGCTATTTTTACCTCCACATTACTTAAAGGGCGACCTACTGTACCAAATCTCAATCCTCCATTACGAGCATCGTTTACTGATATAACAGGAGAAGTCTCAGTAAGACCATATCCTTCCATTACAGGAATACCAGCAGCATTGAATACTTTAGATAGGCGAGCCTGAAGTGGAGCACTACCAGAAACAATGATTTTCATTTGACCTCCTAGTCCTTCTTGCCATTTACTAAATACTAGTTTTCTAGCTATTTTTAGTTGGAAGTTATAGAAGGCGCTTCTATTATATGGTTTATATTGGAATCCTAGTTCAAGAGCCCAGAAGAAAATACGTTTTTTAATACCAGTAAGAGAAGATCCTTTAGCAAAGATTTTATCATATACTTTTTCTAATAAACGCGGTACTACTGTCATGACATTAGGACTAACTTCTTTTAAGTTATCTCCCATTTTATCAATAGATTCCGCATAGTAAATAGAAGTACCTGAGAATTGGTAAAGATAAATCAGCATTCTTTCGAATACGTGGCACAGTGGTAAGAAACTAAGTGCTTTATAGTGATCTTCACGTCCAAAAGGAACTCTATCCCAGCTACCTATTACATTAGATAAGATGTTATTATGAGACAGCATCACACCTTTAGGTCTACCCGTAGTACCAGAGGTGTAGATTAGCGTAGCTAAGTGATCTGGTGTGATAGAATCTTTAATGCGATCCACTTCTTCTTGATTAGAAGTATCTCTTCCTAATTCAAGAATCTCATCAAAAGTTTTGCATCCTTCTATATGTTCAAAAGAACAAATACCTTGTAGAAGTGGTAGTTGATCTTTAACACTTATTAATTTGTTATAAATTTCTTGATCTGATACTACACAGTATTTTGCTTCTGCATGACTAAGAATGTACTGATAGTCTTCAGCTGCAATGGTAGGATAGATAGGCACATTCTGAGCGCCAATTTGTAAAATACCAATATCTAAAAGATTCCATTTAGTTTGGTTATTAGTAGAGATGACAGCTATTTTATCATTTGCTTCTATGCCTAGACGTAGTAAGGCACGCGAAACCATATTAGCCTTATCTATATACTCCTGTGAGGATGTTTTTTCCCATACTCCGTTCACCTTAGTAACTAAAGCTGCAGCCAGAGGAAAGTGTTCATTCTGCAAATAAGGAATATCAAAAAGTCTTGTAGGATTTACCATATTATCATTAATTAGCTAACGCAAAGTACAAAAAAAATATAAGATTTCTCGTATTTAGTATGTACTTAGCAATTTTTATCTGGTTTATTTGCAATTCTCGTAGTTGATTTTCTACTAAACTACATTATTCATTTTCTATATTGTGCTTGATGATGATTGTACTTAGAGCTTAAGTCATTGTAAATCAACTTTTATAAATATAGTAAAAAAATAAGTAGACACTTCATTATATTTTGATATAATCACTGAAAACTATTATTGAATATTAGTGTCCTTAAGAGATTGGGTATGCTGTATCGCCCTATTATCACTATATAATTATAGTAGGTAAGTCCGTAGTGAGTCCGTTATGAGTCCGTAGTGAGTCCGTTATTTATTGAGATATATCGGAGTGATATCTTACTAATCGCGTTGTTAGTAGGGAGATGTATGTAGGAAGACAGAATGTTTTGTAAAAGAATGTTCTATCTTTAGATAAAGATTATAGAGGATTGTTGTTAGTACGAAAGGTATAATTTTTCTTAAATTTTCTTTAGTTTGGATATAAAATGCTTCTAAATGCTAATAGAAGTCCGAATAGAAATGATTAAGTTTGTGTTTTTAAAAAAATAACAATATGATTTCTAATCGATATCGATTGAATGAAGTATTAGTACTGGGGTATAGGTTATTCTTAGCTTTCTTCTTTTACTTTATTGCTCGTACACTATTTTACTTTTATAATAGTGATTTATTAAATGTAGACTCTTTTGGTCAGTTTTTAGAATTAGCGTATCACGGTATCACGTTTGATAGGATGGCTATTTTTTATGTAAATATATTATTTATATTATTATCTATTCTGCCTTTATTTATCAATACAAAAAAAGGGTATCAGAAGGTCGTGTTTTACGCCTATATCATTCCTAACTTGATAGCGTATTCTACTAATTTTATTGATTTTATTTACTATAGATTTATTTATGCTCGTACTACTATAGCTGTTTTCGACAGTTTAGAACACGAGTCAAATAAGGGACAATTGTTTTTTAACTTCTTGGTTAATTATTGGCATGTTTTTCTTATTTGTATTGTACTATGTGTGCTATGGGTGTACTTGTATACCAAGGTGAAGTTTACTCGATTTTTGAAAGTTGAGGATAAGAAGTCTTATTGGTTATCTACTGTCTTGATTATTATTGTGACAGGAGTGGGCTTTGTGGCAGGAGTAAGAGGGGATCTGAAGAAAGCAACTAGACCATTGAATATTATAGATGCAAATCGACATGTAGAGAAACCAGAACATGCAGATATTGTATTAAATACTCCATTCGCTATCTTGAGAACAATCGGTAAGACTAGTTTTAAGAAAGTAGAATATATGGATGAAGCTACACTTAACCAAAATATAAGTGGGGTGAAGCAGTATCATACTAATGAACCTAGCACTCCTAATATAGTATTGTTTATCACAGAAAGTTATGGACGTGAGTATATAGGAGCTTTTAATAAAGATATGAATATTAAAAACTATAAGAGTTATACTCCTTTTATAGATTCGCTTTCTCAGCATAGTTTAATATTCCCTAATGCATTCGCTAATGGCTATAAGTCTATTCACGGTGTGTCATCTGTCATCGCGGGTATTCCTTCGTTTAAAGATGCATTTACATCATCGCCTTATCCGAAGCAGAAGATCGAATCACTAGTGTCTACACTGAAGTCTAAAGGATATGATACATCTTTCTTCCATGGTGCTCCTAACGGGTCTATGGGATTCTTAGGATTCGGTAATATCTTAGGGTATGATCACTACTATGGAAAGACAGAGTATAATAATGATGATGACTTCGATGGTACTTGGGGGATTTGGGACGAACCTTTCTTCCAATATATGCGCACTACATTAAATGAAAAGAAAGGACCTTTCTTTGCTACTATTTTTACCGTGTCTTCTCATGAGCCATTTAATATTCCTGCTCAGTATGAAGGGAAATTCCCTATAGGAGATGTGCCTATCCATAAGACAGTGGGATATACGGATTATGCTTTTAAGAAATTCTTTGAAGAGAGCAGTAAAGAACCATGGTTTAAGAATACAATTTTTATCATCACTGCGGATCATACTAATCAGATCGCCTATGATGAATATAAAGAGCTTGTTAATCGTACTGCAGTGCCTATACTTATCTATACACCAGATGAGAGATTAAAAGGAGTAGATAAGAGATTAGCTCAGCAGATAGATATTTATCCTACTGTACTAGATCTAATAGGGTATGATAAACCTTTTAGAAGCTGGGGAAGAAGTCTAGTTAATGATACAATAACGACTCCATATACGATTAATTATGGAGGTAATGAATACACTTACCAAGAAGGAAATTATATCGTAAGGTTTAATGGGAAAGAGGTGACAGGGTTCTTTGATATTAAAGATAAGGGATTAAAGAAAAATTTAATCGGTCAAAAGAATAAGGAAATGGAAAGACTCGAAATAAAGTGTAAAGCCTTTATTCAAGACTATTTCGAACGTATTATAGATAAGCGATTAGATAGATAAGTATTATAAATAGCACCTTAATCAAGGTGCTATTTTCTTTTTAAGAAACTTTTTTTATTAAAAGTTTTTAGGAGTAATTCTTTGTTTATGAAGTTATTTGATTGTTTTATCTAAAAATTTTGAAATTAAAAGAAGTATTAATCTTGTGTTAGTAATATTAATGTTGAGTTTAATACAAAACGTTATTGTAGCTAGTATTATTAAAAAATAATGCTGTTAGTCTATATGTGTTTATTTGGGTGAAATGATAGTGTTTAATTAGGTGTTTTTGTACAGGATGATGAATAAATTTATTAATTTAAATTAAAAGTGTAAGTTATTGGTATTGTGTGTTTATGTGAAAATTGTATTAAAAAAAAATGTAAATCTTAAACTTGCTTTAGATTAACTTTTTAGCGCTGAGTTTTGGTTAAATTTGCCCAACTTTTTTTAAATATAAACCTTACAATTCTATGACTTCTAATAAATTTAGAGCCTATGAAGTAAAAGTGATGTTGTATAGATTATTTCTTGCTTTTGTTTTTTACTTTATTGCTCGATTGTTATTTTATTTTTATAACGCAGATTTATTAAGCATTGATTCCGTTGGACAATTTTTATCACTATCTTTTTACGCCTTATCATTTGATAGTGCATCTATATTCTATATGAGTATTTTGTTCATCTTATTATCAATAGCTCCTGTTTTTATAAATACCAAACCTAATTATCAGAAAGTTGTTTTCTTTGCTTATTTCATTCCTAATTTACTAGCTTATGCTACTAACTTTGTAGACCTTATTTACTATAGATTTATCCAGTCTAGAACCACCGTAGCTGTGATGGATAGTTTAGAACATGAGTCTAATAAAGCAACGTTATTGTTTAACTTTCTATTTAGTTATTGGCATGCTTTAGTTTTGTTTCTTATATGTTCTGCTTTGTGGATTTATTTATATACTAGAGTTAAAATAAAACCTGTCAAAAGAGAAGAATCTACTAGTCGCTATTATATATCTACTGCTTTTATAGTAGTAATTTCAGTAGTTGGTGTAGTCTCTGGTATAAGAGGAGGTGTGACTAAGAAAACTAGACCAATAAATATAGTAGATGCCAATCGACATACTACTAAGCCAGAGCATGGGGATGTAGTCTTAAATACTCCGTTCACAATCTTAAGAACGATAGGGAAGAGTAGTTATAAGGAAGTGAACTATATGGATAAAAAGACATTAGAAAAATACATTAATGATGTAAAACAATATAATGTCAATGAACCAAGTACTCCTAATATCGTATTATTCATAACGGAGAGTTTTGGACGTGAGTATATTGGAGCCTTTAATGAAGGGACAGATATTCCAAACTATAAGAGCTACACTCCTTTTATAGATTCTTTGGCTAAGCATAGTTTGATATATCCTAATGCCTTTGCTAATGGGTATAAATCGATTCATGCTATTCCTTCTATTCTAGCAGGTATTCCTTCTTTTAAGGATGCTTTTACTTCTTCTCCATTCCCTAACCAGAAGATAGAATCTGTAGTGTCTATATTGAATAGTCAGGGGTATGATACTTCTTTCTTTCATGGTGCGGTGAATGGTTCAATGGGATTTTTAGGATTTGGAAATATATTAGGGTATGATCATTACTACGGAATGACTGAGTATGATAATGATGATGATTTTGATGGTACATGGGGGATCTGGGACGAACCTTTCTTTCAGTTTATGAGTAAAACATTAAACGAGAAGAAAGAACCTTTTTTCGCAACATTGTTTTCAGTATCTTCACATGAGCCTTTTAGAATACCAGAACAGCATATAGGGAAATTTCCCAAAGGTAATCTTGAGATACATGGACCTATAGGTTATACTGATTATGCGTTTAAGCGTTTTTTTGAAGAGAGTAGTAAAGAACCATGGTTTAAGAATACTATTTTTATTATCACAGCGGACCATACTAATCAGATTTATTATGATAAGTATAAGGAATTAGTAAATAGAACTGCTATTCCTATTATGATTTATACGCCTGATGAGAGGTTAAAAGGGGTAGATAATCGATTGGCACAACAAATGGATATATATCCTACTATTTTAGACTTAATCGGTTATGATCAACCTTTTAGAAGTTGGGGGAGTAGTTTACTTAACGATACTACAAGCGATCGTTTTACAGTAAGTTATGGAGCTAACGAAATAACTTATCAAACAGGTAATTATATTGTCCGATTTAATGGAATTAAAGTAACGGGCTTTTATGATATAAAAGATAAAGGGCTTACTAAAAACTTGATTAAGGAGAAGAATAAAGAAATGGAAGAGGCAGAAATGAAGTGTAAGGCTTTCGTCCAAGATTATTTTGATCATATTATCAATAGAAAGTTATCTGATATATAGAGGTGTTTTCTCTAAAGAGTAAAGGTTCACAGTTAAATCTGTGAACCTTTTTTATTTTACTCTGTAAAGTCGTTTTCGATTAATAATTCTTTAGCCTTATCTAAGTCTTCTTCATCGACTAAGATATGTACTGCTCTGTCAAGTGTTCCTGCTCCTATTCCGATAGCTGATTGTATATCATCTCTAATTATGTAGGGAATATTATTTTCATCTAAGAGATTTCTTACTGCGAGAACGATAATCTCACTGCCAGCAAATAATTTTTTGTGACTCATAACCTTCTGTATTTGTTCTTTTCTAAATTATGACTTTTTTAATTAAGAGAGTAAAAAAGATAAGTTAAAATCAAAATGAATTAGCCTATAAGTTTTTTTATTACTCTAAAAAGGAGTATCTTAATAAAAGAATTATAAAACAAAAAATATCTTATAAATGATAAATTATAAGTAAAAGAGAAGAGGTTTCATTAAACTGAATGATTATGAAAATAGAGGAGACAAAGGCATTTAGTCAATTGAGTAGTATAGCGCAATCAATTGTCAACAAGAGTACTTCCAAAAAACAGATTTCAGATGCTGTGATGATTGTGAAGAATATAGGTTTCGAAAAATGGAGTAGTATTACAGACCTACCTATTATGTGGCATCAGATAGTAAAGGAACTGGCTGTATAAATAATAGAATAGATGAAGTAGAAAAGATCTTATCCTATCAGGATGAAGATCTTTTTTCATTTATACAACAATAATAACTTCGAAATATAATTGTAATTTTATTTCAAATTTAAAATAGAGTATGAATATTGTTTATTTGGTTTTTGGTAATAAGATGAGTTATTATCAACAAGTTTTTTTCTCTATATATACCGTATTGGCTTATAAAGGAGCAAGTGATAATATTATTGTATTGACTGAAGAACCTTCTCTGTTTAATCAATTAAAGGGAAGAATAACGGTAGAATCTTTAGATAAGGATCTTGTTAAAGATTGGTTAGGGAAGTACCAATATATGTTTAGAGTAAAAATAAAGGCATTAGAGTATATCGTTCGGCAGTATCCAGAGAAAGATTTATTGTACCTAGATGTAGATACTTTTGTTTATAATTCATTAACACCTCTAAGAGATAAACTAGAACAAGGAACAAGTATTATGCATATAGATGAAGGGCAGCTCAATAAATTTACTACGAAAACAGGAAAGAGATTTTGGAAAGAATTGAAAGGTAATACTTATGGAGGAATTCTTATTACAGAAGATACCTGTATGTGGAATGCTGGTGTTCTAGGAGTGTCAAAAAGTAACTTTTCAAGTATTTCACTAGCTTTAGATATAACAGATCAGATGTGTCAAGCAGGTATTAAAGCATTTACAAAAGAGCAACTTGCTTTTTCTTTAGCTTTTAATTCTACTGGAGATATGACACCTGCAGATCATATTATTGGTCATTATTGGGGAAATAAAGAACAATGGGATGATTTTATATCTGATTGGTTAAAAAAAGCATTTATGCATAATTATACAGTAGATGAAGTGATCGCTAATGTTAGAAGTATTCCTCTGGATCAAATACCTTACTACCTTAAACACTCTAATACTTTAAAGCGTCTATCTAGAAAGTTACAAAATATCTTTCAACCTAAAAATCCACAATTTATAAAGAAGTAAAATTTTTTATAATCACTTGATTTTGTAATAAAAGTATTTGTTTATTTAAACTTATATCGACTTGTTATTGTTAATTTTGTTAATAAATTGATTTGTTTAAATGAATAAGGTTAATTATTATAGAGTGTTAGGAGTTAATCCTACCGTATCAGAGGAAGAGCTTAAGCGTGCTTTTCAGTCTTTATATGAGCGTTATAGTCCAGATAAGAATCCGAGTAGTTTATTCTATAAGACGATGTTCGAACAACTGAATGAAGCTTATGCTACATTAGGAGATAGAGAAAAGAGAGAAAAGTATAATATAGCGAATGGCTATGAGGTACCTGTCTATTCTAGACCTGAGGATAAACAAGAAATCTCTAAAAAGAAAGAAAAGATGGTAGATACAGGAAGTAATAATGCCTATATTTTCTTATTTGTGGTTATTGGTATTATCGTTGTTTTAGGAGGGTATTTAGTTTACTATACATTTAATGAGAGTGAAGATACAGAGATTAAAGAAACAGTGATTGTTGAGCAAGAATTGCCAAAACCTAAAGCGACTATAAAGAAAGTAGAAGTGAAGCCTGTAGAGGTAAGAAGAGAGGTTTGTACTGCCGAAAAAAAAGAAAAGGAGCATCAACATACAGAAAGTGTGAAAGAAATACCTGTAACTGATAAGGCAAAAGAAGTAAAAAAGGAAATCTCTGTAGAAAAGAAGGTAGAGGCAACTAAAGTAAGTAAAGAAGAAAAGCTTACTAAACCAAGTTCTAAAACAGATAATCTGAATGATGAGTTTCAAACAAAGAAAGCGTTTAAAATAGGAGCGAGTAAGAATGATGTATGGGCTGTACAAGGAGATCCTACAGATATAAAAGAACAAGGTGATATCGAGACATGGTATTATGGGAAAAGTAAGATTAGATTTAAAAATGGAAAGGTTATAGATAGTACAAGTTTTTAATTGGTACTTAAAACCCTATTTACTACCTTTTATTTTTAAACAAAAGGTACTCAATAAAGGTGTTTAGAATGTTTTTTTATATAAGTTGTTGTTTTTGTTGGTATTAGTAGATGTTATAAAGTATTGTTTTTCGTGTTAAAATTCAACGGTTTTAGTTTTTTAACTAGTAAGGTTTATAAATTTATGTAATTAAATTACAATCAAAATTTATAATTATGACAATAAAACAGACCTATTTTTATCACCCAACTAGTTATGAAACAAATGAGTGTGTAATAGCTTCTTTTGAACAAAGAAATATTCCAATGCAAAGAATTCAACAGAGTCTTGGAAGGAAAAAAAGATTTATTCTAGATCGAAATTCTACAGAAACAACACTTACTATGGCTACCAAAGCTGCAAAAGGAGCATTAAAAGAATGTGGTTTGCATATTGAAGATATTGATGTTATTGCTTTAGTTTCTGCTACACCAGAGCTTTTAGTACCATCAGCTTCTATCAAGTTGCACCAAATGTTGAATGCAAAGAAGAAAACTATGTGTTTTGATTTAAATGCCAATTGCATTGGAGCATTTATAGCGTTAGATCAGTTGACTAAATATTTGCAATGTACTCCTAACATGCAGAGAGCATTAATTGTATGTGCAGAGAATCTATGTCGTATAGTAGATAATAATAATCCGATTACAGCATTTTGTTTTTCTGATTCTGCTTTTGCTTTTATTCTTGATAAGGATGGAGAAAGTATAGGACTTAAGGATGTAATGTATCATACAGATAGTGATATTGCTGATACAGTGTCTTATCCGCCAGCTGGCTTTTCTCAGTTTAAGAATGAAGATGTATTAGTATGGGATCGCTCCTTTGACGGAATGGGAAGTGTGGACTTCATAAAGAAAGAACTATTATTATTTTTAGAGAGAAATAAAATGAGTGTAGAAGATATAGATTTGTTTATGTTTTCTCAGTTTATTATAAAAATGTACAATTAATCAAAGAGTATTTTAATTTAGGTGATGATAAAGTGCCTTTTTATTCTCATGAATTAGGATATACTGGTTCGTCAAGTCCTTTTTTAGCATTAGATCAATATCAGCGAAGAGTAAGGAAGATTAAACAAGGAGAGCAGATTTTGTTTTGGACACTAGGTGCTGGTTATGAAGCAGGATTAATGCTTTGGGAATACTAATTAAAAGTATACGCAATAAAAAACACCCTAAGTCATCTAGACTTAGGGTGTTTTCATTTTATAACTATTCACTAACTAATCCGAAATGTTATTGTTGGTTTCTGAAGACCAACTCGTTGTTAAACGAGTCTAACAAGATCATACTATCTGCTTTCACATTACCAGATAAGATTTCTTTAGACAAGCGGTTCAATACTTCTTTTTGTACAACGCGTTTTACAGGACGTGCACCGAACTCTGGGTCAAAACCTTTAGTTGCTAAGAATTCTTTAGCTTCCGCAGTAGCTTCCATATGTATGTTTTGTTGAGCAAGCATTTTGAATACACTTTGTAGTTGTATATCTACAATCTGTAAGATATTGTTTTTGCTCAATGGAGTAAACATCACTACTTCATCTATACGGTTTAAGAACTCAGGACGCACTTGTTGTTTCAATTCGTTTAGTACTTCCACTTTAGCATCTTCAGAAGCCTGCTCCATATTCGTAGCATTCTCAAACTTCTCTTGGATGATATGACTACCCATATTAGAAGTCATGATGATGATTGTGTTTTTAAAGTCAGCTAAACGTCCTTTATTGTCTGTTAGACGTCCTTCATCTAAAACTTGAAGTAAGATATTAAATGTATCAGGGTGTGCTTTCTCAATCTCATCTAATAACACTACTGAGTAAGGTTTTCTACGTACAGCTTCTGTTAATTGACCACCTTCATCATATCCTACGTATCCTGGAGGCGCTCCTACTAATCTACTTACACTGTGTCTTTCACCATATTCACTCATATCAATACGAGTCATAGCATTTTCATCGTCAAATAGATATTCAGCTAATGCTTTTGCCAACTCTGTTTTACCAACCCCAGTAGTACCTAAGAATAGGAATGAACCAATTGGTTTTTTAGGGTCTTGTAATCCAGCGCGACTTCTGCGTACTGCATCACTAATCGCTTCAATTGCTTCTTCTTGACCTACTACACGTTTGTGTAACTCATCTTCTAAGTGAAGTAGTTTTTCTCTTTCACTTTGAAGCATTTTAGTAACAGGTACACCAGTCCATTTCGCTACTACTTCAGCGATATCATCACTTGTAACTTCTTCTTTAATTAGCGATTGACCATTTTGGTTTTCGTCTAATTGTTTTTGTGCTTTCTCAAGTTCTTCTTGAGCATCTTTTATCTTACCATATCTAAGCTCAGCTACTTTTCCATAGTCACCATCGCGTTCTGCTTTTTCTGCTTCCAGCTTATAAGTTTCTATTTCTTGTTTGATAGCTTGTACCTTATCTACAACCTCTTTTTCAGATTGCCATTTAGTATAGATATCGTTTCTTTCTTCTTTTAAGTTAGCAACTTCTAAACCAAGAGATTTAAGTTTATCTTCATCATTCTCACGTTTAATTGCTTCAATCTCAATTTCTAACTGCATAATCTTACGATCTAATACGTCTAGTTCTTCTGGTTTAGAGTTGATCTCCATTCTCAGTTTAGCCGCAGCTTCATCCATAAGGTCAATTGCCTTGTCTGGTAAGAAACGGTTAGTGATATAACGCTCAGATAGATTAACAGCAGCTATAATAGCCTCGTCTTTTATACGTACTTTGTGGTGAGCTTCATACTTCTCTTTAATACCACGTAAGATAGAGATAGCACTTTCAGTATCAGGTTCATCTACCATTACTTTTTGAAAACGACGCTCTAAAGCTTTGTCTTTCTCAAAGTATTTTTGGTATTCATCTAGTGTTGTTGCCCCAATAGAACGCAATTCTCCACGTGCTAACGCAGGTTTTAAGATATTAGCTGCATCCATAGCTCCATCACCACCACCTGCACCTACAAGTGTGTGAATCTCATCAATGAATAAGATGATGTTTCCTTCAGCAGAAGTTACTTCTTTTACTACTGATTTTAGACGCTCTTCAAATTCACCTTTGTACTTCGCACCTGCAATTAATGCTCCCATATCTAATGAGAAGATTTGCTTGTCTTTTAGATTTTCAGGTACGTCTTGTTGTACGATACGGTGCGCTAATCCTTCAGCAATAGCTGTTTTACCAACCCCTGGCTCTCCGATAAGCATTGGGTTGTTTTTAGTACGACGGCTCAAGATTTGTAACACACGTCTGATTTCTTCGTCACGACCAATTACAGGATCCAGCTTACCTTCGTTAGCTAATTGCGTTAAGTTATTCGCATATTTATTTAAAGAGTTGTAAGTTTCTTCTGCAGAGGCAGAAGTTACTCTTGCTCCATTTCTGATTTCGTTAATTGCAGCTTCAAGTTGTTTTTCTGTAACACCTTGATCTTTTAAGATCTGAGCTACTTTGCTTTTTGATTTAAAGATTGCTAAGATTAAATGCTCAATAGATACATACTCATCTTTCATCTTTGTAGCGATAGCTTGAGCTTCAGTGATAGCAGTACCTGCCTCTCTAGATAAGCCTAATTGTCCTCCAGCTACTTTCGGAAAGTTAGCTATCGTAGCATCTAATACAGATTTAAAAGTATCTACATTGATGTTTAGTTTCTTTAAGATAAATGGTGTCACATTTTCATCTACTTCCATAATAGCTTTAAAGATGTGCTCATTTTCTATTTGTTGTTGCCCTAAGCCTTGCACGATTACCTGTGCTTGTTGTAAGGCTTCTTGAGATTTTATTGTAAAATTATTTAAGTTCATATACTAAATCGTTTATTTGTTTGGATATATCGTAATAGACAAAAGGTGTTCCAATATTAAAATTAAGACTTTTTGGCAATATTTGAATTATTCGTATTAGTAAAAGATGTCAAAAAGTCATAAATTCGCTTAAGTAATGTAAAACACACTAACATTTTGTCTTATGAAATGGATCAATATAACAGAAAGTAGTCAAGTAAAAGACCTGATTGCTAATTCAAATGATAAAGCAGTAATTATATTTAAACACAGCCCTCGATGCCATATTAGTAAATTTGCATTAAGAAATTTTGAAGCAAGCTTTACTAATCCTACAGATGCAGATTGTTATCTAGTAGATGTAGTTAATAATAGACTTCAGTCTATGGAGGTAAAAGAAGAGCTAGAAGTACATCACGAGTCTCCACAACTAATCATTGTTTCTAAGGGAAAAGCGGTCTTTAATACTTCACATGAGAGTATAGATGGTGTTGATACAGAGAAATTACTGCTGAGACTATAGGATGAGTAGAACATTAGTTTATAGAACTGCTACTCTACAAGGGGTAAAGACACCAGGTATTATCCAGAATGGAGGATACCACTTTACACATTTTGATGTTTATGAAGATGGAAGGATAGCGGATTGGAACTTTGAAGATTTCGAACATTTTATTAAAGATGTACAGAAAGGATGGGTTGTCACTAATATACCTGACGGAGAGGAAATCTCCTGTTTTAATCTAGGATCTTGGAAAATAGATAAAGGACATTGGTATTATACACCTGAGACGTATCTTGAGTTTATAAAAAGTTTGGTATTAGAACTTAATCCTAATTGGACGAATATATATACTTATCAAGAGCGAAAAGTCAATGGCGTCACAGTAGGGGAGTCAGGAACAGGGACATTGTATAAAATAGATACGGTAAATGTGGATCACTTCTTTCCAACTAAAATAAAAGGAGAGAATCGCAGTCTATTTTATGTTTCAGAAGGGAAGTATTATTTAGTGCAATTATTACTTTTTAAAGATAAAACGATCTTAATTCACGGTTGTGGAGAAGAAAAAGTTTTAGACTTTGAACGTTTAAGGGCTTTGATAGATGAAGGTATTGTCTGTAGTACCATTCCTAATGGGGCTAAAGTGATAATAGAAAACCTTGGAGAATTTACAATAGTAGAGGAGTTTTATAGTAATGAGATTGAAGAGATATTCGTAGAATTAGAAGATGACTATAGACAGTTAAATGGAGAGAAATCTTTACTTCAGTTGTGTAGAGAGGCTTTAGAAGCTTATCAAGAGAATCCTACAGATGAATTAAAAGAAGCATTAAAAATAGCTTATGAACGTATCCCTGAACATATGCAGATGTATTTGGGAGATATGGACAGTAAAGATGGAGAGTATATAGATATTATATATGGACCTGAATATTGGGATCAATGGAATACAGATGAGGTAAAATAAAAAAGAGGCTTTCGGCCTCTTTTGTCATAAATACAGGGGGGACTTTCTTAATTAAATAGAAAGTGTATTGTAGTTGTTTTCATTTAACTGAAACATGTATTTATGCGCATTAGGTGTTCCGATAAAGTACAAAGGCAAGTCTTTCAATGTTACACCGTAAACGTTTAATGCAAATTCACATACTACTAATTTAATACCTGCTTTATTTGCAGCATCTAACTCAGCACGTAGTTCTTTATTGTTTAACTCTTGTACCATTTGCCCCATGATTACGATTTGGAAATCAGCTTTAGGATTAGCTTGTTTGATTTCACTTCCTGTCATTATAGAAGAGCGTAGGTTTTTTATAGATTGTACTAGAATAGCATATTTATCTCCTTTAGTATCTTGTTCATAAGCAACAATAGATGTTTCATTGTTTACTGTATTGTAGGCTACTGCTTGAGCACTTACGATAGAACATAAAGCGATGGCTAAAACTAATTTTCTCATTGTTTACTATATTATGGTTTATATATCAGCGAAAGTAGCAGATAGTGTAGACAGATGAAGTAACAATTGTTACACAACGATTAAATAATGAAAAAGTTATTCTTTCTTCTTTGTCAATTCATGTAGTATTCATATTAATGAGGCTTTCCAGTAAGAGCTCCCCATATATTGGACACAAATTCCTGAAGAAGTTAGTGTCGTCATCTTAAAATAGAGAGTCTGTAACTTATGTAACAATAGGTAAGATTATCGTTACCTATCTTTGAAGTACTAAATGATATAAGATGATTATTGCATATTTTAAGAAATGGACAGTGATGAGGTGGATTCGTCTAGGTCTAGGAGTATTACTTTTATTTCAAGCTTTAGATGCAGAATTGTGGATTTTGATGATTCCAGTTTTGTATTTGTTTTTACAAGCTTTCTTTAATTTTGGATGTAAAAATGACTCTTGTACTTGGAGATAAATGTGATTTTAGATATAACTTTTTGATTTGTAATTATTTATTGTCTGTGAGTTAGGAGTTGTAGGAAGCAAGAATATTTTTATTTTAGCAAGGTTTTAAAACTCGCAAATTATGAAGAAAAGACTGATGTCTATATTCGTATTTACGGCTATAGTTAGTTTAACTACAGCTTGTAAAGACAAACAAGAAGAATCTTCTACAACAGAAACTCCTATAGAGGAAACAACAACTTCTGTTAATGAAGGAGAAGAGGAACCTGCAGCTATAGTAGATGAGGCTGTAGTAGAAGGAGAGGAAGATTATTATGACCCTACAGTTTACCCAGCTTCTTTTAAGTTTAAACATGATTTAATTATGACAGGTGAGTATCATGAAGGAGAAATAGTAGATAACGTAAGTAGTAAGTCTTGGGTAGGATTAGTAAAGGAAACAGATGGTACATATAGCGTACATAAAGTAAATCCTACTACCAAATTAATACATGATGTAGTATTAGATGAGGCAGGAGAAATGACAGGGGTAAAAGTCTCTGCTAAGAGTGTGGGTGAAGTGGTGTTCATGACGAATGAAGGGGTATTAACTCAAGGTAGTAACCTAGAAACAGTCAATTTGCCTAAGACTATTTATCCAGGCGAGAGCAAAGATTTTATATTTAAGGGAAAAACCTATACTCTCTTTGCTAAAGGAGAAAAAGGAGCAGCCTATACTTACCAAAATGAAGAAGGAGAAGAGGTACAAGGGTATGAGATTAAAAAATACAGTTTATTCTTAAAAGTTAAGGGGCAAGATAAGGTAATCACTTTATTAGATTTATCAAGTTTAGAAGAAGCTACTCCAACAATCGACTTTGTAGGAGATTTAAATGGAGATGGAAATATTGACTTTCTAATCAATACTACTTATAATTATAATATGAGTAGATATACCTTGTATCTATCAGAAGGTAAATCGGGAGCAGTAACAGTAAAACCTGTTGCGGCTTTAGTGAATTTAGGATGTTAGTAAACAACCAATACAAATAAGAGAGGCTGTCCATGGACAGCCTCTCTTATTTGTATTTAGAATATTCTCTTTTAGTATGTACAATAGCGAGAATGATAATTTTCATTTTATCTTCCTCTACAATATAATGTATGTGATAAGGGAATTGTTTTAACTTATGTAAACGTACATTATTATAGACTATATAATTACTGAAAGGGTATAATATTATGTTCTCTTTTGCTTTTTGTAATTGTTGTATAAATTCTTTTGCAAGTTTGTGTGATATACTTTTGTAGTAATCAAAGGCAAATCTAATATCTTGTTCAACTAAAGAATTGTTTACCAATATATACACTATAGCTCTTTTTCAAATTTATTTAATAATTCTTCAAAGTCCATTAAGTCATCTGGATTGTTATGATAGTGTTCTAATCTAGAATCTATAAAATTTTTATGTTCTTGTGATATAGTATTACTTATGATTTCTGTGCTAATATTGTTATTGCAGAGAGTAACACAAGATCTGTTTTTGTTTTGATTTTCTTTGTGTTGAGTTTTCATAAGTATTGTGATTTTAATATCTTTTACAAAGGTATAAATAAAATACAGGTTTTAGATTTTTTTATTTTATATTTTTAAGATATTCAGTGTGTTATGGCTTTGTTGATATTTGTTTTTACTACATATTTAAATCCTTCATCGCAGGCATATTGATTTCTTTTACACACGTTGCATTAGATGTTGAGATGATAAAACGGATGGCTTGTAATACATCTTGTAATGGGATAAGTTCCCCATTAGATTTCTCGATAATAGACTTTACAGTTTCTTCACATCCATATTCTGTAGCTAGATATCCTAAGTTAAGAATAGATACTCCTATATTATCTTCTCTTAGGTTTTCTCTTAAAGAGTGAATAACTCCTCTTAATGCAAACTTGGTTGCTGAGAAGGCAACTTCTTTTCCATTGTGATTATCTAATCCCCAAGTAGATCCTATTAAGATAATCTTAGCATTCTCTGATAACTTTAGGTTTTCTATAAAGGCTTGAATCATTAGAATACAAGAAGAGATGTTGGTGTTAATCATATTGATGATTTCTTCTTGCGTATTATCATGGAAGCTATAAGTATCTGAGAAAGCATTGTGTTCCCATATCCCTACATTATAGATTAAATAATCTATTTTTTGGTTACCTATTGCTTGTTTTAAGTCATTAGTAGCTTGACTTGGATGAGATAAATCTCCTGTTATCCAATGCTTGTTCTGATCGTGTTTATCTAAATAATCAGGTTTAGTACGAGAGATACCGTAGACGATATCTTGTTCATTAGGAATATATTGCGTGATGGCTTTTCCTAAGCCTTTGCTTACTCCAAATATTAAGTATGTTTTTGCATTCATGATGTATTGCATTTATGTGGTGTAAAAGATGAAGATTATTTTTACTGTTCATCTTGTTTTTAAGAATCAGCAATTTACAAAAAGAAGAGGTATAGTAAACTCATTGGGAAGCTTTTTAAGTGTTTTGACATTAAATAGCAATGAGGTATTGTTGTTTTAGTGCGTAAGTGATTGTTATTTAGCTGATTATGTATAGTGTTAAAATAGGGTTTTTATAGTTGGGATATCAGAAGAACATATACTTTTGCACCACCTTAAAAATACGAAATAACGATGAAAAGAAAATCACTAATTGCAGTGATAGTTTTGACAATTGGGCTAGCTATGAACAGTTGTAAAAACAAAGAAGTAGAAGAAGTATCTACTGAGGGTGAGCGGAATATTGGTTACGCTAACCTAAAACCTGAAGAAATAGTCATCAGCAACATAGGAACAGATGACGATGGTTTTGAACACTATAGTATAGTGTCTGGAACCGAAAATATTAAGGATTATCCAAAACATTTTTCATTTGACAATACGCTTCTTACACCTGGGGCATTTCATGCAGATGAAGTTCCTGAAAGAATAGAGTCAAAAGAATGGTTAGGATTAATATCTGATAGTACTAATACGTATAAGTTAGTGGCTATGGCGCCTCTGGTATCTAAGATTCTTGCAAATACTAGTGAAGAGGAAGACGAAGTGAGTGGAGTAGCTATTTCTAATAGTGGAAAACAAGCTTGTCTAATGTTTATAGAGAAGAAAAATAGTAGTCTGAAAGAGGCTGTTGTAGAGACGGCAAATATTCCTTCATATATCTATCCTGGCGAGAAAGTACAAATTTCATTTAAAGGTAGGGAGTATACTTTATATGCTACGGGTACAAGAAAACTTAATGGAGTAAGCGAAGAAGACTTCTTAAACTCTGTAGAGCAAGGCTATGAAATGCCTAAGTATTATGTGAAGAATTATACTTTGCGTATGGAGATAAAAGACGGAGAACAAGTCAGCGAAATGATGCTATTATCTCAGAAGTACTTTGAAGAAGGACAGGTGCCTAAAGTGATTTTTAGTGGAGATCTTAATGGTGATAATATAATAGATATATTGATTAATACTTCTACGGAGTACAATATCTCTAGACCGACATTGTATCTGTCAGATACAACCAATAATAATGTTTCTATACAGCCCGTAGCGGCGCACGAAAGTATAGGATGTTAATTACGATTTACTTTTAGAGTAAATAATGTACTTTTTTTAAAAGCCTCTTAGTGATTATACTAAGGGGCTTTTTATGTAGGAACCTCAATTGGACTAAAGAGGTTTTATCCATTAGTGTGTAATGGTATTAATATAGAATGACACTCATATTTAGGATTAGAACAAGAACACTTGGCTTGCACTTCTTAGGGGATTGCTAGGAGATTTCTAGGGGTTTTCTAGCCTAGAAGGTAGTTTTGTCGAAGAAAGGTGCAAGAAAGGTGCAAGAAAACCTCAAGCAATCTCCTAGTAGGTCAAAATAAAACTATCCTTAACTTGTAAATAAAGACTGAGATAAAATCATGGTTGTTCGATAAAAATATTTAAAAAGAAGTTAGCTTGCAGGTTTATCACGGAAAATCATAGGATACCAATTAGATTATATTTCTCTTCCTGATTACATGGCAAAACTACAATCGAAAAAACAAGTTTTTAGAATAGCTTCCACTTTCTTCCATTCTCTTCCAAAAACTTCTCTTTATTTCCCAAAAGTTCCACTTTATTCCTATATAGATATTATAATTAGCTGATTTACAGATATAAATAATATTATCACTATGCGTTTCTTCGGAACCTCTTCGGAATAATTCAGTGTTTCTTCGGAAGGAAGACTAGTTTTCCGAAGAACTCCAAAAGACTCTCTAATCAACGCCCGAAGAAAACCTTGTTTAATGTTAGTGCTAATCAGTTTCTTTTGTACAGGTAGTTTTGCAATATACGCAAGAGTTTTGATAGTCCTTACGGGCTTTAACTACATTAAGCTATTGCATTTCTTAGAAAACCTTAAAAAAGATTAAAAGATAAAATAAGTCTCTTTGTTTTGACAGCCTTTTTAGGCTTAGTATGAAATAAAAAAGTATAAAACTTATTATATAAAATAGATTCCACGCACTTATCTTTAAGTATGGTGATAAAATGCGTTGTTGTGTAGTTGCTTATAGTGTTGTTTTGTTTTTACGTTTTATGTAATTGTAAAGAACTAATAGTAATCGAACTCAGGTTAGGAAGGGAAAGATAGACGAGTGTATAATCTCTACTTTACGATAACTTAATTATTTCGTAATATTTATGATAGCCTATACCAACATTATTATAAGTAGTTTCGACTAAAATTTAATTATGAATACACATCGCGATTTAGAGGTTTGGAAGTACAGTGTAGAGTTTGTTTCTACTGTTTATGATATTACAAAAGACTTCCCAAAAGAGGAAATATATGGACTGAGCAGTCAGCTAAGACAGAGTGCTGTAGCTATTCCTTCTAATATAGCTGAGGGGAGTGCTAGAAAAGGGAATAAGGAGTATAAACAGTTTCTATACATAGCTCTAGGAAATTTAGCAGAGTTAGAAACTCAATTAGTGATAGCACATGATCTGAATTATTTAGAGAATATAGCTCAATACGATTCTACTATTACAGAGATTAGAAGTATGCTGTACACTTTAATCAAATCGTTGAAAAAGAAAAAGGAATAAGACGTTAACTTACCATGTACAGACTATGGCTAAAAAGACTATTAGCCTATTAAAAAAAGCGTGATACGCACGGGGCGTTTCACGCTTCTTTATTTCAATTATCTATACTGAGTTTTATTCAAATTCAGCAATAGTATTATCTAACCAAAGCTCATACCAGTCTAAAAAAGACAGACTAGCTTCGTTCTCTAGCTCAATACTTGGGTATAATCCGCCGTCATTAACTCTATCATCAGTCCACATAATTCCTTTTTGTTCTCCCGTAATTACTAAGAATAATGTGATACCACATCCATAGTCACATAAGTTAAGTCTTCCATAATCGTGCTCTTCGCCACCGATTATTTCTAATCTCTCTTCGTATAGTTCTTCTTCTAATTCTTCGTTTCCTTCTTCAGCAGCTTTTTCTATCTTATTATCTATTTCACCCAGTGCCTCAATAGGGTTCCAAGGTTGAGTATGCGGGAAAGCTTTTTGTAAAAGAGAAGAAGTGTCTTCTCCTGTGATCATCATTACTTCTTCGTTTACACTAGCTTCCGCTAGTGTTTGTAATCCATAAAATGGACCTACACCACCATTTCCTACTTGTGTAATAAAAGCTACGTAGTCTTTTGGTAAACTGATTTGATGCTCTTTTTCAAATTGTGTTACTTCTTTCTCGCTTAATACAGGGTTTAATATATATTCATGTGTATCAGCACCGAATACTTCCAAGTCTTGGTCTAATTTGTCAAGTTGACTTATTTTTTCTTTGATGCGTTTGATTTGTTCTGTGTACATAGTCATAGTATTGAAGGTTCAAATGTACTTAATAATTAGAAAAGAGTATGGGTTTACTCAAAAAGAAAGCGTGAAATAACAGAGTTACTTCACGCTTTTGTATGTCATTTATACTTGATCAGTATAGTGTTTTTAAAACTTGATTGTAGCAGGAAGTAAAGTACTTCTTACTTCTCCAAAACCAATTCTTACTTCATCATTTTTACAGTATCCTTTCATGGTTACAGTATCATAGTCGTGTAAGAATGTTCTAGTACTACCATCAGGCATGGTGATAGGTTTAGTACCAGCCCAAGTTAACTCTAACATAGAACCATAACTGTCAGGTGTAGGACCAGATATAGTACCAGAGCCCATTAAGTCTCCTGAGTTTACTTTACATCCATTTACAGTGTGATGAGCTAATTGCTGACTCATTGTCCAGTACATATATTTAAAGTTAGATTCAGCGACTAGTTTATCTTCACTATTCTCTGGTTGTATATAAACTTCTAATTTGATATCAAAAGCTTTATCTCCAGTTTGTTGTAGATAAGGAAGAGGAGTAGGGTCTTGTTTTGGGCTTGCTACTCTAAAAGGCTCAAGAGCATCTAAAGTGATGATCCAAGGAGAAATAGAAGAAGCAAAGTTCTTAGCTAAGAATGGTCCTAGCGGTACATATTCCCAAGTCTGAACGTCTCGTGCACTCCAGTCATTTAGAAGAACCATACCGAAGATGTGCTCTTCAGCATCATCTACAGGTACACTATCTCCCATTAGATTAGCATCTGTAGTAATAAAAGCAGTTTCTAGTTCAAAGTCTACACGTTGTGATGCTCCAAAGATAGGCGTGGTAGCCCCTTTAGGAAGAGTCTGTCCTACAGGACGTTTTACATTTACTCCTGAAGGAACAATAGTAGAACTTCTACCATGGTACCCTATCGGGATATGAAGCCAGTTAGGGAATAAAGCATTATCAGGATCTCTAAACATGGTCCCAACATTGGTAGCGTGCTCTTTACTTGAGTAGAAGTCAGTATAGTCTCCTATATACACAGGTAATTGCATTTCTACATCTTCTATTTTGAAGATGACAACATCTCTATGTTTAGTATTGTTTTTTAATTCATCGTTGTTTTGGTCAAATATCTCAGCGATTCTATTTCTTACCGCTCGCCATGTTTTTTTGCCGTTAGAGATAAAGTCATTAAGTGTGTCTTGTAAAAAAACATCATCTGTCAGCTCTATACCTTTAAAATACCCAAGCATTTGTAAGGCACTCAAATCAATGGCATAATTTCCGATACGAGTTCCTATAGTTATAATATCATCTTTGGTGATAAAAACACCGAAAGGAATATTCTGAATTGGAAAGTCAGAATCACTCTCTACTGGTAACCATGTTTTCCTCATCGGATCATTTGCACTAATCATCATAATTGTTTTTTTGTTTAAGTTAATAGTATATTCAAATATATAATTAAGACTGAATATAACAAACGTTTTTTGTACATTTGGAAGCAAATTAACGAAACACACAAACTAAATGAGAAGAGATTCAGAAATTTTCGACCTGATCGTAGAAGAGCAAGATAGACAAATTCATGGTATTGAATTAATTGCTTCTGAAAACTTTGTAAGTGAAGAAACTATGGAAGCAGCAGGTTCTTGTTTGACTAACAAGTATGCTGAGGGATACCCTAATAAACGTTACTACGGCGGATGTGAAGTAGTAGACGTAGTAGAGCAAATCGCGATAGACCGTGCTAAAGCTTTATTCGGTGCTGAGTATGTTAACGTACAGCCTCACTCTGGATCACAAGCTAATACAGCTGTATTCTTTGCATGTCTTAAACCAGGTGACAAAATCTTAGGTTTTGACTTATCTCATGGAGGACACTTAACTCATGGATCACCAGTTAACTTCTCAGGAAAGTTATACAATCCTGTATTCTACGGAGTAGATCAAGAGACAGGATTATTAAATTATGATAAAATACAAGAGGTAGCTACTAAAGAGCAACCTAAATTAATCATCGCTGGAGCATCTGCTTATTCTCGTGATATGGACTTTAAACGTTTCAGAGAGATTGCAGATAGCGTTGGGGCTATTTTAATGGCTGATATTTCACACCCTGCAGGTTTAATCGCTAAAGGATTAATGAATGACCCTGTACCTCATTGTCATATTATCACTACGACTACTCACAAGACATTGAGAGGACCACGTGGAGGTATGATTATGATGGGTAAAGACTTCCCTAATCCATTCGGATTAACTACTCCTAAAGGTGAAGTACGTATGATGTCTGCTTTATTAGACAGTGCTGTATTCCCTGGAAACCAAGGAGGACCTTTAATGCACATTATCGCTGCTAAAGCTGTTGCTTTTGGTGAAGCATTAACTGATGAGTACTTCCAATATATGATGCAAGTGCAGAAGAATGCTAAAGCTATGGCTGCTGCTTTCGTGAAGAGAGGTTATAACATTATCTCTGGAGGAACTGATAACCACATGATGCTTATCGATCTTAAAAATAAGAATATCTCTGGTAAAGAAGCTGAACAAGCATTAGTGAAAGCTGAAATCACTGTGAACAAAAATATGGTTCCATTTGATGACAAATCTCCATTTGTAACTTCAGGTATCCGTATTGGTACTCCAGCTATTACTACAAGAGGTTTAGTAGAAGCTGATATGGAAACTATCGTAGAACTTATTGATAGAGTATTGATGAATCATACTGATGAGGCTGTTCTAGAAGAAGTAGCAGACGAAGTAAATGAAATGATGGAAGAAAGACCAATGTTCGTTTGGTAATCGACTAAAATATAAGATTTTAATAAGGAAGGGGCTCAGAGATGAGTCCCTTTTTTTGTTTAATAAATAGTTGTACTAAGAGGAGATAATGTATATTAGTAAGCGTTCTTGTCATTCCTAAGAGCCTTATTGATAGAGAAGGTTATAAAGAGTCGTTTTAAAGTCTTTGAGAGAAAGAATATGAAAAAGTTTATCATTTTAAGTTTAGTAAATCTTGTTTTTATGAGTACTGTTTTTGGTCAGAAAATCAGAGACTTTGTTGTTTCTGATTCACTTGTCTATGTTTTAAAGGGACAGAATAAAATATCAGTGTATAATAAAGTTACTTTAAAATTAGTAGAGGAAATTCAGACAGAAGGAGATACACAATTAAATAATATTAGTCTGAAAGGGGATGAGTTAATTGTAGTTGCTAATAATAAGAATCTTCTCTTTTACCAAAATAAGGAGTGGAAGATTATCTACAGTAGTCTTAATAAGGTGAATGGAGTACAGTATACTAGTAAAGGTGATGGCTATTTATTCACTGATAAAGGAATAGAAGATGTGTCTACATCTAAGATATACAATCAACAAAAAACTATGAATACTCAAATAAGAATTAAAGAAGGAATGTCTGTTCCTTCAACTTATTTTATAGATAGGAGTAATGTTATTTGGGGAGGTTTTAATTATGGAGAATGGGGTGGAGATATTATTGCTTTTGATACAGAAAATAAGAGTTTTATTGATTTAAATATGAATGAGGTTAAAGTGGAGCTATTACCAGTAGTGAATTTCTTTGAAGATAGAGAACAGGTATATTTCACTTCAGGACTAGAGCATCTGATGTACAGTGGAAGCCTTATTCAGTTTAAAGATTATACTGCAAAAGAAATCTTAGAAGTATATAGTAAGTCTGTTTTCGAGGACAATGGAGATGATATTGAATTATTAGGTGCAGGAGATTATTGTGGTGCAGAGGAGGTTATCTATCTTTTCGCTGGTAAAAATCTCTTAAAAGGACAATTAAGTGTTGATCTTAGTAAAATAGAGAATTGGCAAGTACTATTACCTAAATCTTCTAAACAAGAAAATGAGATGGTAATACGTCTAAAAGTATTAGCGAAGAATAAAGTGATTTACCTAACAGAGAAAGGAACTTTGACTTATTATAACTATGGAGTTATTCATAAAATACCGTAATAACCAACGAGACTTATAGTCTCGCTTTTTGTATTACTTTATCATATCTGTAAAATGAATATCTTTGATAGGATAACTATTACGCTATGGACACTATACTCTCAATATTCAATGCTCAAAAGGACTTCTTTAATAGCAATCAAACGAAGGATATTAGCTTTCGTATTACACAATTAAAGAAACTAAAACAATTGCTTAAAGCCAATGAAGACAGATTGGCTGAAGCGATATATCTAGATTTTGGGAAGTCTTCTTTTGAGACCTATATGACAGAGTTGTCTATTGTTTATCTAGAGATTGATTACTTTATCAAGAATATTAAGAAACTTAGTAAGCCTAAACGAGTTTCTACAGGTGTTATCAATTTTCCTGGGAGGGGGTATATAATGCCAGAACCATTAGGATTGTGTTTAGTCATTGGTGCGTGGAATTATCCTTATCAATTATCTCTTTTGCCTGCTTTGACAGCTATAGCAGCAGGAAATACAGTAATGATTAAGCCTAGTGAATTACCAATGAATACATCCAATGTATTAGCAGAGTTGCTCAATAGTATTTTTCCTAAAGAGCTTTTATATGTGGTAGAGGGGGGAGTAGAAGAAACTACACAGTTATTAAGCCTACAGTTTGACAAGATATTTTTCACAGGAAGTACTGTTGTTGGAAAGATAGTATATCAGGCAGCAGCGAAGAATTTAGTTCCTGTTACACTAGAATTGGGAGGAAAGAGTCCTGTGTTTATTTTAAAAGATTGTGACTTAGAGATAACGGCTAAACGTCTTGTTTGGGCGAAGTTATTGAATGCGGGACAGACTTGTGTAGCTCCTGATTATCTATTAGTAGAAAGAGAAATCAAAGAGAAGTTGATTAAGCAACTTCAGAAAGAAATGAGTAATTACCCATTGGATAGTAAAGAATTACCTTCTCACTATTTACAGATTATTAATACACACCACTTTGATCGATTGGTTAGTTTAATTAATCTTGAGAAGGTATGTTTTGGTGGCTATATAGATAGAGAAAAACGATTTATAAGCCCTACAATCCTTGATAATGTGGTTTGGGAAGATAGTGTTATGCAAGAAGAGATATTTGGCCCTATATTGCCTATTATAGCTTTTGAGTCATTAGATGAGATAATTGAGAAAGTAAAAGAAAAACCTAAACCTCTTTCATGTTATATTTATTCCAAGGATCAGAGCCTTATAAAGAAGATTTTAAGAGAAGTCTCTTTTGGGGGAGGTGCAGTCAATGATAGTTTAATGCATTTGACTACAAGTACCTTGCCTTTTGGAGGTGTGGGTGCTAGCGGAATGGGGAGTTATCATGGACGATATGGTTTCGAAGCGTTTACTCATTTTAAAAGTATACTACACAAGCCATTCTGGTTTGAGTCTAATATGAAATATCCTCCTTATACAAAAAGGAAGGAGAATTGGTTGAGAAGATTATTTAAGTAAAAGAATAAGAGGTAAGTATAATGCTTGCCTCTTTTGTTTTTAATGTAAAAATATTAATTAAAGATAATTGTTTTAACTCTTATTAACTATTTTTGAATTAAAAATAAGTAAAATGAAATGGATTAAACTAATGACAGCTCTTATAGGTTGTACTTTCTTAGCATCTTGTTCATCAGTTATCAAAAGTTCACGAGTGACTGTTTTGCAAGAGAACTATTGTGCGCCTACCATTGTGTATACAGATGATACTACTGAAGAGCAAAGGGCGTTTGAAGATTTAGGTGTTAAACAGAAGTTGTCTCCTCATGATTATAGACTAGCGTCTCATCTAGGATTAGTGTCTCAGTTGGCTAAGTTTATAAATAGTACAGATCCTATAGAGAGATTAGAAGCGAAGCAACAGATTATTATTAGAGTTCAATTGTTTCAGACAGAGATAGATGCTTTGGCAGCAGAACTAGATTGTAATGGGGAGCGATATGATCAACTAGCAAGGGTATTGGATGCTAAAAACGGAACTACCAATACTCAACTAACAGTTGCTTCTATCGCGATCGGTGCAGCAGTTACATTATCGACAGCATTGATTACAAATGATAATACGAATAAAGGTTTAAATATTGCTGGTGGGGTAGTAGGTACAGGACTAGGATTTTTGTTATTAAATCCGAAAGGCAAAAAAGTAGAACTAAAAACGAATCGAAGTTTACTTAGTAATATTTGGTTTGAACAGAATGATAATCTTGCATTTCCTCCTGCAGTATGGAGAGTGATGAATGAAAAATCTTTTAGTAATGAAGGTAAATTATCTCTAATACAGACATTAAAGAATAGATGGCTGTTTTTTGCTTTTAATGAGGAGATTAGTAAAAAGGATGAGGAACTCTATTTTGGCAAAGGTGGATTTTTTAAATCAGAGGGAATTCATTTAATGTCAGATATGAATAATGAGCTTCAAGCAACAGTAAAAACAATCCAACAAGATCTTAGAAGCTTAATTTACAATGTGAGTTTATTGAAATAAGAAATCTAACAGTTAAAAGCTTTTAATATTTGAATAGTTTAATTGTTAAAAAGTAATTACCTTGTGGTGATTTTAATTAAAAAAGATGAAAAAGATACTGTTTTTTATTTCTTGTGTAGCACTTTCTGCTCAGGTACAAGCACAAGAATCTGTTGTTTTATCACTTGACTTACAACCGGGTAGCTCTTATGAGATAATTTCGAATGATAAGTTTAGTACGATTACTAACCTTGTAGGAAATAAAGAAATCATTGAGATGATTAATAAAGAGGGGCAGAATTCTTATCCTACTTATGAGACCGAAGAATCTAATGCAAGTTATACACTACATTGGACAACTAAAAAGAAGAATTCTCTGAACTTTGATTTGGACCTAGAGAAGAGAGTTGCTAGAGTTTTTGAAGGAAAATCAGTTGTAAATACTGAGACTGAAGGGCCTATAAAAGGATATAGTAGAGGTAGTGTAGATGCCAAAAAAGGGTTAAAATTGTCTAAATCATTAGGTGAAAAACACAAGACTTTAGAAGGAGATTTGCTTGTGATGTTAGATGACTTATTTAATGGAAATGGACTTAGTAGTGATCCTATAAAAGTGAATCAAGAATTTGAGTCTACTAATACTCAAAAGATGAGATTATCTGATGAAAGTGAAGTGGAGGTAACAACCAAAGAAGTAAATAAAATAGCCAAAATAGCTAATAATAAAGCCTATTTAGTTATTGAGACAACGATCACCTCTAAGAGTACTTCTACTAAGTTTGCAGAGATGAAAGGAGGAGGTACTAAAGAAGTTATTTATGATATGGAGAAGAAATACTTTGAATCTATAGATGGTAAGTTAGATGTTACGGTTAATATAGAATCAGATGAAGGAGTTAATATCACGATGGTTAATACAACTTCTCAAAATGTAAAAGTGAAGAAAAAGTAATCATAATTGATACGATACATAAATAAGGGTTAGAAGCTAAAACTTCTAACCCTTATTTATTTACTATCGCATACAACACATGGTCAAGGTATTCACCATCCTTTAATGTATAGGCTTTCAATACCCCTTCTTGTTGCATTCCTATCTTTTGCATGATTTTTCCTGATGCTTCATTATGCGTAAAGTGAGAAGCAAATATTCTTTTTAGATGCAATGTCTCAAAGCCAAAATGAACTAGAGCTTGTGCTGCTTCAGTAATATATCCTTTATTCCAGTACTGATCATCTAACCAATAGCCCATCTCAGCTTTATTGTTTGCCTTGTCTATTCCTAAGCCGACTCCACCGATGATCGTAGAGCTACTTTTTAATCGAATAGCAAAGATGTATTTATCTCCAATCTCTAATCCTTCTAAAGCTAAGTTTACCCAAAAAGTAGCACTTGCCTCTGTATAAGGATAAGGGATATTGGTTGTGTTCTGACTGTATACAGGGTTTTTCATAATCTCTAATAGGCGAGGAATATCCTGTAGATTAGGTTGATTTAGAAGAAGGCGTTCTGTGGTTAATTCTATTGTTTTCATAAGAGTTGTTTTTATAAAAATAGTAAATACTTCCATGTATTCAGTGAATTTATTGTTTGAAATTAATAGTATTTTAGCCCAAAATAAAAAAGATGATAGACTTTGATTTTACATCAAAAGGATTTGAGATAAATGGGCAACTGTATAGCTTTCCGATAGCAAAAGAAGAACTGTTTACACTATTTGGAGAGCCAGAGGTATTCTCAGGAGAGCATAATGATGTTTATATTTGGCATACAGTAGGATTACGAGCTTTCGCTAAGGATAGGATAAATATTAATACCATAGAAGTAACTTATAGAGTAGAAGATTACGCTACAGCTGTGAAATCTGCATTTATAGGTCAATTAAAACTAAATGGGGAATCAGATGTAATGAAGTATTATAACGAACATAAGCAAGAGCGTATAAAACTTTGGGATACAGATGATACTGGTGCTTTTAGATTTAATGATGTGACGGTGTGGTATAATATCAGAAGGGAAGAGTTGTATTCTCTTTCTTTACAAGCTTATGAAGAGGTTGAAGAAGAAGAAGTAGCATTATTACCTATTGATGAAAACTTTGAATATTTAGAGGCGGTATGGTATGAATGGAAAAAAACAATAGAACATAGAGTTGGTGCTGATAATAAGTACTATAATCCGACACATGGTATTACTCAAGAACAATTAGATATTGTTGTAGAGCAATTAGACGAAGTAGAATTACCTGCCATTTTAGTTAATTTTTATAAGATAGCGAATGTGAAGTGGAATGCTGTTACTTCAGCACTAAGTTTGCATGCCAACGGATGGGATTATGACTTATTGCCTTTTGAGAAGATAGCAGATGAGTGGGAAGGTATCAATGAGTTGTTCGATGATGATGAGGTAGATGAAGATACAATAACTGATTATGATACCCGACTTAAGTGTACAGGATATGCTAACCCTAAGTGGATTCCTTTTGCAGAAGGGAAGAATGGAGATTATCTACTGATAGATACTGATCCAAGTGATACAGGAACGTATGGACAAATTATAGAATTACAAAATGAGTCTTGGAGTAGAACAGTAATTGCTTTCTGCCTAGAGGAGTTGATTTATAGAGAAATAGAATCTTTAGAAGGAGCAATAACAGAACATCAACAATTTATAATAGATAACGGAACATTCTAATGATATATATATGTGCAGATTGTGGGCAAGAACACGAGGATTGGCCTGCATTAGTATTTAGAGCTCCTGATCCTTACTTAGCACTGTCTGAGGAAGAAAGAGAACACGCAGACTTAACGAGCGAAATATGTAGTATAGATGAAGGAGATGAGACACATTGGTATCTGAGAGGAGTGTTGACTCAGTATGTCTATGATGCCTGCCAATACTTGGATTACGGGGTTTGGGTTAGTCTTAGTGAGGCGAGTATGAAAGACTATTATGAGCACTATGAGGATAAAGAGTACAAGACTACTTATTTTGGTTGGCTAGTGACTAATTTACCTAATTATCCTCCTAATACTTCTTTTGCTTTACCTACCAATGTTGAGGTTGATAATAGTAAAGGGATTCCAACTATTTTACCTCATAAAAAAGGAGATTCAGTATTTATAAAAGACTTTTATGATGGAATTTCGACAGAGGAAGCTTTGAAGAGAATTGAGGCTTTAGTAAAATAGAGTTGGGATTTAAGTATGCCATAATTCAAGATTAGTTTTGCTGTATGATGCTAGCAGATTCCTTGAGGTATTCTTGCACTATTCTTCGACAAAAAGGTGCTCTGGGCAAGGAAAGTCCTAGGAAAGTGCAAGCAATGTGCGCCAAAGTGCAAGGAATACAGCGATTAGACTTTGTACAAAAGGTATAAAGTACCTCTCAATAAGGCAAACTAGAATAAATAGGATAGAGATAGAAAAGAATGAGTAGTAAAGGACAACAATTAGCAATAGATTATAAACAGACAGAATGGAAGACACCTGATGTTTATAATCAATTAAGAGGATTAATGAAGGATGAAGTAGAAATATATGCTTTCTGCCTAGAGTTTCTGATGAATATAGAGAAGGATTCAACGCTTTTTCACAGTGCACTAAGTTATGTTAATGAGAAAGACTTTAGCCAATTAGTTAAAATAGCAATTGATATTTTAAAAGAAAAAGAGAGTGCCGTAGCAGAGAGTGTTATAGAGTATGCAGGTATTCAGTTACCTCATATATTACATCCTTATCTCGATGATTTATTAGTCTTAAATCCTAATGGGGATAGCTATTTTGCAGACTATCATTGGAGAAATTGTACTTCTGCTCAATTACAACCTTATTTAGCTCAATTCTTAGCATCAAGTACCGATTTAGAAACTAAGATTAAGTTGTTTAATTGTTTAGTCGAATCTAGAGATATCACTACTATAGAAAGCCTTATTCCACATGCGTTAGAATTAGAATTGAGCACTTATGTGAGTTCAGCAGATTATATTGATGGGTATTTAGAAGGTGTGGGATTGTGTAGAGAACATGGAAAGGTAAAAAGATATTGTTCAGATCAAACGTATCATATTTTATTTGAACCAAAGTACTTAAACAAGCCAAGTGCAGTACATTTAAACCGTACAGATCATCCAACGTGGAATGGTGTACCATTAGCAGATAAGTATAAAGTAGGTGGGTATCTAACAGAAGACGAGAATAACCCTTTTATGCATATCATTACATTAAATCCTATTCCTGAAGGATTGCCAATACGTTTATCTCAACTAGTGTTGGGATGTCATTTACGTGAATTAAATGAAAATGGTGTTGTCTTTTATCAACACGATGAACAAGGAATTCCTCATAAGATAGGAGAGCCCATGACAATAGAATGGGTAGAAGAGCATGCGATGGTTCCTACAGAAGTAAGTATCGTACCTACGGATTCTCGTTGGTCGTTTCAGTCATGGGCAAGCGCTAATAGTAGAGAGAATTTGTTTAGAATAGGAGGAGAACCTTCTTGGATACAGAGTGGAGAGGTTTTGACGTGTCCTATTAGCGGAGAGAAGATGCAGTTTATTATGCAGTTAGACTCAGAAGTTCCAGATGTACAAGGAGGTGAAGTGTATTACGGTAGTGGAGGACTGTGTTATATCTTCTGGTGTGATAAGACTAGAGTAAGTGGATACATTATGCAACATACCTAAATATCAGTAACTCATATTGACGTTTCAGAAGCTAATTTGTATGTTTTGATTAATTATTATTCTTACTAAGTGTTTTTTATAGGTAATCTTGTGTATATATTTAAAAATACATGACATTATTATTAGTTTATTTGTTTCTAGCTTTAGCTGTATCTTTTATCTGTTCTATCGCAGAAGCAAGCTTACTTTCTTTATCCCCTTCTTTTTTAAAGTCAAAGGCAGAAGCTGGAGATAAGAAAGCCTTAAAAATGATAAACCTAAAAGAGGATATTGACAGGCCTTTATCAGCTATTTTGTCTCTTAATACAGTTGCGCATACAGTAGGAGCTGCAGGAGTAGGGGCACAAGCAACGGTAGTTTTTGGTGAAGCTTATTTCGGAGTGGTATCTGCTGTGTTGACTTTGTTAATCTTAGTTTTAACGGAGATTATACCAAAGACTTTAGGAGCAAATTATGCTAAGGATATCTATGGATCTATGGCAAGTGTTATTTCTGCTATGGTAGTTGTAAGTTATCCATTAGTGATTATGTCATCTTTCTTGACAAAGAGGTTGAGTAAAAAGCATGCAGAGTCTTCTACTAGTAGAGAAGAGATTGCAACTTTAGCAAGCATTGGAGAGCAAGAAGGTATCTTAGGTGTTAAAGAGAACAAGATTATTCAAAACGTATTCAAGTTAAATGAAGTACGTATAGACGAAATTCACACGCCACGTATTATGTTGGTTAGTGCAGATGAAGAAATGACTTTAAGAGAGTTTCTGAAGAATAAAGAATTTCTACATTTCTCTAGAATCCCTGTGTATAGTGATACGAAAGACAATATTACAGGTTATGTGCTAAGAGAAGTTGCGTTCGAGTATTTAGCAGAAGATAGATTTGATATTCAGTTAAAGGAGATAAAGAGAGATATTCTATTTGTGTCTGAAAAACTGAATGTGATTACGACTTGGAATAAGATGAAGGAGAAGCATGAGCATATCGCTATTGTGGTGAATGAGTATGGTGAAGTAGATGGTCTAGTCACTATGGAAGACATTATCGAGACTCTACTTGGCTTTGAAATTATTGATGAGAAAGATAAGATCGTGGACTTGAGACAATATGCAGAAGAAAGATGGCAAAATAGACAAAAGAAATATGCTTATTTGGCTGATGAAGACGGTATAAAATAAGTTTACAGAGTTTAAAAAACAAAGAACTCCATTACTTTTAGTGATGGAGTTCTTTGTTTTTTGTGTAAATAGGAGTGTTTTTTAAAATATTTTTAATGTTGTTTATCCCTTGTATTTGTTGGGATTAAGAGTGCTTTAATGAAGTCGTTTGAAATAAATATTTGAATTTCTTTAACTTTTTATTGGTTTGTTTCAAAATGGTTTTGGTATCTTAGCCATATCAATGAACGCGAATTTTAGAACATATAACCCTGTTTTAAACACTACTATCTTAAGTGGTGCAACTTCTCGTGTTTCTAACGTTACTACTTCTACAGTAACTACTATTACGTTGACATCTTCGTCATCGTCATCTATCTCAACCCTGTAAAGGGGGAATTTATTACATATAACCATCGTCTGTGGTCGTTTATTTATTAACGGCTGTATTTTATATTGTCCAAAGCGATTAATATCAATTAGTTACTTGCTTTGGGAGAAAACCAAATCAATGAAATTTTATGAAAGTAATAAAGTTTGGCGGGTCATCAGTGGCTAATGCCGTGAATATAAAGAGATGTATAGATATCATCAATAAGATAGAAGAGCCTGTTATCGTAGTGGTATCTGCGCTGAGTGGAGTGACTGATCTACTACAGCTTGCAGCAGTACAAGCGGCGGCACATAATGAAGAATATATAGACCAATTTAAAGATATTAGTCATCGTCATTTAGAAGTTGTTAGGGCATTAATCCCTGTGAATGATCAAGCAGGAATATTGAGCAGTGTAATTAGAGAGCTGAATGAATTAGAAGTATTGTTACAAGGGTGTTTCTTACTAAGAGAGTTATCTCCTCGCATTAAGGATTTGATTATGTCTTATGGTGAACGCCTTTCTTCTTATGTTATCGCTGAGGTTATGAAGGCACAGGGGCAAGACTGTCGTCACGGATATAGTGGAAATTTTATCAAGACAAATGACAAGTTTGGTAAAGCAGCTGTAAACTTTGAAGTAACTGATCAGTTAATCGTTGATTACTTTGAGAAACATAAATGTGCAGTAACTATTGTACCAGGATTTATAGCAGAGTCAGAAGCAAATGAAGTGACAACATTAGGACGTGGTGGATCTGACTATACTGCAGCTATTATCGCAGCTGCTCTTAATTTAAAAGAACTAGAGATTTGGACAGATGTAAGTGGTATATATACGGCTAACCCAAGAGTAGTAAAACAGGCAAAAATAGTGAAACACATCAACTTCCAAGAAGCAATGGAGCTTTCTCACTTCGGGGCGAAAGTATTGTATCCATCTGCTTTGGCGCCTATTTTACCTAAAGGAATCTCATTGATTGTTAAAAATACTTTTGAACCAGAAGCAGAGGGAAGTTTAGTCAGTACTGTAGGAAGTACAGACCCTAATCCTGTACGAGGAATTACAAATATTGACAATCTAGCACTGCTGACACTAGAAGGTCCTGGGATGGTAGGTGTGGCAGGTATTTCTAAACGACTGTTTGAAGTATTGTCTTTAGAGGATATCAATGTGATATTCATTACTCAAGCTTCTTCAGAGCACTCTATCTGTTTTGCTATTATTGCTCCAGATGCCGTAAGAGCAGAACAAGTGATTAACAAAGCTTTTGAGTTTGAAATACAAAACAAAAAAGTAAAACCGGTTCGTGTAGAATTAGGGATGTCTATTATTGCAGCTGTAGGAGATTATATCAAAGGGCATCAAGGAGTCAGTGGTAAAATGTTTAGTGCCTTAGGTCGTAACAATATTAATATCTGTGCTATCGCTCAGGGGGCATCAGAGCGAAATATCTCAGCTGTAATTTTAGAGAAAGATGTCAAGAAAGCATTGAATGTGCTACATGAAGCTTTCTTTGAAGAAGTGGTGGTTCAGTTGAACTTATTTGTTATGGGAATAGGAAATGTAGGAGGGAAGTTCTTAGAGCAAATCGTGCAACAACACAATTATTTAAGAGAACATCTGAAAGTAAATGTTAGAGTGGTAGGAATAGCTAATTCTAAATTGATGTGTTTTAATGTAGAAGGCTTTGATTTGGCTGAAGTAAAAGATTTGTCTAATTGTGGAGTTCCTATGACTCAAAAGGGATTCTTAGATAAGATCAAAGAACTGAATTTGCGCAATAGCATATTCGTAGATAATACCGCTACTGCTGATGTGGCCATGACTTATGCATCATATTTAAAGAATAGTATTGCTGTGGTGACTTGTAATAAGATAGCATGTTCTTCTACAATGGAATATTATAAAGAGTTAAAAGGCCTATCTAAGAAGTACAATGCTCCTTTCTTATACGAAACAAACGTAGGTGCAGGTTTACCTATTATTGATACAATTAAGAACCTTGTTGCCTCAGGAGATCAAGTAAAAGAGATACAAGCAGTATTAAGTGGTAGTTTGAACTTTATTTTTAATCAATATGACGGTTCTAAACCTTTTGCAGAGATAGTAGCTCTAGCTAAGAAAGAAGGGTATACAGAGCCTCATCCATTGATAGATTTGAGTGGTGTAGATGTGAAGAGAAAACTGATGATTCTGATGAGAGAGTGTAACTATTGGGTAGAAGAGGAAGATGTACAGGTGGATAGTTTCTTACCTATGTCTTGTATGGAGGCTGAGGATGCTGATGCGTTTATTACAGCTTTAGCTAAGGAAGAAGCTCATTTTAAAGCTCTATATGAAGGGGCAAAAGCTAAAGGAGCTTGTCTAAAAGTAGTGGCAACGCTTAATGACGGTAAGGCTAGTGTAGGTCTGCAAGAGATAATGTCTAATCACCCATTCTATCACTTAGAAGGGAAAGATAATATTGTAATGTTCTATACAAATCGCTATCAAGAACAACCGTTATTAATAAAAGGAGCGGGTGCAGGAGCAGAAGTGACAGCATCAGGAATATTTGCAGATGTAATAAGAATAGGAAGTAAATTGTTATAAGATGAAAGAAATAAAGATATTTTGCCCAGCTACAATCGCTAATCTATCATGTGGATTTGATGTTTTGGGTGTGTGTTTAGATAATGTAGGTGATGAAATGATTATCACTCAAACAGCAGAAAAAGGAGTGCGTATCAAAGAGATTATTGGTGCTGATTTACCACTTGAAGTAGAGAAGAATGTAGCAGGTGTTGCCGCTTTAGCTCTAATAGAAAAACTACAACCTGACTTTGGCTTCGAGATTGTGATTCACAAGAATATCAAGGCGGGTAGTGGTATTGGTAGTAGTGCTGCTAGTAGTGCAGGAGTAGTTTATGGTATCAATGCGTTATGTGGATACCCACTGACCAATAAAGAGTTGATCTATTATGCTATGCAAGGAGAAGCTTTAGCGAGTGGGGCACCTCATGCGGATAATGTAGCTCCAGCGTTATTAGGAGGGTTTGCATTTATTCATAGTTATGAACCGCTTAATATAGTTCATATAGATTCTCCAAAAGAGCTATACGCTACTGTTATTCACCCTCAGATAGAATTGAAAACAAAGGATGCTCGTTCGGTTTTAAAGCAAACAGTTACTTTAAAACAAGCGATTAAACAATGTGGTAATCTTGGCGGATTGATATGTGGACTTTATACTTCTGATTACGATTTGATTGGTAATTCATTACACGATGAATTTGTAGAGCCTAAACGTTCACTATTGATACCAAACTATGCAGAGTTAAAACAAGCAGCTTGTGAGCATGGAGCATTAGGAGGAGGAATATCAGGAGCAGGACCTTCTGTGTTTGCATTGAGCAAAGGCAAGGAGAATGCAGAGCGCGTAGCAGAAGCAATGCGTCAAGTAGTAAAGGATGCAGGGTATGAGTTTGATATTCATGTATCGCCTATTAATTCACAAGGTATAAAAGTATTGTAATGAAGTATTATAGTTTAAATAACCCTCAGCGTGTAGCCTCATTTAAAGAAGCTGCAATACAAGGTATTGCCGAGGATAAAGGATTGTATTTTCCACAAGAAATACCTCAGTTAGCTCTTTCGTTTTTTGAAGGTATTCAAGCGATGAGTAAGGAAGAGATAGCATACCAGGTTATCGCTCCTTTTGTAGGGAAAGAGATAGCAGAAGAAGAGCTAAGAACGATTGTAAGAGAAACGTTAGCATTTGATTTTCCTGTAGTGTCGATTGATCAAGATGTTTATACATTAGAGTTATTTCATGGACCTACATTAGCTTTTAAAGATGTAGGAGCGGGATTTATGTCTAGATGTTTGAGAAGCTTTGTCAAAGGGGAAAAAGAGAAAATTACTATTCTAGTGGCAACTTCAGGAGATACAGGAGGTGCTGTAGCTCACGGATTCTATGATGTGGAAGGAATAGAAGTTGTTATCTTATATCCCAAAGGGAAAGTGAGTAGCATCCAGGAGAAGCAATTAACTGCGCTAGGTAAGAATATTAGAGCAATAGAAGTAGAAGGAAGTTTTGATGATTGTCAGGCGATGGTAAAGAGGGCTTTTTTAGATGAAGAGTTGAAATCTTGTCGTTTGACATCAGCGAATTCAATTAATGTAGCTCGTTGGTTACCTCAGATGTTCTATTATTTCTTGATGTATAAAGAATTACAACATTTAAACAAACCATTGGTTGTATCTGTACCTAGTGGAAACTTTGGAAATATATGTGCAGGGATGCTAGCTCAAAAGATGGGATTGCCTATTGCTCATTTTATTGCAGCTACTAATGCAAATGATACAATACCAAGATTCTTTTCTTCTAAAGCCTATACGCCGAAACAAACAGTAGAGACAATTTCTAATGCGATGGATGTAAGTGACCCGAGCAATTTCGTGCGTATATTAGAATTGTTTGCTAAAGATGCGAAGGAGTTGAGCAAAGATCTGTCAGCCTATTCTTTTACAGATAAGGCTACATTAGCATTAATAGAAGAACAATATGAGAAGAGTGGCTATCTACTAGATCCTCACGCTTCAGTGGGATATCTAGGGATCAAGGAGTACGCTAAGGCACATCATGATTTTACAGGGGTATTCTTAGGAACAGCACATCCAGTTAAGTTTCCAGAGTGTATAGAACAATTATTAGAAATAGAGATTCCTATACCTGATAGATTGGAAGAGATTATGAAAGGAGAAAAGAAAAGTACTGTTCTCACTTCTTATGAGGATTTGAAAGAAGAACTTTTAAAATAATAGGAAGGATTGTTCTGATTGTGATTAGAACAATCCTTTTTCTTTATTTCTATTTATCTTTGTAATTCAAAACTCACAAAACAATGATTAAAGTAGTACCCTTAAAAGAAGGTGATTTTTATGAAGATGAGGTAAAGAATTTTTTACCTATAGGAGATAAGGTATTGACCACAGAAATACAATTAGCAGTACAACCTTTTTTGATCATAACAGATAATCATAAAACATTATTAGATGTAGGTTTAGGATATCAAGAGAATGGTGTTTACAAAATAGATGAATTATTGGCGAAAGAAGGATTAACTCCTTTGGATATAGATAGAGTGTTGATGTCGCATTTGCACAAAGATCATATCAACGGTTTGGTTGAAGAAACAGAAGAAGGATATATAGGACGCTATCCTAATGCTCAAATATACATTCAACGCAGAGAAGTTGCTTTTGCAGAGTTGTCTATGGATGATATTTCATTTGATTACGATATATTGGAAGAGGCCTTGGTATTACCTAATATCATATGGATGAATGATGATCAAGGTAGTATAGATGATCAGATTACTTATCAAGTGGTGGGAGGGCATACGCCGTATATGCAGGTATTTTGGATTAAAGACAAAGAACAAACCATCTTTTATGGTGCAGATAATCTACCAAAGCATAGCTATCTAGAATTTAATATGGCGTTTAAAAGTGATTATGACGGTAAACTAGCGATGAAGTGGCGTACAGAATGGAAGATACAGGCTGAGGAAGAGCATTGGACAGTACTGTTCTATCACGATATGGAACAAGCAGTGTATTGTTGTGAATAAACTAAAAAAGACACACTAATTAGTTGTATATTAGATACTCTCAATCTTTAATATGAGTATCTATGAGTAAAAGAGATTTGTTTACGGCATTAGTGAAGTTATTAGGGTTTTACTTATTTCTTACCTATTTTTTGTCTCTATTAAGTAGTTTGTACTATTTGATTACTGTAAAGGAAAATACCTTTGGTGATTTACTGTTAGATATAAGTCAATATATCTTTTTGTTGGTAGTATTTACTCTGTTAATGTTATATGGAGATAAGATAGTTAGCCTTTTCCGCTTAAGTAATGGTTATGACACTGATAAAATAGTAGTCGATAATCTGACTGCTGTTGATATTGTTAAGGTAGGGATATTTATTATTGGAGGAATACTCATTGTGAATAATCTCCCTTATATGATTACATGGATTATACAACGATTTACTGTAGCTATCAGAAATGAAAATATGCCTACCTTTGATGAATATGGGCTTTTAGAGCTTTTGCTAATTTAGTGTTAGGATTCTTAATGATAACCAATTTTGGTAGAATAGCTAAGTACTTTGTTAAATGGAATAAAGAGGAATAAATTATAAAAAACCTTCTGATCATAATAAGATTAGAAGGTTTTTTTATGTAACCTAAAGTGAGTATTATAACTTTAACTATTCTATTTTTTATTTAGTATATCAAAGGATGTTTTGAATTATATAATTTATAAATCTATAGTTTTTATTTTTAATTGTTCTTTATTGTGCGTTTTTTATATTTAGTTTAAGCTTATTTTAAATGATTATTTAGAATTATTCTTGTTAGTGAGGTAAATAAGTCTACATTTGTCATTATTTAAAATAATTATAAATAACAAGTGAGCAGGCTTAGTAAAGTAACCTTATTGATGGCTCTAGCCAGTACCTCATTAGCTTTGGGGCAAATAAAGAAGAGTATCGTTATTACCAATAACAGTAATCAGTTGGTAAAGAATGCTGTCGTAATAGTAAATAATCAACAACTGATAACAGATGGGGAGGGTAAGGTTCAGTTTGACCTAAAACCTGCATCGTCTTATGTTATTCAAGTATTTGCTGAACACTATCAAAGTGTGAATCAAACATTCGATACTGTGGATTTGATTCGCAATTCATTTGTTTTAGAAGAAGACCACACCATCTTATCAGATATTATTGTTCAAACTAAAGATGAACAGCAAAATAGTAATCGAGATATTATTAGAGCAGTCACTATGGATACTAAAAGTGAGATTCTTCGTCCTACCTCTTTAAATGATTTAATGAACAAGACTACTGGAGTGCGTATCCGACAAGGAGGAGGCTTAGGTTCAGAGGCTAATATTAATCTGAATGGTTTTCAAGGTAATGCAATACGTTTTTTTAAGGATGGTATTCCTTTAAACTATTTGGGACAAGGGTATAATATTTCTAATGTGCCATTAGATGTATTGGATAAAGTGGAGGTATATAAAGGAATTATCCCTGTGCACTTAGCAAGTGATGCTTTAGGAGGAGCAGTTAATTTAGTTTCTTCTTCTATACAAAGTAATCAATTAAGAGCTTCTGTAGAATATGGTTCATTTAATACAATTCGCTCTGCTGTAAGAGGGCATTATAACTTAAATGACAATCTATATGCAGGAGGAGAGGTGTTTTATAATTACTCTGATAATGATTATAAGATTAATACTCCTGATCTTGAATTAGCTCAAACTCATTCTAAGGTAAAGTTGTTTCACAATCGATATAAGCACTTCTTTGCTAATGCTTATTTAGGAGCTCATAATCTTTCTTGGGCAGATAAAATTGAACTAGGTATAAGTTATTATAATATCGATAAACAACTTCAAAATAGTCCTACTTCAATGGTTGTACCTTATGGAGGAATTGAAGATAAGCAACACAGTGTTATTCCAACATTAAGGTATAAAAAAGCCGTATTCAATGATAAATTATCTATAGATCAATTTCTATCTTATAATGTAGTGAAGTCACAAGCTATTGATACTTTAAAAGGAAGGTATAACTGGCTAGGAGAGTTCACCCCACGTGGGTATAGAGGGGAAGGAGATATGCCTATGGATGCTGATATAGATATGACATTCTTTACTTCAAGAACATTGATAGGCTATGCGATTAATCCTTCACAACAAATCTGGTTAAACAATACTTACAATTATACTAAAAGAGAGGGTAAAGATCCTTATGGAAGAGTAATTCAGGATTTGAACCAAACAGTGATAGAACTTCCTACTCGTTATAAAAAGAATGTGTTAGCTATAGGATTGACGAGTCAGTGGTGGGATAAGAAATTGGAAACAAATGCAATTGTGAAGTTGTATAATTATTCAAGTAGAGGGCTTAATACTGCTAGTAATGTAGACTTATCCGCTAGAGATATTCATGATGTATCAGATAATGCAGTTGGTTGGGCTTTAGGAGCTAAATATAGATTAACAGAACAAACTAATCTTCGCTTTTCTGTAGAAGATGCAAGAAGATTACCAGGATATACAGAGTTATTTGGTGACTATATTTTTATAGCATCGAACTTTAATTTAAAGCCAGAACAGAGTATCAATTTAAATTTAGGAATAGAGAAGGAGGTGGGTAACTTCCAATATAGTTTTAATAGTTTTTACAGACACACAAAAGATATCATTGTACTTGTGTCAGGTAATCCACCTCTCTCTGTTTTTGTCAATAAAGAAAAGGCTAATGGATACGGTTTTGAAGGAGATCTAAGCCTGAAAGTAAAAAAGAACTATAAGTTTTATGGGAACTTTACTTGGCAAAGTATTCGTTATGGAGAGTTTAAACAAGCCGCAGATAAATGGTTAAAAGGTAATAGAGTACCAAATATTCCATTCTTTTTTGCCAACATTGGAGCAGAAGCTAAGTTTACTGATGTTTTCAAGAAGCAAGATCGATTAACAGCTTATGCTAATCTTAATTTCGTTCGTGAGTTTTACATTCAACCTATTGATAAATCTATGGAACCAAATGGATTCTTAGGATTGTTTGGAAAGAGTAAAGGAGATGTGAAAAACATTGTTCCAGATCAGACTTCTCTTACTCTAGGTACTTTATATGAGTTAAATGATAAAGGAGTGTCTATCGGAGTTGAGATACGCAATTTACTAAATCAAGATTTATACGATTATTTTAAAATACAAAAAGCAGGTAGGAGTATCTACTTAAAACTTAACTATAAACTTAATTAACATGAGACTTATAAAACCATTATTATCAATGTCATTTGCTTTTGCATTAACACTAGCATCATGCTCTTCTTCAGATGACAATAATCCTGTAACACCAGTAGACCCAGAAGTAAAACAGAGTCAATATTTTTTGATGACTTTATCAGAGGGGAAAGGACCTGTTAAAAACGGTTTCTTAAAAGCCTATTCTTCTTTACCAAAAGGAGCAATAGACAATGCTACAGGTAATACGACAACCACAGGAGGAATGGGAGGTTATCGTCAATATGGTAATAGAGTGTATAGAATGTTTGATGACAATAATTCTCGTGCATTAGGTCAATTCATTTTTGATGATAAAGGCTTTTACACTACTAAAAGTATTGCTTTAGAACCAAAAATAGCAGGTTCAGGGAACTTTACATTAACGAATGATCATACAACAGGATATTATTTTGAAGGAGGTCAACCTACACAAATACAGATGTTTGATCCAGTAGGAATGGCAAAAAAAGGAATGTTAGGAGATTATGCCGAACAGATTAATGCGTTAGAGAAAAAGTTAAATCTACAAGGAGTAAACTTTAAAGCAATAGGTCAACATTTATTAGCAATTAATGGCAATAAACTATATGCTGATATCACTTTTGGAAAGAACCAAGGGGCACAGGGAGGTATGTTTGATGGTGTATCAACTGATGTACATCTTGCTGTTATTGATTTGACTAATGGAAAATGGATAGGAGATACTCAGGTAAAGAATACAGGTAATATTGCTTTCGTTGATGAGAACCCGTTGTATTATTTTGACGAGAATAAAGATTTGTATTTCGTGTGTCAAGGTATTAAAACAGGAGGTTTAGGAGATCAATCTAAAATAGCACGTATTAAGAATGGATCAAATGAAGTAGACCAATCATGGGAATTAGATTTCAATACGATGTTTAACAGTGTAACACCTGGTAAATTCTCAACAATCTATGTAGAGAAAGGAAAAATAGTAACGTTGGTAAATGATGTACCATTAGCAAATCCACAAACAATTAATTTGACTCCTATTTGGAAGTATGTAGTGATTGATATTAAGAGTAAGGCAGTAACACCTATTCAGATAGAGGGAGTAACATTAGTCGAAACACCAGCCGCTTCATTAGGAGTATCTAAAATAGATAATAAGAAATTTATTCGTGTGGTAAATGATACAAAATCGGGATACTATGAATTATCAGAAGATATGCTAAAAGCAACGCCTTCTATTGAGATTCAAAAAGGAGGAAAGCCTCAAGGATTGTTTAAAGTAAACAAGTTATAAAAGTAATTAATGAAAAAGTATGTGTTTATTGTTTTAATGGTAGTTATGAATTTGCAAGCACAGAACAGTTTTAAAGTTAGAGTAGAAGTCACAGTGGAAGACTTTGCTCACACAGAAGAACCTATTTATTTGACAGGTAATTTTAATCAATGGAATCCTAAAGATGAACGTTACCTCATGCGTAATGTCTCAGGGACATCTAATCAATATCTAGTAGAGGTGGCAGACATCCCAGTAGGAGTTCTAGAATATAAATTCACACGAGGTACTTGGCAGACTTTAGAGTCATCTAAGAAAGGTAGATTGATTAATTTACACGATGTAGAAGTTAAAGAAGATATGGTATTAAAGAATACTATTTCTGCATGGAGAGACCAGTTTGAAACGTCTACAGCTCCAGATCATCTAGTGATACTGAAGAACTTCTATATCCCTGAGTTAAATAGAGTAAGAGATATTAGAATTTATTTACCTAAAGATTATGACCATAGTCAAGAATCGTATCCTGTGTGGTATATGCACGATGGACAAGATTTGTTTGACGAGGCTACTTCAGAAGGTAGACTAGGCCCAGTAGAATGGGAAGTAGATGAGACTATAGCCAAATATGGAGATCAATATATTATCGTAGGGATAGATCATGATTATCAAAAGAATCTAAGAGAAAAAGAATATTCTTTTTTTCCTACACAGAAGAACCCTGTCGTAGAAGGACAAGCTTATATTTCTTTTATAGTTAAAACATTAAAGCCTTATATAGACTCGACTTATAGAACCCTGTCAGATGTTCATCATACTGGTATCGCTGGAGGTTCTTTAGGAGGATTGATTTCTTTATATGCAGGGTTGACTTATCCAGATACATTTGGAAAGATTGGCGTGTTTTCTCCTTCTATTTGGCAAGATGATCACAACCTAGATACTTATGTCAATGTCTTATCTACTAGTCAAATAGATAAAATAAGACAACAAACTTATTTTATCTATGGAGGAGGACGTGAGAATCGCAAGAAAGGAGATGGGAATGTGGTTAGAATGGATGAAGATATTCTTCGTTTTTTAGAAACAAATAACAAGGTATTAAACCTGAATTATGAGTTGAATATTAATCCAAAAGGAAAGCATGGCGCGTGGTATTGGCAACAAGCTTTTAATTGGATGATAGGTAGCTTATCTAAAGTAGAAAGTACTAATTTTTAATAATAACAATATGAAATACATTAAATCATTAACGTTTTTGAGTGCTACAGTATTAGCAGCAATGGGAACAACTGCTACAGCACAATCAATAGATCAAAATAAACAAGTAGGAAAAGGACTATATGAAGTTGCTTACAATAGTGTGGACAATGGAGTATATGTTGCTTCTGTAATCGATTTTAAAACTAAAGAAGGAGTTGTTTATAAATTAAATGGCAATGACTTATCTGTTGAAAAAGAGTACAGTGTGAACGGGAATCCTGTATTTGGTATTGCAGTAAATGAAAAGACTCAAAAGATTTATGGAACGAATACAACTACTAATGCAGTGACTGTAATCGATCTAAAAACAGGAGCTACTAAAGTAATTCCAGGAACGAATGAAAGCGGTCACAATAGAGAGATTGCTATTGATGAGAAAACAAATACTATTTATGCATCAGACACACAACAAGATGGGAAAGTGTGGATCATTGATGGAGATAAAGATGTATTAAAAGGATATATAGACAATACTGGTATTTTTACAGCAGGACTTACTTTTGATACTAAAACGAAGAAGTTATACGCTGCTAATATGGGTACAAATGAAGTAGCTATTATTGATCCAACGACTAAAAAAGTGATTAAGAAGTTTGCTTCAGGTGGAGAAAGCCCAATTAATGTTTCTATTGATGAATCAAGAAGAAGATTGTTTGTGACAAATTCTTCTACTGGGTTAACAGTATTAAATGCTGACAGTGGAGAGTTACTAAAAGTAGTAAAGTTTAAAGGAGGGTCATTAGGAGTAAACTATTTACCAAAACAAGATAAAATTGTTTTAGCAAATAGAGAAAGTGGTAAAACTGTTATTGTTGATGGTAAAACCTATGAGGTAGTTACAGAATTAGAGACGGGAAGTCACCCTAATACTGTAGCAGTAAATAAAAATACAGGAGTAGCTTATGTTACAAATAAAACAAAGAGAATGCCTAAAGTAGAAGGGCAAGAGGCTGCAGTAGATACGAATGGTGATACTGTGAGTAAAGTACAATTATAAAATCAAAGCTCATCTATTATAATTAGGAAGTGGCTACTCTGTAATGGAGTAGCCATTTTTTTTAGGTATATATTAATGTTGTTTGTTATGAATATTATTTAGTTGTGTGAAGTTTTATGAAAGTTGTTTGATTATGGGTGATATGTTGATTATAATCGTACTTTTAACATAAAATAGAGTACAGTGAGAAACGAGGAACTTAGATTAAAGAAAGAAGATTTCTATCCACCATTATTGTTGGTAGGAGTGATGTGGTTTATATTTGGTCTACAACAATTGGGTATATTCCACGATTGTTATGGAGTGATTCCTTGGCGTATAGAAGGCATTAAAGGAATTTTCTTAAGTCCTCTGTTTCATGGTGGGATAGACCATATCATTAGTAATACTTTACCTTTATTTATACTTAGTGTAGTATTGTTTTTGTTTTATAAAAAGCAAGCATATACAGTACTTATTATGGGGTGGATTACCTCAGGTTTAGCCTTGTGGCTATTACCTGATTTTGGTTACTTTCAGACAAGTATGATGAGTTGTCATATAGGAGCAAGTGGATTAATTTATATGCTCTTTTTCTTTCTATTCTTTAGTGGAATATTTATTCGCAAGTTAGTTTTAATCTTAGTATCTATTATCATTGGGATACTATATGGAGGGTTAGTTTATGGAGTATTACCTAGCTATGTCGCAGAAGGTGTTTCTTGGCAAGGGCATTTAGTAGGAGCGTTAGTGGGTTTAGTATTTGCATATCAGATGAATAGGAAGAAAAGCAAAAGAAAGTATAGAAGGAAATAAGCTACATTAAGTGTGGTTTTTACATTAAAACCTTGTTGAAATGTGATGTTGTTTACTATAAAAACTACTTTTTATAGTAAAATTAACAAGTCTAATATTGTCATATTTCAGAAAAAAAATATTTTTGTGATATGAAATATGTATCACTAATTGTATTATTATTCTTTGTAAACTTTATTGCTACGCCGACTATTGCGGTGCTAGCTGGCATTGAATTAGAGATACCTTCTGTGACCATTTCTGAAGAAAATAAAAAGCCAATCACTAATGCAGAAGAAGAGCACAAAGGACATTTGTGGGATTTATCTGCTTCTAATCATCTTAATCTAGTAGATGCTGGAGAAGGATTGGAATTAAACTTTTCTCATTTGAAACTTGTGTATGAATCACAAGAGTTCGATATCTTATTACCCCCTCCTGAACGTTTAGTTTAATATGACTTCTATTAGTAAACACTAGTAGAGGATTTAGCAAAAGACATTTTATAGGTTATTTGCCTATCTATTTTCATAGAGATGGATGATTAGATAGTTCATTCTAGAACTAGCAATAGATAGATCAATGAACAGTAATTACGCAATGCAAATCGGAATTAGTATTATAATCATACGATAGTATAATGATAGCGCTATAGAAAGAGTTATGGCTTAGAATCTTTTTGTAGTATTTAGCTAATACTGTCTCTAGGTTTATGTACTGTAGAGCATGTATTATGTTTCATTTAACCCATATTCCACGATAGACATATAAACGAAAAGTAATTATACAAAATAACTCTCAATTAGTGATACAAGCATACTATAGTATGGTTTTAGAGCTAATGAAAGAGATATGAAGTAGAATTGCTTTGCAGTATTTGGCTAATGCGGAATGTGGGTTTAATTACCTATGATGTCTTTTGTTGTAACGAAAGTCTTCTTTTGCAAAATGGTTAATTGTCAGCAATGAAGAAGCCTTTAGTTCGTTAATCATTTCTTTTTTAGCTTTTAAGTATTGAATAAGTCAATATTTACCTTCTTGATTTTTTGGACAACAATGAATCGACAGATCTTCTATTGCCTTTATCTGTGGCTAAAAAAGAAAAAACTAAACGTAAAATAACAATGACAAAAAATATGAGTATCGCAGCACTTAAGAAGAGTGTTGCTCCAGGCCTTGTGGTCTTTTTAGTCGCACTTCCACTGTGTTTAGGAATTGCGTTAGCTTCTGGTGCACCCCCTATTGCAGGTATTATTTCAGGTGTGGTAGGAGGAGTAATAGTTGGATTACTGAGTAATTCAAATATTAGTGTAAGTGGTCCAGCAGCAGGTTTAGCGGCTATTATATTAGGAGCTATAACGGAGCTAGGATCATTTGAATTATTACTTACAGCAGGTATTATTGCAGGAGTTTTGCAAGTGATATTAGGATTGTTAAGATCAGGTACTATTGCCAACTACTTTCCATCAAGTGTAATAGAGGGAATGTTAGCAGGTATTGGATTAGTGATTTTAATTAAGCAATTGCCATTGGTTTTTGGAGTAGATGCTTTAGGTGATATCACCTCTTTTGCATCTGTCCAGTTGGGTACGGTGATTATTACTGTTATTTCATTAGCCATATTATTACTGTGGAATAAGATGAAGTGGACTAAGAAAGTCTCTTTTTTACCAGCAGCTTTAATTGTAGTGGTAGTCGGTATTTTGATTAACCAGTTTTGGATTGCTACAGGTAGCTCTTTAGCTATCGAACCATCGAGATTAGTGTCGATCCCTATGTTTGATAGTTTATCAGATATCAGTTCCATATTTGTATTTCCAGATTGGACAGGATTTGCTAATCCTGCTGTATGGATGATTGGAGGGACTATTGCTATTGTAGCTTCTATTGAAACTTTATTGTGTATTGAGGCGACAGATCGCTTAGATCCATTGAAGAGACATACAGATACTAATAGAGAATTAAAAGTACAAGGAATAGGGAATATTCTAAGCTCTTTGATAGGAGGACTTCCGATGACTTCTGTAGTAGTACGTTCTTCTGCTAATGTGAATGCAGGAGGATTGTATAAAGCATCTGCAGTCATTCATGGTATTTTCTTATTAATAGCAGTTATCTCCTTGCCTTTAGTATTAAATATGATTCCTTTAGCATCCTTAGCAGCAGTATTAATCTTAGTAGGGTATAACCTAGCTCGTCCAGCTATTCTTATGCACTTTTGGCATAAAGGATACACACAGTTTATTCCTTTTATCATCACATTTATTATGGTAGTAGTAACAGATTTACTCGTTGGTGTCCTTGTAGGTATGGGAGTGAGTGTATTATTCTTACTAATCGGAAATGTAAGAAAAGCATTCTCTATGCATCGTCAGATAAAGCAAGAGCAAGTAGTATATACCTTGACTTTAGCAGAGGAAGTATCGTTCTTGAACAAGACAGCGATTAAAAACAGGCTTTATCAATTGCCAGATAATTGTCACTTGGCTATAGACGCAAAGCGTATGGGGTATATCCATGTGGATGTCTTAGAGCTTATAGAGACGTTTATAAATGAAAAGGCAAAAGAAAAAAACATACTGATTACTACAACAGGTTTTCACAAAGAAGTGAAAGTATCAGGAGACCAACAAAACATTATTTTATCACACAGAAAAACCATTTAATTATGAATTCATTTACAAAAGAAATATTAGCAAATACAACGCCAGCACAAAGCTTAGAATTATTATTAGAAGGAAATAACCGCTTTGTAAATAACTTGAAGTTTAACCGAAACTTCTTACACCAACTACAAGAGACTAAAGATGGTCAACATCCACATGCCGTTATTTTGAGTTGTATGGATAGTCGTGCTCCACTAGAGCATGTATTAGATCAAGGGATAGGAGATATCTTTAGTTTAAGAATAGCAGGTAATGTATTGACAGATGAAGTAATCGGAAGTATGGAATATGCCTGTAATGTGGTTGGTAGTAAATTAATCATGGTATTAGGACACAGTAGATGTGGTGCTGTGACAGGAGCGTGTAACCATACGACTTTAGGTAAACTAGACACTATATTAGAACGCATCCATCCAGTAGTAGATAAAGTTCGCCAAAAACACAGTAATGAAGATTTGTCAGCATCAGAGTTAGTAGAGTTAGTGACGATGGAGAACGTAAGAACGATAGTAGCACAGTTGCAAGAAGTGAGTCCTTCATTGACTAAATTGATTGCTGAAGAAAAAATAGGTGTAGTAGGAGCTTATTATGATGTAGTAAGCGGAAAGGTTGAATTAATCTGTTAAGATTATTATTGATTAGAGGAGAAAGGGGTGTCATTCGTGATACCCTTTTTTTATACAGGATATTTATCACTGTTCTGAGCAGTATTAAAAACAGCTACTATATGTATCATTTGTTTATAAGGATCTACTCTAAAAAAAATGACATACGGAAATTTCTTAATAGAAATAGCTCGTATGTCATTGTATCTTATCTGAAAGAAAGGATTATTCTTTAATACTTTCAATGTTTTATCAAATTCTTTTTTAAAGGAATTTAGAATACGTTTAGATATCAAAAAATAATACTCAAATATAGCATCTAAGTCATGTATAGCACTTGGGAGTATAACTATATTATAAGTCATATTTTTTGTATAGTTCATTAAGTGCCTTATCAAGAGAAATATAACTCTCGCTAGGTTCTGCAAGCCTTTGTTCTAAGATGCCTTGTTGTTCTAGAGTTAGGTTAAGGTCATTAATCTGTTCACTATAATCAGCACCAATTATCTCAAGAAACTCTTGAAATACTGCTTTTTTATCATTTGGTATTATGACGTGATAGTTTATCATAGCGTATGTGTTAAGGTGTTGATAATTAATTGTGTACTCTCCTACAAAGGTATTTATTTTTATTTGATAATTATTTACATATTCAAATATTTACTAATTTATATAATCTAGTTAAGTAAGGTTGACTGTTTATGATAAGTGTACACTTATAGTAGTTTGAGATAGCTTTAGTTTTGAATGAGTCCGTAGTGAGTCCGTTATGAGTCCGTACTCACTCCGTTATTTGATAGAAAATAACGGAGTCATTATACTATCATAATAGAGATAATAGAGAAAGATGGTAAATTTACTCAGAATGAAAGTAAAGGATAGCCCTTCTTTTGTCTTTTCAGTATATAAAAATGTTGATTCACACTTGTTTGTTTATCTTATATGCTGACTTTTTTTTAATTTGCAGGAACCTAAATATACTCAATATTATATTTAGTTCACTTAGAATGACACAGAATGAGAGAATTTATATTTGACCATATTGAAACTTCCCGTTTTAAATTACGAATACTAGAAGCTGAAGCTTATCAAAACTTTTTAAGATTAGCTACTGCAGAAGAACTTTTGCATTATATAGGTATTCCTGAAGAGGAAGTAGAAAAAGAAAAAGTAAAAGCAGCCTATGGCTTCCGTACTTATAATAAATCATATTTGATGTTTTTAATCATTGATAAAGAAACAGAGGATATATTAGGGTACTGTGGATATCATACTTGGTATTTAGAACACGATAGAGCTGAGGTAGGATATGGACTGTATCATGATAACTCGAAAGGAAGAGGTGTGATGAGTGAAGTCTTAAATACGGTCTTACATTATGGATTTGAAACTATGCAATTGAGACGAGTAGAGGCCTTCATTAGCCCAGATAATATGGCTTCCTTAAATACAGTGAAGAAGTTTGGATTTACTAGAGAAGGACAATTGAGAAGTCATTATGTAAAAGGAGAACAGATAGAAGACTCTGTTGTTTTTAGTTTGTTACGAGGTGAATATAATAAATTAAAGTAAAAAGGAGATATGAAAATTAGAAGTCTTAGAGAAGTAAGTGTACGCGAGCTTACAGAAGTATTTAATGATTCATTTTCAGATTATATACTTCCCTTTCATTTGACAGAAGATAGCTTGGCATTTAAACTAAATAGTGAATTGGTTGACTTAGATTATTCTATCGGAGCATTTGATAAGGGGGAGTTAGTTGCTTTTATGCTAACAGGAGTGAAGAAAGAAGCTGAGCAAGTCTATTATTATAATGCTGGTACAGGAGTGAGACCTACATATAGGGGACAGCGTTTAGTCGCTCAGATGTATAGTTATGCTATTCCTATTTGGAAAGAAACGGGTAGTAGTGTAAATCTATCCCTTGAGGTAATAAAAGGAAACGATAAAGCTATTCGTGCTTATAAAGCTCAAGGATATAATATAAGTAGAGATTTATTGTGCTTCAAAGGACAACCACGTGAGGTGCACTATAAGACAGCTAATATTGTAATAGAAGATGTAGAGCAAGTATGTTGGAAAACAGTTCTTCCTTTTTGGGATATCCAACCAAGTTGGCAAAATTCAATAGCTGTATTAGAAAAAGCTAAGGAAGACATTCGGTATAAAGTAGCTAAAGTGAGAGGTAATATCGTAGGATATGTAGCCTATCATAAAAGCAGTGGTAAAATATATCAACTAGCGGTAGATAAAGCTTACCGAAATAAAGGAATAGCAAAAATTCTCGTGAATGATGTGGTTAATATTTTGGAAACCCCTATTCTGATTACTAATGTGGATGATAAAGGAGTGGATTTCATCTCGTTTTTAAAGAGAATAGGCTTAGAGCACTATATTACTCAACATGAGATGATCATGAAACTATAGGTGTTAATATTATAAGTATATGAGGACAAGATTAATAAAGCCAAAGAGATTAAAAAAAGGAGATACAGTTGCGACAATTTCTTTGTCATGGGGTGGGGCAGGTGAGTTACCACATCGTTATCAAGTAGGAAAAGCTCGACTGGAAAACATATTTGGACTTAAAGTTATAGAGACGTCACATGCTTTAGAATCAGCAGAGTGGATTTATAATCATCCAGAGGCAAGAGCTAAGGATCTAATGGATGCATTTAAAAACCCGAAAGTAAAAGCTATTATTACCAATATAGGGGGAGACGAGAGTATTCGATTATTAAAGTATATTGACTATGATGTAATTAGAAATAATCCAAAGATATTTCTAGGATTTTCAGATAGTACAGTAACGCATTTTATGTGCCTAAAAGCAGGGTTGAGCTCTTTCTATGGTACTTCGTTATTAGTGGGATTTGCAGAGAATGGGGAAATGCATGATTATCAGATACAAGATATCAAACGAACATTGTTTGAGATAGAACCAGTAGAACCAGTGTCTCCAAATACAGAAGGTTGGACTACAGAGTATTTAGATTGGTTTGATGTGAGCATACAAAACACTAAACGCAAGCTGAATCCATGTGAAGGGTGGCGCTATGTGAGAGGAGAAAAAAGCGTACAGGGTACTTTAATTGGAGGATGCATGGAAGTATTAGAAATAATAAAAGGAACGGAGCTTTGGCCAGAATTAGATGTGTGGAAGGGAAGTATATTGTTTTTAGAAACTTCTGAAGAAAAGACAGCTCCTCTTTATATAGAGCGTTGGTTAAGAGGGTATGCAGCAATGGGTATTTTACATTTAGTAAATGGAATTATATTAGGAAGACCTTATGACAATATGTACGCTGAAGAATATGAGCAAATATTGCTTAAAATACTTGATGAAGAAGGTCTAAGTACTCTCCCTGTGATAACACAGATGGACTTTGGTCATACGTGCCCAACGTTCACTTTGCCATATGGATGTGTAGCAGAGATAGATAGTATTAATAAGCGTTTCTCTATTCTAGAGAGTGCGGTAATAGATAGATAAAATATGTTTTATATCAGTGAAGTATCATTAGAACGGCCATCGCGATATCTTTCTAAATTACAAGAACAGACTTATGATACATTGTCTAAGCTTTCTATGGATTGGCAAAGAGTTGAAACAGAGGAGGCAATTACAATGGAAGATTGTTTGTTGATTAATGAGAGGCTAGATATGAATATGGTCAAAACACTTTTTTTGTGCAATAGACAGAGAACAGTGTTTTACCTATTCGTTACATTAGGAGACAAACCTTTTTGTAGTAAAGAGTTTAGTGAAGCTTTAAGCATCTCTAGGGTTTCGTTTGCACCAGCAGAGATGCTATACGAAAAGATGGAGACCAAGGTAGGAGCAGCATCTATATTTGGATTATTAAGAGAATCAGCTAGCGATATTCAATTAGTATTTGATCAAGATGTTTTGGATCAGCCTTTTTATGGTTGTAGTGATGGAACTACTACTCATTATTTGAAATTGTATACAACAGATATAATTAATAAGTTAGTTCCTTTCTTAAATAGAGATTTACTAACGATTAAACTATAATTATGGAAGATCAATTATATCAAAATGTAGATTTGGTTCAGTTTTACGACTATGATAACTTATGGGAGAATGAAGAGAGATATGTACAACTAGCAGATAAAGCTAAAACAGTTTTAGATCTAGGATGTGGAACAGGGCGATTAGCTACTGTCTTATCAGAAAGAGGAAAAGATGTAGTAGGAGTGGAGTATGCTCAAGCGATGCTAGAAAAGGCAAAGAAAAGAAGTTCAGAAGTAAAATGGGTTCAAGGAGATGCAAGAACTATTCGCTTAGAGCAGAAGTTTGATTTGATTATTTTATCAGGTCATGTATTTCAGGTTTTCTTGACGAAAGAGGATCGTTTGGCTGTTCTAGAAACAATCAAAGTACACTTAAATGAAGGAGGTAGATATATCTTTGATAGTCGGAATCCGTTAGTGAAAGATTGGTTAACGTGGACAAAAGAGGAGTCTATACGTCAATTTAAACATCCTTTGCATGGGCAAGTCACCGCGTGGAATACGTATGAAGGAGATGCAAGAGCATTGACTTATACGACTTATTATAGTATTGATAATACACAAGAGAATTTTAGTTCACAATCTACTATTGCTTTTCCTAGTTTTAATGAGATAGGACTATTAGTAGCTGATGCTGGACTAGGAATAGCAGAAGTATTTGGTGATTGGGAATTGAATAGATATAATGAGTATAGTGAGGAAATAATATGGTATGGATATGCCTAACAAAATGAATTAAATGGAAGCAAAGGAATTAAAGCAAATAGCCCATAAATATGCAAAATCAGTTGAATTAAATGATTTTGTTGCGTATGGAAGTGTTGCCGCTGCTATTGAGACTATAGACGGAAATGTATATACAGGTATTAGTATTGATACTGCTTGTTCTATGGGGTTCTGTGCAGAGCATGGGGCTATAGCAGATATGCTAAAGCATGGAGAAAATAGAATAAGACGGGTAGTAGCTATAACTGAGAAGGGAGAAGCTGTGCCTCCTTGCGGAAGATGTAGAGAGTTTATGACTCAATTAGCACAAGAAAATGAAAACGCGATCGTAGAAGTAGAAGATGATCACTATGTAACTTTAGGTTCTCTTATGCCTTATGATTGGAAAAAAGGAATGAATAGAAAATGGTAAGTGGATAGCTTACTATTCGATTATAAAAGACTTTAGTATGTACTAGAGTCTTTTTTTATGTCTTACTAGTACTTTGTTTGCGTTGAGGTAAGTTGTGTTTATTTCTATATTGTCTGTTTTATTATACGAATTGTAGATTGACTGTTTTTATATTCTAATAATTCGTTATTAAAGTAAGTTTATTTGGTGTAAAAATTACAATGTGTGATTTTTTAACAAATACACGAAATTGAAATTGTTAAATGTTAGTTATAAAACCTGTTTATTCACGTATTGTGAATTTATTTTGAGTTTTTATTTTGGATAATTCACAGATGTCGATATATATTTGTCAAAAATATAAATGTATTAATAGTCGAAATGAAAAAACAAACTCTATTTAGTCTCCTATTTTTAGGAATGTCTGCAGTTAGCCTTACTGCTTGTTCTTCTAGTGATGATATACAAATTACTGAAGAAGCACAAAATAATTCTAAAATGTTTGGTAAATGGGAACTTGTAGAAAAAGCAGAGTTAGATGTAGATGGTAGAATAGTAAAGGAGACTTTGGCAAGTGATTTAAATGTACCTGCTCAGACAGTAGATTATTATAAAGGAGGCATTACTATTCAAACAGATTATTCAAATCAAAAAGATAGTCAAGGGAATTATTACAATGAAAGGTCTCCTAGACAATGGATGTTAAGCGGAAACAAATTGTACTTAGGTATCAGTAAATCATTAGAGCAAAATGCTGAACAGATTTATGATATTCGAGTATTAAGTCAGGATCGATTAATTATTGAACGAAAGATAGATGTAAAAGATGGTAATCGTTATACTTCTAATGTAAGCAGTATTAAAATTATCTATAAAAAAGTAAACTAGTCTTTTATTACTCTTAAGCATTAGCACCTTACCGTAATTATTATAATGTGGGTAGTAAAAAGATTCTGTAAATAATAAGTAATATAACTTTAAAAAACAGTTGTCAAAACAAGAGTGGAGATAGCTGTTTTTTTTTGTTTTTTAGGTTATACAAGAAGAAGAAAGAAAAAAAGAACGTTTTGAGGCTATAGAATAAGTGATTTTTAAATACTGTATATATACTTTAAAGGTATATGTCTATTTTATTTATTACTGTTGATAGATGTGATATATCTAAACTAAATATGTTGTTTTATCTTAATTTAAGAAGTAAATAAATACTGTGTTTTTTAAAATAGAAATTTGTAATAACTATTTTTATTTTTTCTTTATTTAGTAAAATATTTTGTTTTTTGCGTAAATCTATGTTATTTTTTTAGCCTAAAGGAGGCTAAACCTTCTCAAGGTTTACTTTTTTTGGTTTATTATTTTTTATTCTTCTTAATAAATTGTTACAATTCATTGTTAATTATATATTCGATTTATTGTAGGGACTTTTGTCTTGCTTTTTGAATGTGTTGACCTTATAAATTTGCCAAAATTTACAAAGCAAACGATTATGCAACAAAAATTACTTTTATTATTTATTTCAATCACATTGTGTTTTAATTTTATTTCTTGTTCTAGTGATGATGTGCAGATTAGCCATCAAGGTAAAAATAAAGCACTATTAATAGGTAAGTGGAAATTAGAAAGTAAAAAATATTATGATAGATGGGGAGGCGCCATTGCAGGAGAAGTAGATAGTACTTGTTGTCCTCCACAGACACTAGAGTTTCATAGACATGAAATTATGATTCAAACTGATTTTTACAAAGAAAGTGAAGACACTGATATCATATGTGATGAGCGCTCTCCTTTTCAGTGGTTTATGATAGAGGATAAATTGTATTTAGGAGTAGGAAAAGAGGTGAATACAGATGATTATCAGGATTATGATATTCGTGTGTTGACAGATGAAATATTAGTATTGGAAAGAAGTATAAATGAATATGACAAAGAGCCATTCTACTCAAATGCTAAATTTGTTAGAATCACTTATAATAAAATACATAGCTATTAAGGTAGAATATTGACGTATATCTTTGGGGATTTTGTAGTATGGCATACTTTAGTAGTAAATTTAAGATTTGATAATTTATAATAAATGGATAGATTGATTGATGTACAGACTGTCTGTCATGGTCGGTATCAAATTTGGACTGCTTTAGTAGAAATGAGAATGTCACATTGGGTAAATACTTTTGTTATTAGAGATGCAATAACTCATGAAGCTGTATTAGATACTGGATCAAATACTTGGGATTTAGAAAACTATAGAGAAGAAAACAATCAGTTGATTTTGATTTTTAGGATATATCCAGAAGGAAATGTGTCCTACACCTTGACTGTTGATTTTGATCTCCAAAAAATTATTTATGAAGGACAATTATATGATTTTAATTCTTTAAATACTATTATAAGTAAATGAAAGAATAAATAGTTTTTAAATAAAATGGAACTTATTATAATTAACAGCTGTTTCACAATTAGGCAAGTGTATTTAGATAAGAAAATAGTATCTTTCAAGCTGTAAATAGAGAGTTAAACAATATATGGGACTACAGATAGGAGGTATAGTAATAGATAAAAATTATCAATCTGATTTGGAAGGGTTAGAAGTAATACTAAAAAGTAAGTTAGTACATGAAGAAGAAGTTACTTTTAAGAAGGCTACTGTTAGTGATAAGGAATCAGATATATTAGATATTTGTTTTTTAGAGGATGCTACTTTAGTTTTGGTATCGATAGGTATGGCTTCGCTAGTGTATAAAGCTTCTAAGCAGAAGGTGATGTCTTTCGTTATAGATGAGGAGATGATGTCGTTTAACCTTCATTATACAGAGAATGGTTTTTTGATTAGAACAGTGCTAGAAGTAGAAGGAGAGGTTGTAGAAAGTCTAGGTGAACCATTGGAATATGAAGAGGTAGAAGAAAGTAAAATAGAACTAATATATCATCTAATAGAGGATATAATAGGTGAATATTTGTGGGATATAGAACCTCAGGAAAGATGTATGCGTTTTGGGTTAAAAGAAGATAAGGTAGAAGACGAAATATTTGTTACGAGCTCTTCTATACCTACTTTTGAATTCGAAGATCTAGGGGATGAAGAATATTCTTGTGATGAAAACAAAGTGGTCAATATGAATGAAGAAATCACTAAAGTTAAAAGGCAAAAGAAGTCGTCAATTATAAAGCAAGTTATAAAAGGATTAGGATTAAAGAATTAATCCTAATTTGATTTAAATGAGGGTGTCCCGTGAACTGTGTCATTAAAAAAATTGTATAATAAAATATGTACA
>NZ_DAMANB010000005.1:0-139213 GCF_032073645.1 Myroides sp.
TTACAGAAAAATTAAACCTAATGGTTACTGTTGCATTTAATACTTGAATCCACCATTGAAAGACAAAAAAAGGCAATATTTATCTAGTTAATATTTAAACTTTTATAAAAAGGCATAGAATTAGCGTGGTTACTGGTTTTGATTTACGCATTTAGCGACTTTTAAATTGAATAATTGTACTTAATGTTAGAATAAATTAGCATTATAATATGTTAATTTATGTGATTCTATAGTGAAAAGTGAATTGTTGATGAAGTGGTTAATAATTATTTGTTATCATAGTGAATACTCTTACAAAAATATATAATTTTGTCACCGTATGAAGGAATTGTGGGGACTTAGTACTTCATGCGATTTTATTCCCTTTCCTAATAAACGCGTTTGCTTTTGGCTAAGTATTGTATGAATAAAAGTCTATAAACGAAATGTTCTTTTGCGTTAATACATTACGGAAAGGGATTTTTTTTAATTATATATTTAAGTATATTTTAATGTACCTACTATCAATAATTTTAAACACTATATTTTAAATAAGTTGAGTACCTCCTCATGAGGTTTTATTGTTTCTATAAAAGTAAATCCTAATCTTGTTAGCAGTTTAATAGAACTCTTGTTATCGGAAGGGTTGTCGCATATAAAGTACTGTATTTAGCATCTTCTCTTATTATCTTGATGATAAAGCTTGTAGCTTCGTAGGCATATCCTAGCCCAATGTAAGTGGGTATGAAGGCAAAACCTATATCGTGATGCTCTAGGTAGTCTCGCTTAATCAGGGAGATTAATCCTATTGGTTTCCCATCCTCTTTTCTATTGACCACCCAGTATTGATACTGTGGGTTATCTAATATACTCTGTATATACATCTGTGCATCCATTGCCGTATAGACATTTCTATTTCCTATATATTTAAGCCATCCAGGAGTATTGACTAATTCTATGATAAAGGAATTGTCAGCATGAGAGAGTGGAGATATCTGTAGTCTATCGGTACTATACATAAGCTAAATCAGTTAAGTGTAAGGCATAACTAAAATAAGATTATTTCTTTAATATAGACAGAGATAATTTGCGTTTAAAAGCTTTATTATTCGTATTTCATTATTTAATCTGATAGAAAGGAAAAACATTAATTAGATAACTTGTATATTCGTAAGTACTAATTGGAGGGATATGAAAATTTTAGTTATTGAAGACGAACAGGAGTTAAGAGATATCATCCGAGAATCTTTAGAAAAAGAGCTTTACTTGGTCGAGGTGGCTAGTAATTATAAGGTAGGGATAGAGAAGTTAGCAGGGTATGACTATGATTGTATTTTGTTAGATATTATGCTTCCCGATGGTAATGGAATAGACTTGTTACGTGAGATCAAATCGATGGGTAAAGCCGACTCGGTTATTATTATATCGGCTAAAGATTCTATAGATGATAAAGTATTAGGCTTAGAGTTAGGAGCAGATGATTATCTCACTAAACCTTTTCATCTATCGGAGCTATTAGCTCGAATAAAGTCAGTGTTGAGAAGAAAGAATCAACAGGGGTTCCAGAGTGTAAAATGGAATAATATAGAGATTTTTATAGATGAGAGAACGGTAGTCGTGCAGGGAAGTACGATGTTGCTTAATAATAAAGAGTTTGAACTATTGTATTATTTTGTAGTGAATGCGAATAGATTAGTGACTAAATCTTCTATTGCAGAGCATATATGGGGAGATAATATGGATGAGGCAGATAGTTACGATTTTGTGTACTCTCAGGTGAAGAACTTGCGCAAAAAACTAAAGAGTCATCACGCGGAAGTAAATATTCAGTCTGTGTATGGAATGGGGTATAAATTAGTGAATGAATAGGGGATGAAACTACATAATTATACACTTAGGTATTTATCCATTGGCATAGTGATAGTTCTTACTGTATGGGTGCTTATCTTCTACGCATTCATGACAGAAGAGGTCTATGATAATATAGATGATGGACTGAAAAACACTAAAAGTGAGATAGTCAAAAAAGCATATAATAATCCTAGTATCACTAGTATACAGTCATTCGGAGCAAGTGGATTCAGAATTACTCCATTAGCGCCAGGAGAATACTCTAGAAAGAATGTATTCACTACAGAAATGATCTATATGGATGTGGATGATAATGAGGAACCTGTGCGTATGCTCACCACTACTTTTGAAGATAAGAATGGAGATAATTTTTTATTAGAGATACGTACCTCTACTATAGAAGCAGATGATTTATTAGGAGATTTTGGTATTGCCGTTGGGGCGTTGTACTTGATGTTGATAATCAGTATATTCTTGATTAACTATTTTATTTTAAGGAAAGTAGTTTGGGGTTCATTTTATAAATTACTAGGTAACCTGAAGAACTATACTATAGGTAAAGAGGTGGTGACGGAAGAGACGAAGACTCCTATCCGAGAATTTACAGATCTACAGCTAGAGATTAATAAGATGATAAGACGTATAGAAAGTACTTTTGAACAGCAAAAAGCCTTTGTGTCTAATGCTGCTCATGAATCTCAGACTCCTCTAGCTATTATGAGTAATAAGTTAGAATTAATGGCTGAAAAAGAAGAGTTGAATGAAGAACAGATGTTACAAATACAATCTATTCATCAGACGCTGAGAAGACTCATTAAGCTGAACAAATCCTTGTTGATGTTGGCTAAAATAGAGAATAATCAATTCGTTAATTATCAAGACGTTAGTTTTAATGATGTCATTAGAGAGATGATAGAAGACTTTGAAGAGTTCTTTGAGTATAAGGCGGTTAGTATAACGGTTAAAGAGGATGAGCAACCTTTTATAGTCAATATGGATAAAGGGCTTTCTATTACGCTAGTGCAGAATTTACTAAAGAACGCATTAACACATAATGTACAAGGAGGAGAGGTAGAGGTAGAGATCGCAAATCATTACTTCAGAATTGGTAATACGAGTTTAATTCCTACTCCATTAGACGAGAACTTAATATACAATAGGTTCTTTAGAAGTACAACGAACGAACAATCTACAGGACTCGGGCTTGCTCTAGTACAGACTATTATAAAAGTAACAGATAATCTGTCTATCAAATATCATTTTGATAACAAGCATTATTTTACAGTATATCACACTGACTATGATTTGAAGTAATAAAGTGCTGTGAATTATAAAGGGGACAATCTATTAGGTTGTCCCTTTGCACTCAATCTATTTCTTTTTAAAAATGTAATTATTCCCAATTCTTTCCAGAATGTGTTTCTAAGTTTGTCATGTAAAACTAAAAAGAGAATTACTATGAAGAGTTTAAAAACATTGTTTGCAGGACTATTTATGTCAGTAGCTTTATTAGCTTCACAATCGACATTAGCGAAAGATGTAATCATCACTAAGAGTGAATTACCTCAGAAAGCAAGTAGTTTTATAGATACTTACTTTAAAGATAAAGAAGTGAGTAAGGTAGAGAAGGATACAGACTTCTTATCTGTGTCATATAAAGTGACATTTACAGATAATGTAGAGGTAGAGTTTGATAAATCTGGTGAATGGGATGAAGTAGATGGTAACACAACTACATTACCTACAGGCTTTATGCTTGCTCCAATCGTGACTTACGTTTCTGATCATTATAAAGGAGAGACGATTACTAAAATAGAGAAAGAAACTCGAAAATATGAAGTGAAATTAAGTAATGGAGTAGAATTAGAGTTTTCAAAAGATGGGAAGTTTAAAAGAATAGATCAATAAATAATTAAAAGAAAAAGAAAATGAAGAAAAGAAAAATTGCTTTAGCCTTAATGTTAGCTGTAGCGCTAGGATTCACAGCATGTAGTAGTGATGATAATGGAAATGACCACAAAGTAGAAAAAATCACAGAAGAGCAATTACCTGCTAATTCTAAGAGCTTTTTAAAGACAGTGTTTCCAAATTCATCTCTTAGACATGCTACTAAAGTAACTACTCCTAATTATTATGGTTCTCTATACACTACACGATTAGACAATAGAGTAGAAATAGATTTTGATAAAGCAGGAAATTGGACAGAGGTAGAAATGGAAGATGACTCTGCTATACCAGTTGAGTTTTTAAAGAGTGAAGTGCCTCATATCTATGACTATATAGTTAAGAATTATAAAGGATTCTCTATTACTGAGATAGATAGAGACATGAAAAGAGGTTATGAAGTAAAGCTTAGTTCAGGTTTAGAGTTGATTTTTAATACTAAACAAGAGTTTGTAGGTGTTGACTTAGATTTAGATAGAGATGAGGAGTTAATCGCAGGTACAGATTTACCACAGAAAGCACAGGATTTCTTAAAAACTCATTTTACAGGAGTAGAGCTTGTCTTAGTGAAGAAAGAATTAGATAGAGCAGGAGATGAGTATAAAGTATATTTAGCGAATGGTGTAAAGGTAGAATTTACTACTACAGGGGATTGGAAAGAGATAGAAACGAAGAGAAATGTAGCAATCCCATCTACGATTATACCTAGTGCTATTAATACTTATATTGTTAAGAACTATAATAAATTCCATATTGAAAGTATAGAGAAAGAGCACAATACTTATCAAGTAGAATTAGTAAACGGAGCACAAGAAATAGAGTTAGTATTCGATCTAGAAGGAAATTTCTTACGAATAGACAATTAATTGATACAGTAATACAGAAAGAGCTACCTTGAAGTAGCTCTTTTTTATTTTCCCGAAAGTAAGGTCTCTTTTAAAAGTAATGCTTGACTCCTAGTTTTTACATCTAGCTTTGTATAGGCATTGCTTACATGATGCTTGGTTGTACTAAGAGATATAGAGAGTTTTTCTGCGATTTCTTGGTTGGACAGACCATCCCATATCCCCATAATAACGTCTATTTCTCGATCAGTACATAGATACTTTTCTTTTAAGACATCTTGAATCGATTGTTCTTTGAAAGTACTTTTTTCTGTGTAATGATTAGGTGTTTTTTCTTTATGTTCTAAATCTTTGTGTGCTTTTTGTGATTGATTAGCCTTAAGGGATTCTAATTCATTTTTAAGAGATTCATGATCTGCTTTAAGCTTCTTTGCTTTGATCCATAAGGAATAACTTGCCAAAGTAAATGCGATACTATAGATTATACGAATCTTATCCTTATCTACAAATGAGAGATAGTAATTACCTGGAAATATAGAAAGATAATACGTCATCGAAGTTAACGCGATTACACTAAATGAATAAGTAATAAAACGAACAGACATATCCTCTTTATAATACTTTAAGACAAGTGCTAAAGTGATTATAGTTGATACTAGCGTACTACATACTATGATGATGAAGTACAGTGAATTATTAGTTTGATAAAGTACTATGCCTAATACAATATACAATAGCACTTGGAAGGAGTAAAAATATTTCAGTTTTGATGGTAATCTCTGGATATCTAAAAAGTAGTATATAAATAATGAGAAAATCAGACAGCTAATAGGTATAGATATTGCTAATATCAGTAACTCATTACACTGTTTGTTATATAAAAAATAGAGTAACCCATCTTCTACTAAATAAATAATAAAGACAGATACGATATATATACAATAAATAAGGATAACTTTCTCTTTAAATAGTGAATATAAGCCAAAGGTTAGCGCTATAGAAAGTAAAAATAAACTATAAAAAACCTCTATCTTGATCATTGTATTAAGCATAATACTTCTATACTCTGCACGCTCAACAAGTATAAAATTCCCATAATGAACATAAGAAGATTTTGACTTAAAATATATTGTATTATGACCAGTGATAAAATGGTTCTCTTGATATTGCGGACTTATTTTTCCACCTTCTAAGTCAGTATTTATGGTTGTTTTTTCCCATAGGCCATTCTGTTTCGCATAAATATTATAATTATTTACGTGAATGGTAGGAAATTGTAATATAAGTGGTTTGTTTAATAAATCTTGAGGGATAGTTATTTTTAACCAAGTGTTTCCTTCTTTATCCTTAGAATATTGTGTAGTTGAGTCATGATCTAGTGCCTCGAATTTTAAGTGGTTTACTATAAAATTAAATTGCTCATTGTTAGTTTGGCTTAAACAATAAGTCGTAGGTGTGAATAGTAGTAAAATTAGTAATATCTGTAATATATTCTTTCTTTTACAACTGTGTAAGGCATTCATGTTTTGTTAGTCAGTGATTTAAGGGGCAAAAATAGTTATTTTTCAAGAATAAAAGTTCACGTCTTGAAGTTTTATGGCAAAGTGAGTTTTTTTTTGAGTAAATCTATCATATTTGTCTTTTTTTCTAAAAAAAAAGATATAGTACTTTAGTACTACAACTATGTTATATTGTTTATTATTAATGTGTTAAATGGTGTTTTTTAGAGATAATTTGGTACTTTAGTATGAAGTGATTATTAGAACCTTTTCCTATATTTGTAATTCAAAACAACAAATTTTTAATTCGGAAAGCTTTACATTTAGCTAGCTCAGTGTAGAGTATTTTGCAAAGATTTTTTCTGAGCAATTGTATTTTCCCCACCTGCAGCACAATCAATTCTTTTCCCTAAGAATTTGTGCTGCAGTCTTTTTTTACCCCCTTTAATGAAAAGGTATATTGGTTAGTGATTGTAGAGAAAATGTTCTAAATACAGGAGTGATTTTTTTGTGATTACTTAGCCAGATACTCTACCTATATTAGCCCTTCCCTAAAAAATATAGCTGTTTTACGGAATTCCTTATTTAAAAAGAGGTAGGACTATTTATCTTTGTGATTGAAGAATCAAAATCAATTGTGGCATTCTGTAGAAAAAAGGTACACTATATGAATAATGTGCTACGTTAAATATTTTGTTATTCTATCATTTTTATAATGTTAGAACTATTTTCTATAAAAAAAACAATATTTAAATTGTTTTAGAATTGTAATATTTGATATTTTTTAATCTTGATTTAACATAAATAGAATATAATTAGTAAATTTGTATCCTAATTTAGGAAAATAAAAAAGGGTACAAGATATAATCTAGTTTATAAATGGTTAATAAATTGTTTTATTACTGTTTAAAAACTAGGCAAAAAAGATAAGTATGAAAATTGGAATAACTTTTAGTGCATTTGACTTATTGCACGCAGGGCATGTGAAGATGTTAGAAGATGCAAAACGTCAATGTGATTTTTTAATTGTAGGATTACAAACTGATCCTACTTTAGATAGACCAGAGAAAAATAAGCCAACTCAGTCTGTAGTTGAGAGATATATTCAACTAAAGGGGTGTAAGTTTGTTGATGAGATTGTTCCTTATGCTACAGAACAGGATTTAGAGGATATCTTAAGATCATTTAAGATAGATGTTCGTATTTTAGGTGATGAGTATCAAGATAAGAATTTTACAGGACGTAAATACTGTGAAGAAAAAGGAATAGAGCTTTACTTTAACAGTAGAGATCACCGTTTCTCAAGTAGCTTATTGAGAAAAGAAGTTGCAGAAAAAGAAAACAGTAAACTAGTGAAGATAGGATAACACTATCCAACTATAAGTTATAAAAAGCACAATTGTTAATTCAGTTGTGCTTTCTTTTTTAAAATAATATGGTAAATCTTTTTAAACGTTGTTTTATTTGAATCAGTTTCTAGATTTAACTATAAATAATACATTATTTAACACGTTGGCTTGTGTTTTTTTTGTAATTTGCTATTAACTAATAACGACAATAACTTTTGTTTTGATATGAAATAAGAGTTGTCAATTAAAAAGAAAAAGAAATGAAAAAAGTTTTAAGTTTAATCGTTGTATTTTTTGGTTTAATGACTGTAACTATGGCACAGACAATCGCAAGAACAGATGTATCTATTTTCCCTGCTCCAGAGAAAGGATATAAGCAAGTAGTAATTGAAGTACCTCACTCTTCTAAAGATGATAGTAAGAAGATCGAGTTTACAGTTGGTAAAATGATGGAGGTAGACGGGTGTAATCATTTTAACTTAATGGGGACATTAGAAGAGAAAGATCTTCAAGGTTGGGGATATAGCTATTTTGTATTCACAACGAAAGGAGATGTAGCTTCTACGATGATGGGATGCCCTGACGCAGCTAAGAGAAACTTATTTGTAAGTGGACAACCTCATTTAACACGTTATAATGGTAAATTGCCTATCGTAGTATACGTTCCAGAAGAATATGAAGTAAGATTTAAAATTTACACTACTGATGGTGATGAGTACCAAGCAAGTGAAGTAAGAAGAAAAAAATAAAACTAATATAAGAGAGAGAATACCTCTTTTATAGAAGAATACAAAAGAATAAAGCCTCTTAAGTAATTTTAAGAGGCTTTCTTTGTAGAATTATTATGGTGGTGTTAATGATAACCTTTGGCAATATCTTCTAAGAAGATTTTAAATGAAGTAGCTCCAGAACCAGATAAGAACCAAGCATCTGGATCTAGATAGATAACTTTATTTTGTTTATAAGCAGTTACTTTTTCTAGTAATGCATTAGTTATTTGAGTAGGTTTATCTGTGTTTTGTACGATGGCGTCTCTATCTATAATAAATAAGATATCAGGATTGTGTTCTAAGATAAACTCACTATTAATCATTTGTCCATGATTATTGGCAATCTCCGTAGTGATATTGGTTGCACTTCTTACACCGAAGTCTTTAAATATAAATCCATAACGCGTATTTTCGTCAAATAAGCGGAAGTTTCCTTCCGAATGGATGATTACCATTGCTTTAGCTTCACTTTTAGCAATAAGGGCTTTTAAATCACTTAAACGAGTGTCTAAATCCTTTGATAACGCTTCTGCTTTTGATTCTACTTGATATATTTTGCCAAGTAGAAGAATATTGTCCTGTATATACTTTAGATAGTTATCTCCTTTATTAGGGATGCCTAACATTAAGGTAGGCGCTATTTTTACCATTTCATCATAATCTGCAGGAAAGGCATTATCCATGAATACAAGGTCTGGACTTAGATTAGCTACTACGTCAAAATTAGGTTTAAATACAGCACCTAAATCTACGATACTCTTATCCTTTTCAAGATGTGATAAATACTTAGGAGTGAACTCTTTTGCCATTCCCTGAAACGGAATTTGCAATTCGTTCATATTCTCCATAATACCTCTTTCTAAGACTGCTACAGTTTTGGGTTGTATAGGTACTTGTACCGTTGTTCCATTGTTTTCTACTTCTATAAAATTAGAAGTTTCTGTTTCTTTTTGACTTTCTTTACAGCCTGTGATGGTTAAGGCTAGTAAAGCAAAAGTTATTAATTGCTTTCTCATAACGATTACTATTTTTTAGATTTTGATTTTTTGTTTCGGCGTCCCCACCATACTAAGAATCCAGTGATAGGAAGACTAGTTGCAATAATACCAGCTATAAACGTAGAGAACTTACCTAGCTGTCCACACCATTGACCCATGTGTATTTGCCAGACTAGATTGTCTACTTTATCGTAGATCTTTTGTTCTTTGCTATCATTGACCATTTCTCCACTGAATTTGTCAAAGTAAATAGCTTCTTTCCCTTCTTCACTTTTTAGACCAGCATTGGTTCCTAAAAAGAAAGGGTATATGCTTACATTGTCATAATTATAAGTCCAGATTCTGATGATTGTTTTATCTGGGTGTAAGTCAAATGCTTTTTGGATTAGAACATTCGTATCATAGAACGCTAAATCTTTAGTCGCTTCATGGTCTCTAGGATAGTCTTGTAAGGTATAGAACCACATTTTACCTTCTCCTCCGAATAGACTTACAGTTCCTTTCATTAAAGGGCTAAAGAAGATAAGTAAACCAGTCATTCCAAGTAGAAAGCAAATAATAGCACTATAGAAACCAAATACATTGTGTAGATCGTAATTCAGACGTTTAAACTTAGCTTTCCATTTAATCTTAAAGCTACTATCTCTAGTCGCTTTTGTCCATTTTTTAGGCCACCAAAGGACTAATCCAGTCAAGGTGCTTAGAACAAATATAATAGTGGAGATTGCGACTATCCAACCTCCCGTTTTACCCATTAACAGATTAGAGTGAAGTTGTGCCATAACATAGAAGAAACTGATAGAGCGATCCTGTTTTAGTACCTCCCCAGTATACGGGTTAATGTAGATAAAACTTAGCTTTCGATCCTTTAGATCAACTGAATTAATAACCCAGCTTTTAGAAGGATCTCTATCTACAACTATATAAGAAAAGCTATGTCCTGGGAATTTTTCTTTGTGTATAGCTGTGATCTCATCTATTTTTAAAGGAACTCCATTAGGCTCTATATAGCGTGCTTCTTTCCCTGCAGACCACTGCATGATTTCATCTCCATATACAATGATAGTCCCTGTAAGAGAGACAAAGACTAGTATAATACCAGCGACAATACTAGGCCATAAATGTAACCAAGCAATGATTTTGGAGAAAGTTGATTTACCTTTTTTCTTCATGAGATAAGTAGACTTATAGTAATAGTGGGGAGTTACCTATAAAGTAAAACAACTATAACTATGTTGTTTAAAAGTTATTTAGATTTAATTCAAATTGTTGTGATGCGAAAATAGTAGTAAATTTGCCTCATCATCTACGCAAAAAGTATTAATAAATCTACGAGTTATGAGTCTTTTATATCAGCAATATCAAGAGGTATTAAAGAATATTCCAAATCGCATTGAGTGGGGAAGCGGCGAACAGTACAAAGAGAGATATGGGCAGTTTACCTTTAAAGGAATTCCTATTAAACAGAAGTTTATTGATCATCCCTACTTTATTATCTCTTATGGAGAGTGGAGTGTACCTACTCCTGTAGATGTCGCTGTTATTAACGAAAAGAGTACTTTTAAACTCATGTTAGAGTTAGAGGGGTATTCCTGTTATTCTACAGCAAGAGAGACGATAGAGGTTCCGCAGGATTGCTTTAATTTGCTTTATGTACCTCGTGTAAATGGGCATTTGAAGTATAAAACAAATAGAAAGGTAGTGGAGGTTCTTTTTGATGAAGACTATTTCGCACAACTAGTTGAGACTAAAATACCTGCTTTGGCTTCTTTTTTAAATTTAGTTAAACAAGGAAAGACGACTACACTATTTGCAAAAGCGAAAACAATCCCTGTAGAGATACATCAGTTATTATTGAATATTTTACAGAGTGATGTTCATCCAGATTTGAAACTAGTTTATTTAGAGACTAAGGTAACAGAACTTTTACTGTTAAGTGTCCAAGAGTCTTTAGAGAGGAAGGTAGCTCCAATAGAAGAAATAAAATCTATGAATGATGCTGATAAATTATTGCATATTAAAACTTGGATAGACAATCATTTCTTGCAAGACATAACATTCTCTATGCTGAGTCAAAAATTCTATATCAATGAATATAAATTGAAGAAGTACTTTAAAAAATACTATGATTCTTCTTTGATTAGATATGTAAGAGATTTGCGTTTTGAGTATGCGTATCAGTTATTATCGTCACAGAAATTCTCAGTCAATAAAGTTGCTGAATTACTTCACTATGAGTATCCTCAGCATTTTGCTATTGCATTTAAGAAGAAGTATGGCGTTCCTCCTAGTACTTTAATTCATAGAAAATAGGAGTGAAGAAATAGGGTGTTGTCCTAATTAAATATTAATTAACGAATATTATTTAGAGTTGATTTAAATTAGGAGATCTTTTTAAGTACCTTTGTCACTTTCAATCAGTAGAATAGTAATAATTCTTTAGTTTGGTATCATGGTTAAAGAGACATTGATAAATGTAGGAGAGCGGTATGCTAGTCATGGCATAAAAGGGAATATACAGTTGTTAGATATGGAAGAGTTACATATTGATCACGTTTCTTTACAGCATAAAACTAGACAACAGAAAGAAGTGTTAAGAGATCAGAAGCACATTGAGCTTTTCTTTTTGTTTCAAGGAGAACACTTTTACCAATCCAATAAAAAACAATGCGTCAATACTTCTACAGGACGTTTTAGTTTTTTTCATCTACCTTATATTGATGGCTCCCTTGCTTTTAACCCTGTTGAAGAAAACTACAGTGCTATAGGCATAGAACTAACATTGCCTTATTTAGAGCGTATGTTTAATGGAGATCTAGAGTTGTTAGGAGACTTTGGTAAATCTTTGTACAGTGAGAGAGAAAGTGCTTTTTCTTCTAACTTAATGATTGTTCCAGAGATGAAGAAGTTACTGTATGACTTAGTCAATAATTCTTATGACGGTATGATGAAGAAGATTTATATGGAGACCAAGATTGTAGAGCTCCTTCTTTTAGTGATTAAGTATAGTGGAGATTATAAATATGAGATGGTAAGTGGTTCACTGACGAGGAGTGATGTTGATAAGCTATATTATGTCAGAGAGTTAGTGAGTAATAATCTTCAGAATCCATATTCTTTAAGAGAGCTTTCTAGATTAGCAGGAATCAATGAGTTTAAACTAAAAAGAGGGTTTAAAGAACTGTTCTCTACTACCATTTTTAATCATCTCTATGATGAGCGTATGGAATTGGGGCAGAAGCTATTGATAGAACAAGACTTGTCTATTGCAGATATCGCTCAACAAGTTGGGTATAAGAATCCAACCCATTTTACAGCTGCTTTTAAGCGAAAGTTTAATGAGTTGCCTAAAGATGTAAAGAGTGGTAATTTTGTTCAGTTTTAAGAATTAAGAGCCAATCCCTTTTTAGCTAAAAATAAACAGTGCAGAAGGAGGAAATATCAAAAGTAAGGTGATTGCTTTTAGTATTGTTCTACACTGTTTGAAGTAGCTAGTAATTGGGGTTACTAACCGAATTTTTTACTTCCAGCTACGCATAGAATAACGCCTACAGTTACTGCAATCATAGCTGTGCTTACCTGTTCGTTTAAAAGGCTTGCTGCAAGAGCTAACCCAAAGAAAGGCTGTAATAACTGTAGCTGTCCTACAGAAGCAATACCTCCTTGTGCTAATCCTTTATACCAGAATACGAACCCCACAAACATACTAAATATTCCTAGATATGATACCCCTATCCATGCTTCTGTGCTTATTAGAGAAGGTACTTCAGGAGCAGTAATCAACATAATTGGTATAGATACAGGAAGAGATAATACGACTGCCCAAGAGATAACTTGCCATCCTCCAAGAGATTTAGATAGTTTAGCTCCTTCAGCATAACTTAATCCACATAATAAGATAGCGATAAGCATTAATATATCTCCTATAGGGGAACTTGTAACTCCTTGCATAAAGGCAAACCCCACTACTAATAGACATCCAAGTATCGAGAATAACCAGAAGATAGACTTTGGTTTTTCTCCACCTCTCCATACCGCAAATACAGCAGTACACATCGGTAAGGTGCCTAAGAATACTAGTGAATGTGCTGAGGTGATATATTGTAACGCTAATGCGGATAATAAAGGAAATCCAATAACCCCGCCTATAGCGACTATAAATAAAGGCAATAACTGTTTTTTAGTAGGTCTTTTTTCTTTAAAGACAAGTAGACATAACAGTGCTAATATACCAGCAATACCTGCTCTAGCTGCGGTCACGAATATCGGATCTAGTTCTAGTACAGCTACTTTTGTAGCAGGCATAGAACCACTAAATAAAAGTACTCCTATGAATCCATTGATCCAACCACTTGTTGAAGTTTGTTGTGCTGAATCAATTACACCAGTCTGTTTCATTTTTCTTATGTTTTATTTTTTAACAAAAATATACTGTATTAGTATGTAGTACAGTATCAATTTTGTAATTTTGAAAGGACACAGTTGAGATTGTTATGGAACAGAATTATTTGTATTTGAATATAGCAGATGCTATTGCTAGTCAGATTAGAGCAGGCGTACTAAGAGAAGGAGACAGACTTCCTTCTGTAAGAATGTTGTGCACAGAACATCAAATTAGTATGAATACAGCCAAACGAGTGTATTTAGAACTAGAAACTCAGGCATTAATAGAGTCTAAGCCTCAGTCAGGCTATTTTGTAAGTAACCTATCCTATACGGATATTCCTTTGCCTCAGCCGAGTAACCCTATCTTTTTAGCAAATAATAAGGAGCCTAAGGAGATTATTCGCAAGGTATATTCTAATATGGGAAATAGAAAGCTGACTTTGTTCTCGTATAGTACATTATATGATGAGTTTTTGCCTTTGGCCAAAATGAAGAAAGAGATTATAGCAGCCTCTAGGTCGTTAGTAGATGGAGGGATAGAATATGATTCTGTACAGGGCAATCTAAATTTGAGGAGAATGATCGCACAGCGTTCTATCACTTGGGGAGGTAGTCTTAAAGAAGAAGATATTATTACGACTAATGGAAGCATGAGCGCTATTTCGTTGTGTTTATTAGCATTGGGCAAACCTGGAGACACCATTGCAATAGAAAGCCCTTGCTACCCAGGTATCTTTCAGCTAGCTATTGATTTAGGATTTAAGGTGATTGAGTTACCCACAGATCCTGTGTCAGGTATTGATGTGCAGTCTCTTAGAGATGCAGTAGAGCATATCGATATGTGTCTATTGATCTCTAATTATAATACCCCATTAGGTAGTTGTATGCCTGATGAGAATAAGAAGGAAATAGTAGAACTCTTAGAGAAACACGATATCCCATTGATAGAGGATGATGTCTATGGAGATATGTATTTTGGTAATCAGCGTCCTAAATGTTGTAAAGCTTTTGATAAGACAGGTAATGTGATCTGGTGTAGTTCTGTATCTAAGACTTTGACTCCTGGATATCGCGTAGGGTGGGTGTCTCCTGGTAAGTATAAGAATAAGATTATGCATCAAAAGTTAGTACATCTAATCTCTACGCCTCCTTTAATGCAAGAAGCTGTAGCTAGTTTTATGCGCTCAGGCAATTATGATAAGCACCTGCGAAAACTTAGAAAAGAGATCTATAGCAATTATCAGAAATATTTGAATACTATTATTACTAGTTTTCCATTGGGTACTAAGGTTAATCGTCCTCAAGGTGGATTATCACTATGGATTGAGTTTGACCCTTCTATTGAGGCGATGGATTTATATGACTTAGCTATTGCGGAGGGCATTAGTATAGCACCAGGTAGAATGTTTACGGTACAAGAACAATTCGAGAACTGTATCAGACTGTGCATAGGCCTGCCTTGGTCAGAGAATGTTGAAGCTAAACTTAAAAGAGTAGGAGAGTTGAGTAAACAATTATTGAGGAAATAAGAAGACTTTCTAGTTTTATAATTTAAGTAATTTTATTTTTTTGAATATAAATATATGTAATTGTTTGTTAAAATAAATGAATATCGTTTTGTGTTGCAATATTTTTTGATTTTATTCGTTTTAATTAAATAAAACTCAAAAACTTTATTTCGCAATTATGAAATTATACTCTTTAACTGAATTGAACGATGTTTTAAATGGCGTTGTTGTAGGAAGTACATTAAGACAGATTAGTACAGCTGAGCAGTTGGAAAAAGCCAAAGAATGTCAAGTCTCATTTATAGGTAATAAAAAATACGAACGCTTATGGGGGGAATCAAAAGCCCCTATTGCTATTGTAAATAAAGATATTTCTATTCTACCAGGTATAGATAGAGCGTTTATTAAAGTAGATAATGTTGATTTAGCATTAGCGAAGTTACTTACACTATTTGCGCCTAAGATGCCTGTATTTAAAGAAGATATTCACCCTAATGCTACGATAGATAGCACAGCAGTAATAGGTGAAGGAGCTAGAATAGCAGCTGGTTGTGTAATAGGTGAAAATGTAATAATCGGAAAAAATGTAAAGATGTATCCTAATGTCACTGTATTAGATGACAGTACGATTGGTGATAATACGATATTGTGGTCTGGTGTCATTGTGCGTGAGCGCAGTCATATCGGACATAACTGTATTTTACATCCTAACGCAGTGATTGGAGCTGATGGATTTGGTTTCTGTCCGTCTCCTGAGTTAGGGTTAGTGAAGATACCTCAGATCGGTAATGTAGTTATTGGTAATTATGTTGAGATAGGAGCGAATTCATGTGTAGATAGAGGAAAGTTTAGCGCTACCATTATTGGAGATGGTTGTAAGATTGACAATCTTGTTCAGATAGGACATAATTGTGAGTTAGGAAAATTCTGTATCATGGCTGGTAATAGTGGTTTAGCAGGTTCAGTTACACTAAAAGACTTTGTGGTGATAGGAGGTAGTGCTTCTATTAAAGATCACGTTACTATCGGGCAGGGTGCTGTAGTAGGAGCTGGATCAGGAGTGACTGGAGATGTAGAAGCAGGTAAGACAGTATTAGGATACCCTGCTCAAGAAGCAAAAACAACGTTGAGACAATGGGCTGCACTAAAGCAATTGGTAACCAATAGAACAAAGAATTAATCTTTTAACCCAAAATACGCAATAGACATATAAACGAAAAGTAATTATACGAAATAGGTCTGAATTAGTGACAAAAGTATACACTAGTATGGTTTAGAGCTAATGAAAAAGCTATGAAGTAGAATGGTTTTGCAGTATTTAGGTTTAATAATAATCTATAAGCGACTAACTGATAAGGGTTAGTCGCTTTTTTTATATACCTCTATTTGTGATGATTCATTTATTAATCTTGATAGATTCTATTGATATACTGTAAGGCATTCGTAGCTTCTTCTACATTTACTTTTAGGACAAGTCGTTTACCTAGTTCTATTTGTAGTTCTTGAAAGAAAGTAGTCATGGTGTGAAAGGCTTCCCATGTATTTTGAATATTAGCATTGCTATAGGTTCTTAATACCTTATTGTAGTCTTCATCGCTTAAGTAGTTTTTAATGAATTTACCTGATTTGCCTATAGAAACGCTAAAATGGTGTTCACTCCCTATTTTCCAAGCTAGTAATTGTAAGAACATAGGACGGACGACAGACTCCATCATATCTTTTGCATATACTCTTTCTTCTCTAGCCAGTCCCTTAGCGACATTAGTAGAACACCACCAAAACTCATTACACACTTCTGTAAACTCCCGTTGAGTAGGGCGTTGTACATGATAGTCAATATCAGAAGACTCGGGTATGTCTTTAAATATTCCATCTTTGTCTAGCCATACGATAGAGAGACTGTCTTTTTTATACTGCTTTAATTGATCTACTGGGAATAGGGTAAGGTCTAATCTACTACCATCTTCATAAATCATTAAATAAGTATACGAAATAGAAGGAATACCCTCTTCGTTACCTAAGTGCATATCATCTGGTAATTGTTGTATGGCAGGCTGTCCAAAGGTTTTGTAGACAATATCCTCTTTCTTGATACTTTCTATATCAGTCACCATATAGATGATATCATAATCTTGGTACTGATCAGGAGTAACCATCGGGTTAGCCCTTGAACCATTGAGAATAACAGCTCTAATGCGGTCATCTTGTTTGGCTAATTGAAGGATCTCTGTTTGTAATGGTGAAGCCATATAGGTGTTTTTAAGACGAATAAGCAAGATAATTAAATTAAAATGATTCACAGTGGTGTTTTTAGGAGTAGAATAAAGTTTTTTAATAGTCTAGCATTGCCACTCAAATACAATGCTATTACTCAATAACTAGAAAATCCATAGATAAGGACGTATATCTCACTTGATCTGCATAGCCATTAAGAAGGAAGTTCTACATAAGGAAGAGAGACTACGAGGAAGTAAATGCCTGTGTGCAGCTCTAATTGAAGATAGTTACTCCTCATTTTTATTCTTCAAAAACAGCAGTGGTCGCATAGTTATCGCATAGTGATGGCATACTGCTCGCATATTTTTGCCTGCTTTTTATGCGACCACTATGGAATCAAACTACGATTAGTATATCATCATAGCTATACACAGGGTATCAGGGGGATAAGTCAACGAATTCTAATGCTGAGTTCTGAAGTACAAGAAGTGTTGTCTTCCTTTTTAATGAATCTAAATAATACTCCTTCTTGCGTCTTTTATATTCCTTTTAGCGTCAGTACTCAGGCAAAGGGATGCCTACTTTTGCCCTATCAATAAGAGAGATAGTCTTCCACAGAGCTATTCTATAAGAGAGATCAAGATGAAAATACCATACCTTACTTTATCCTTAATCGCTGTTTTATCATTTAATTCTAAATCTGTTTTTGCACAGCAAGATACTTTACAAAATACAGGGTTAAATGAAGTGATTATTCAGAGAGAAACCAAAGCCGAAAAAGAAAGTCGTCAACCTATACGTGCTACTGTACTTGATGTAAAAGCGATGAAACAACAGCCGTCTAGTGTGATAGAGCTGATGAACAGAACAGTAGGTGTACGAGTGAGACAAACAGGGGGATTAGGTAATGCTACTAATTTGATGTTGAACGGTTTTGAAGGAAAGGCGATAAAGTATTTTAAGGATGGGGTTCCGATGGATTATTTAGGGAATGCCTTTAGTTATGCTATTGTACCGCCTACGATGATTGATCGCATTGAGATCTATAAAGGGGTGGTACCTGTAGCCTTAGGGGCAGATGCATTAGGAGGAGCAGTTAATATCGTAACGAAAGAGCCTGAAAGTAATCAATCTGTAGATGTATCTTATCAGATAGGTTCTTATAACACTCATAGAGGTACCGTAAACGCTTATTTTCAAGATAAAAAGACAGGCTTATTCGGAGGAGTAAATGCTTTTATTAATTACTCTGATAACAATTATAAGGTCAATGTGCCTTACACTGATCCAGAAACGGCACAGGTAAGTAGAGAAAAACACAAACTGTTTCACAACCGTTTCTCTAATGGATTTGTAGAAGGGTTTGTGGGAGTGAAGAACAAGACTTGGGCAGATGAGTTGCGTTTGACTGTAAGTAGCTTTTACATTAATAAACAGCACAATTACGGGATGACGATGAACTATCCATTCGGAGGAGTGACGAGTAATATGAATTCTGTAGTGCCAACACTTCGCTATCGCAAGGCTTTTTTAGATAAAGACTTGAAGTTAGATCAATTCCTTGTCTATAATACACTGCATTCTAGTTATACAGATACGATTAAAGGGTTTTACGACTGGAGAGGGAAGTTCACTCCAGTACCTAGTAAGAATGGAGAAGCGACTACTAGTGGAAGCATCAAAAAGTTACGTTATTATAACTTCGTATCTCGTACTAATCTATCTTACCGATTAGACAATGGGTTTATAGAGTTAAACTCTGTTTACAATACCTCTACTCGTCGTGGTTCTGACCCTTACGGAGAGAAATTTCCTTTCTCTAAGATAGATATGTTACAGCGTTCTGTAGTATTCCAAAAGTGGATTACAGGGCTAAACTGGAGGTTATACGCCTTAGATGATCGTCTGACGAATGACTTATCGGCGAAGTATTACTATTTGCGTACAGAAGGGTATGAGAGTGCGCATGGAGACACTTCGATGGAGCAGAAAAGATCTAAAACAAAAGGGAACTGGGGAGTATCAGAGTCGTTAAAATATCAGATTAACGATCGTATGTATGCTAGATTCTCAGGAGAAGTAGCCGTACGTCTACCAGAGCAAGAAGAGTTCTTCGGAGATGGAACATTCACGCGTACCAATTTTGCTTTAAAACCAGAAAAGAGTTGGAACTATAATCTAGGATTTAACTATAACAATCAAACCAACTTCATGACAGAGGTCAATGTGTTCTACAGAAGAACACATGATATGATCATGCTGTTAAACACGGGTATTTTTGGTAGTTACGAGAACATAGAAAAGATAAAAGGAGTTGGAGTAGAGGTAGATGCAGCATATTCTCCATTAAAGTGGTTGAGACTGTCTGGTAACGTGACATATCAAGACTTTAGATTATATGATAAAGAAGACAAGACGTATGAGGGTTCTCGTCTGAGAAATACACCTTATTTCTTTGCTAATCTTGGTCTGCGTACTTCACATGACAATGTATTCAAGGCAGGAGACAAGTTCTCGTTTTATTACAACTACAGTTTTGTAAAGGCTTATTACCTAGACTTTATTCCTAAAGAATTTGAACCTAGTGGTTTCTTAGGATTATGGGGAAAAGCACAAGTTAATGCAGAAGCTTATGTGATCCCTGATCAGAATTTACATTCTACAGGAGTGGTGTGGAGTTATTCACCTAAACTGTCTTTCGGTTTAGAAGCTAAGAACTTGTTTAACAGTGAAATATTTGACAATTACAAAATACAAAATGAAGGATTTAGTCTTCATTTTAAAGTGAATATGTCTCTTTAGGAGAGGAACAATTTAGAAATACAGAAACTTATCATTAAAACACAATAAATCTATTAAAATGAAAAAAAGCATTTTTAGTACTAAAACGATAGGAGCATTAGCAATGGCAGGGTTATTTGCTTTTGCATCATGTTCATCAGATGATAATTCAAGTTCAGAGCCAACTAAACCAGTTGAGCAAACGAAGACATCTTATGTGCTATTAACAGCTACATTAGGAGTACAGCCATTCGTAGGATACTTATCTAACTATGATAAAATGCCTGAAGGAGATTTAGACAATATCCATAAAGGTTCATTACAGATAAAAGGGAATGGAATGAAAGCGTATGGAGAATGGGTATTCCAACGTCTTCAATTAGGACGCGTTTCTTCTCCTGATGACGGTATCTTGAGATATTCTATTAACGCAGATGGTTCTTTATCAGAGACAGGTAGAATCACAGGAATGTCTTCTAACTTTTATGTACATGATAAAACGACTGGATATTATGCTGATATAGGAAGAGGATTGTTAAAGATACAAGTATTCAATCCTTCTACGATGCAGCGTACAGGAGAAATAGACCTTTCTATTGTAGAAGATAAAAAAGCAGAATACCAAGCTGTGGGATCTCGCTTTATCGCGTCTAAAGATGGAAAATTATATGTAGATATCATCACAGGTTCTAAAGATGGACAAGGTAGTCAGATGAAAGACCCTGCTCCAGGATATATCAAACTAGCAGTGATCGACATCGCTACTGGTAAATATGAAAAAACGATTCAAGATAACCGTATCAGCTATGTAGGATATGGTGGTAACGCGAATCAAATGTGGACTATGGGAGATGATGGAGCGTTATATATGTGTTCTCATGGGTTCGGAGTAAATGGAGCGACTAATGGTTCTGCTATTGTTAGAATTAAAAAAGGAGCAACAGAAATAGATAAAGATTGGATCATTAAGATTGATGATTATGTAAAGAATACTACAGTAGGTTCAGTAGGTGTAAAAAATGGTAAACTATATACTGCATGGAGTGATAAAGCATTCTCATACACAGATATTTTGCCAAACCCTAATTTTACATACTATGCTTTTGATAAAGAGAATATTGCTGCAGGACCAAAAGCTGTAGAGGGAGCACCTAAATCTACTTATGCCTTCCAAGATGCTCAAGCGATTACTACAATAGATGGTAAAGTGTACTTCAGAGTAGTGAATAACAAAGATTACAACGGATACTATGTATTAGGATCTGATAATGTAGCTAAACCTGCGTTTAACATCGGTAAAGGTGGTCAAGTATGGGGATTAGTGAAATTAGAAAAATAATAAGTTTAATTATTTAGAACTCTCCATAGAGTTTGAATGCAATAGTAGAGGAGTTTTCTTCTCTACTATTATTTTTTATGGTTTTTTAGGAAACAGGAACAGGAAACGGGAAACGGGGAACAGGAAACAGGGGACAGGGGACGGGAAACGGAAAACAGGAAACTGGGAACTGGGAACAGGGAACAGGGAACGGGGAACGGGAAACGGGAAACGGGAAACGGGAAACAGGGAACAGGGAACAGGGAACGGGGAACGGGAAATGGGAAACAGGGAACAGGAAACAGGGAACGGGAAATGGGAAACAGGAAACGGGGAACAGATGGCATGGTAGCTCAAAGTAGGGAGACTTTGTAGCGAGAACAGAACAAAAAACGATTTCACAGTTTCACGATTTCACAAAACAACAAAATCACAAAACAACAAAAACAATAATATGGCAACAGATAATGTGCTATGGCGTATCGTAAAACCAGTCAAGAAGAAGCTAAACTTTGCAATGGCTCTTTCTGTGGGTTCTACTTTATTGACAATAGCCAATTTAATAATATTAAGTTACCTAATTAATGCACTGTATCACGGAAATACAACACAATTGTTGTATCTATTCGGAGCGATGATCTTATGTGTAGTAGTTAGTTATGTATTACGTCTAAAGTCATTTGACGTATCCCATTACGCAGCTTTTGATTTAGAAGCTATTTTGCGTAAGAATATCAGTCACCATTTGGCGAAGTTACCATTAGGGTTCTTGACTGAGACAGGTTCAGGAGCATTGACTAAAATCTTAAATGAAGATGTTCGTTTATTACATGGATTTGCGGCAGATAGTACCCCTTTATTTGTGCGTACGTATGCTTTTCCAGTAGTTACTTTGGTTGCATTATTTTGGTTTGATTATAGAGTAGCATTAGTTTGTCTAGCTATTCTTATCGTAGGGCTTGGGTTTTTAGCATTAGCGATGAAGAATAAGACAGAAGTAACACATCAATTTAATAAAGCAAAAGAAGATATTAATGTAGCTGTGATAGAGTATGTACAGGCAATGCCGGTAGTACGTGTATTCGATGGAGGAGAGAAATCATTTGTGCGTTATGAGAATGCCTTACAACGTTATTTATCTATTATCACTTTGTGGTTTAAGGAAAACGGATTGAATGCTAAGTTGTCCATGTTTATTTTAAACCCGCTACCTACATTTATTATATTACTTGTGCTAGGGACCTATTGGTTCCAAGAGGGGTCTTTGAGTTTTGTGTCTTTTGTAGCCTCTTTATTATTGGGGACAGGAATGATAGAGTCTATTTTGCCTTACCGCAGTTTGACTAATGTGATCTCTAGAGCTGCAATCAGTGCAAAACGTATAGAAGAATTACTAGAAGTAGAACCTTTAACTTCTACAGGAGAACAAACTTCTGTAAATGATACAACCATTGAGTTTGACAAGGTGTCTTTTACTTACCCTGGTAGAGAGGACAAGGCATTAAATAATATCAGCTTTACGGTGAAGCCAGGTACTTTTACTGCTATTACAGGAGCATCAGGAGCAGGGAAGTCTACTGTAGCTCGTTTGTTACCTCGTTTTTGGGATGTTAGTGATGGAGAGATAAAATTGGGTGGAACAGATATCCGCCAATTAAAACCTGAGGTATTATTAGATACGATATCATTTGTGTTTCAAGACAATTTTATTTTCTCTGATACGATTGCTAACAATATCAGAATGGGCGCAGAGGAAGCTACATTAGAAGAAGTAATGGAAGCAGCTAAGGCTGCCCAAATACACGATTTTATTATGCAACTTCCTAATGGGTATGAGACCTTAGTAAAAGAAAGGGGAAATAACTTCTCAGGTGGACAGAAGCAACGTCTAGCGATTGCTAGAGCGATCTTGAGAAATAAACCAATATTGATACTTGATGAGGTAACTTCATTCTCAGATACAGAAAACGAACTATTACTGATGCGTGCTTTCCGCAATTTGATGAAGGACAAAACTGTCATTATGATCGCTCATAGATTAGAGACAATCAAGAATGCGGATCAGATTATTGTGATGGATAAGGGAAGTATTAGCGAGATAGGAACACATGAACAATTAGCCGCTAATCAAGGAATATACCAAGCGATGTGGCAATCGTATACACAAGCGAGAAATTGGCATATTAAATCAGATAAGTAATAGAGATGAGTAAAGTACAAACAAATAAGAGCAGTTCTTTTATCGGTATATTATCTAACCTGATTAAAGCAGCAGGTCCAATGGGTGGACGACTGCGAATGAGTTTAATATTGATATTGTTGTCTTCTGTTTTTCAAGGAGCAGCTTATACTTGCTTTTACCCTATTTTTATGAATATAGGGAAGGGAAAGCCTGAGCAAGTATGGTTTTACATCTGGATAGCATTAGGCTTCGTCGTGATTAGTGCTATCTGTAGATGGATAGGGCAAGACTATGACTACGGAGGTTTTTCTTCACAGGCACAGTATGACCTTCGCAAGAGACAAGGGGAGAAACTGAGAGAGATGCCTTTAGAATTTTTATCTAATAAACGCTCTGGAAAGTGGAGTGCCGTGATTAGTAATAATGTAGATGAGGTAATTTCTTACACCATTACAGTGTCGAGTTTGATGATGTATGGAGTGATTACACCTATATCAGTAGGGCTGATGACTTTCTTCTTTGACTGGAAGATAGCGATCGTTATCTTGATTTTATTCCCTGTGATCATCCCGTTATATCGCTGGAGAAAACCCGCTTATGACCGTGGAATGTATTATCTAAATGAAGTACACTCTGAGCTAAATGCAGAGTCTATAGAGTTTATCCAAGGCTTACCTGTGCTTAAAGCAAGTAATGGTATAGAGCGTATCGTAGCTCGTTTAAACAAAAGCATTGATAAAGTAAGAGAAGTGCAAATCTTCGGGCATGGCAAAGGGAGTACTCCTAATCTGATTATTACTTCTGCTTTAGAAGTAGGGATGTTAGTATCCTTGGGATTGGGAATATTGTTTGTGCTAAAAGCAGATAGCAATATGATGGTCATGACAGCCTTAATGATTATTGTGATTCGCTTCTCAGAGTTGATCTCTAGCTTTGTACCCATGACCATGATATTTAGTCTGATGGAAGCAGGATATAAGCAAATCACAGCGATGTTAACTGCTCCTGTCTTAGAAGTAAAGACACCTCAAGCGAAACCTACCTCTTATGGTATAGAGTTTAAAGAAGTAGACTTTTATTATGAAGATGCTCAAGAAAAAACTTTGTCTAATATCAACTTATCTATTGCACCGAAGTCTATTGTAGCTTTAGTAGGGCCTTCAGGTTCGGGTAAGACTACGCTGGCAAGAATGATTATGCGTTATGCAGATTGTCAGAAGGGGAGCATTAGTATAGGAGGAGTTGATATTACTAATTTGAGTCAGAATGATTTGTTGAGTATGATATCTGTGGTATTCCAAGAGGTTTATTTATTTGATGATACCATAGGTAACAATATCCGTATGGCGAAACCTACTGCTACTCAAGAAGAAATAATAGACGCGGCTAGGCGTGCTCAATGTCACGATTTTATCAGCCAATTGCCTAAAGGGTATGATACGCCTATAGGAGATATGGGAAATACCTTATCAGGTGGAGAACGTCAGCGTATCTCTATTGCGAGAGCACTGCTTAAGAACAGTCCAATAGTCATTCTAGATGAACCAACGTCTTCTCTAGACTCTTTAAGTGAACTTGCCGTACAGCGTGCTATCGATGAGTTAGTGAAAGAGAAGATTGTGATTATCATTGCACATAGGTTATCTACAGTCAGAGGTGCGGATAAGATATGTGTCTTAGAAAAAGGTCAGATAGTAGAAGAAGGAACACATGAAGCCTTAATGATAAAACAAGGTAAATACTGTGATCTATGGGAAGCAGAGAAGCAAATAGAAGCTTTGTTTTAAGAAGAAATAGTAATTGTATTCTATAGATTAGAAGGGCTAAGGACAGATAGTAGACTCATTTGATAAGCTTACCCCAAGTTCGCTTTTCTTTAGTTCCTTTTATGTAAAAGCTTGTGATATTGTATCACAGGCTTTTTTGTTTTAATGGTGGTAGAGATAAGAAGGTATTACTTTATAATCAGAATAAATAGTATGGGCTTAATATAGTAAATAACTAATAATTAGTTTTTTAGTGTTGTTTTCTGTATTTTGTGTACGGGATGTCAAAAAAATACTGAATGACTATAAAATAGTAAAAAAAACTAAGTGATTTTAGTTTATTTTTGCGCCTTTAATTTTTATTTGCTTTATAAAAAAATGCCACAAGAATTACAGTTACAAGTTCTTCCTGAAGTTGCAGGTACAGCGGATTTATTAACGCAGTACGTTGCAAACCATGTGAAGTGTTCTCCAAAGGACATTAAGCATATCACGATCTTAAAGAGATCTATTGATGCGAGACAACGCACCGTAAAGATCAATTTAAAGGTTGCTGTTTTTTTTGCCGATGAGGATGTCGTGCACAGACATATTGATTTTCCAGAGTATAAAAATGTAAAGGATGCTCCACGTGTTATCGTGGTAGGAGCAGGGCCTGCAGGTTATTTTGCAGCCTTACAACTAATCGAGCTAGGGGTAAAACCTATTGTAGTCGAAAGAGGAAAAGATGTGCGAGGTCGTCGTCGTGATTTGAAAGCAATAAATATCGATCATATCGTTGATCCAGATTCGAACTACTGTTTCGGAGAAGGAGGAGCGGGAACTTACTCAGATGGTAAGTTGTATACACGTTCTAAAAAGCGTGGTGATGTCAATCGTATACTAGAGCTATTAGTAGCCTTCGGAGCATCACAAGATATATTAGTAGAAGCACATCCACATATCGGAACGAATAAACTTCCGAAGATTATGCAGGATATGCGTGCTAAGATTGAGGAGTTTGGTGGAGAAGTGTTATTTGAGAAAAGAGTAGTAGACTTTGTGATCAAAGGAAATGAAATAGAAGGAGTAAAACTACACAATGGAGACCTAATCGAAGCAAAGAAAATAATCTTAGCTACAGGACACTCTGCTCGCGATATCTATGAATTACTAGACCGTAAGAAAGTCTTGATAGAAGCAAAGCCTTTTGCCCTAGGAGTACGTGCAGAGCACCCACAGACGCTGATAGATAAGATACAGTACTCATGTGATTACAGAGGAGAGTTTCTTCCACCAGCACCTTATTCTATCGTGAAGCAGGTCAATGGAAGAGGAATGTATTCATTCTGTATGTGTCCAGGAGGGGTTATCGCGCCTTGTGCTACAGCACCAGGAGAGGTAGTAACCAACGGATGGTCACCGTCTAAACGAGATCAAGCAACAGCCAATTCAGGTATCGTAGTAGAGTTGCGTCTAGAAGACTTTAAACCTTTTGAAAAGTTCGGAGCTTTAGCAGGTATGGAATTCCAAAAATCGATAGAACAACAAGCTTATAGGGTAGCTGGAGAGACACAGCGTGTACCTGCACAGCGTATGGTAGACTTCTCTCAGTCTAAAGTATCTGAGTCTATCCCTAAGACGTCTTATCTACCTGGTACGACTTCTATAGAGTTAGGACAGGTATTCCCAGGTTTCTTGACGCAAATCATGAGACAGGGATTCCAAGAGTTCGGTAAGTCGATGAAAGGGTACTTCACGAATGAGGCTATCTTACACGCTCCAGAGAGTAGAACATCCTCTCCAGTGCGTATCCCTCGTGAGGATTATACCTTAGAGCATCCTCAGATCAAAGGACTTTATCCATGTGGTGAAGGAGCAGGGTATGCAGGGGGTATTGTATCTGCTGCCATCGATGGTGAGAAATGTGCGATTATGTGTGTCGAGAGCATGCAGTGATGAATATGGTTAACGGTTCTCAGTTAACAGTTAACAGTATTGCCTGCGGTATTTAATGGTTAACGGTTTTCAGTTGACAGTTAACAGTATTGCCTACGGCATTTGGCATGTATATCACGCAATCGTAGAGATGATCATATACACCCGCCACCTAGTAACCACAGTCTATATAAGGTAGAGGCGCAATATCTCGCGTCTCACACAACGTATATCCATACCGTATACCACGCAATCGTAGGAATGATTACATACATCCGACACATAATAAATAAAGAAATAAAATTTAATATACGAGCCTAATTACGAGAGTAGTTAGGCTTTTTTATGCTATAAACGTATCAACAAGATATAATCAATACTTTTCAAGTTATCATTATACTAGCTACATACTCATTCTTTGTCGACTTCTTCATGTATTCTAGGAGGGGGTAGAGACTAAATTGTTAATGTTCTCAATGTGTCATTCTTTGTCTAGGAAAGGAATAGGGAGTTCGGTAGCTTTATGAGGAGAGATTATTCTTGTAAAAGAATAATTATTTCGTATGTTTTTAATATAACTAGATTAGTGGATGTATTAATCATAAAAAGAGTATAATTTTAGGAAATGTATTTTTTATTTAGATAGTATGTAAATAAGAATTAACGTAATTACTAAGGTAGTTAGTTAATTGTTTATTCAAAGTTTTAAGAGAGTAAATATGTCTTAGAATATTTGATTAATTTTGAGATTAAATAATTAATTTTGAGATTAAATAATTAATAAAATATGAAATTTTCACAAAGGATAGGTGTAAAACCAATAAGAGAAATTTTACAAATAGAATCTATAGATGAAGTTTTACAAAATAAATTATGGAATGTTATTAGTAATGAGTTTCTTAATAAAATTAGTTCAATAGAACTTCTTGAAATTCTAGAACATATATGGGTTGACTATTTCGAGAATTTAAGAGATGAATACCCTGCTAGTATGGGATTTAATAGTACTCTTAAAGATGATTATTATAATTATATTAAAAGAGAGTTTTTTAATTGTTATTGGTATGAGGTATATGATTTTATAGAGTATCTAGTTGCATTTGAATTAGGAAGTAGTAGGTTTAAATATCTTGATTTTAACTTTATCTCAAATTTTAATGATGTACTGAGTAGTGAAATGGCTGGATATAGAATAGTTAATGGATTAATCATTCAAATAACAACAGAAGAGGAGATATTAACAATTGAAGAGTCTATAACTTCAACAGGGAATAGAGCTGTAGTAGAGCATTTAGAAAAGGCTTTATTATATCTATCAGATAAAATGTCTCCAGATTATAGAAACTCGGTAAAAGAATCTATTTCAGCAGTTGAAGCCTATTGTTGTTTTTTAATAAATGAACCTAATATTAGTTTAGGGAAAGCATTGAAAAAATTAGATGATATACATCCTTTGCATCCATCATATAAATCTGCTTTTGAGAAATTATATGGTTATACAAGTGATAGTGGAGGAATTAGACATGCTCTTGTTGAAGATGGAATTCTTGTAAAACAAGAAGATGCTAAATTTATGATAGTGGTTTGTTCTGCTTTTATAAATTATTTAAAAACAAAAGAAGAGTTGTTTAAAAATTCAAATTACAAGAAATCAATCAATTCTATTTCTAGAAGTAGATAAAGTAGTAGATAGTGTAAAAAAGAAATATGAAGGAATATTATAAGAACAAAAAAACGCACTATATAAGTGCGTTTTTCGTTAGTAAAAGGGTAATAATTGAAGAGAAAAAAATATCTATTTAGCAAACTTCTTACTTGCAGCTACACAAAGAATCACTCCGAAAGTGACGTATAGCATTGTAGGGCTTACTTTTTCGTTTAATACTGTTGCCGCTAATATCATCCCTAATAGCGGTTGTAATAATTGGATTTGACCTACTGTTGCGATTCCTCCTTGTGCTAATCCTTTATACCAAAAGATATACGCTAAAAACATACTGACAACAGAAATATAGAAGAGTCCAAACCAAGATTCTCCACTTACTAGAACTAAGTCTGTAGGTACCATATAAATCATAATCGGCACTGTAAGAGGTAGTGAGATAATACACGCCCAAGAGATTACTTGATATCCTCCTAGTGTTTTAGATAGTTTAGCTCCCTCTGCATAGCTCTGTCCACATAGGATGATAGCTAAGATCATTAGGATATCCCCGATAGGGTTAGAACTTACTCCCTGTGAGAATGCAAATCCAATCACTAAGGCACTCCCTATTAGAGAGAATAACCAGAAGATAGGTTTAGGCTTCTCTTTACCAATGAATACAGCGAATATAGCTGTAGACAGGGGTAACATTCCCATAAATACCAATGAATGTGCTGAGGTGATGTACTCTAATGCCATCGCTGTCAATAGAGGGAAACCAATAACTCCTCCAATGGCAACTTTAATTAGTGGCCACATCTGTTCTTTGGTAGGGCGTTTTTCGCGAAGAGCTATTACGCAAGCTAGCGCTAATAAAGCTGCGATAACTGCTCTTGCTGCAGTGGCGAAGATAGGGTCTAGGTCTTTAACCGCCATCTTAGTAGCAGGCATCGAACCTGCGAATAGAAGTACTCCAATAAATCCATTTAACCATCCGTTAGATGATTTTGTTGTTGCATTTAAAATGCCTGATTGTTCCATTATTCTGTTTTATTTGGGACAAAATTACCTCTATGTATAGGATTCACACAGTATCAGTTTTGTATATTTGCATGGGCACAGTTAGTAGATGAATATGAGCAAAACCTTTTTGTATAGTGAGATTGCAGAGAATATAGCTTCTCAGATTAGAAGTGGAAATATTAGAGAAGGAGAGAAGTTACCTTCCTTGCGTGGGTTATGCGCAGAATATGAGATCAGTATGAATACGGCAAGACGTGTTTTCTTAGAGTTAGAATCTCTGTCTTTGATTTATTCGAAACCTCAGAGTGGTTATTTTGTGAGTAAATTAAGTTATAAGAACTTACCTCTTCCAGAGGAGAGTAATCCCATTTTATTAGCTAATCACTGTGAACCTAATGATATTCTTCAAAAAGTATACGCTAATATAGGTAGGGAAGACCTCTTATTATTGTCTTATACCGTGGCGTATGGAGATATGTTGCCTATTGCTAAATTAAAGAAAGAAATAGTACAAGCTACTAGAGACTTGCCTACTGGTGGGGTACAATACGAACGATTAGAAGGCAACGCCAATCTGAGGAGAATGATTGCTTTGCGATCTTCGGGTTGGGGCGCTAATCTTCACGAAGAAGATTTGATCACCACAAATGGAGGGATGAACGCAGTAGCTCTTTGTCTAACAGCATTGAGTAAACCTGGAGATACTGTTGCCATAGAAAGTCCTTGTTATCCTGGTATTCTACAATTAGCTCTAGGATTGGGGCTAAAGGTATTTGAATTACCGACTAATCCTAATACAGGGATAAAAGTAGAAGCGCTAAGAGAGGTGGTCTCAGAAATAGATATTTGTATTTTAATCTCAAATTACAATACTCCTGTAGGGAGCTGTATGCCTGATGAGAATAAAAAAGAGGTGGTAGAGTTATTGGCACAGCACGATATTCCTTTGATAGAAGATGATGTATATGGTGATCTATGTTTTGAAGGCCATCGACCTACTTGCTGTAAGACATTCGATAAGACAGGAAATGTGCTTTGGTGTAGTTCTATCTCTAAGACACTAGCCCCTGGGTTTAGAGTAGGATGGGTAGCCCCTGGCAAGTATAAAGATAAAGTGCAAAATATCAAACTGATACAGTCTATCTCTTCCTCTTCCTTAGAACAAGAGGCTGTAGCTAATTTCTTAAGGTCAGGGAAATACGATAAGCACTTGCGAAAACTAAGAAGAAAACTATATCAGAATTATCAGAACTATGCTAGAGTTATTCAGCAGAGTTTTCCTAAGAATATTAAGATTAGTCAGCCCCAGGGAGGGTTGTCTTTGTGGATAGAGTTTAGTGAAGAGATTGATACTATAGAGTTGTATGATTTGGCGATGAAGAAAGGAATAAGTATAGCTCCTGGACGGATGTTCACTTTGCAAAATCAGTATAACAACTCCATGCGATTGTGCTTTGGCTTGCCTTGGGATGTACAATTAGAAAGCAAGATTAAACAGATAGGTTTATTAGCTAGACAATTGCAAAACTTAAAGACTGTTAATACAGAATAGGAATAGCTGAAAGGAAAAGGGAGTTGCAAATACACGTTGAAATAAAAGAGAAAAAGTAATTTGAAAAACTTATCTATCAAGAGAAAAAAATTACATTTGACTTGACTAAACCAATGATTATTTATGATTCCACTACACGATTTAATGCTGTTTGCGATAGCGGCAGTAGTCTTGGCTATTACTCCTGGGCCAAATATGTTATATCTTATAACGAGAACATTATCACAAGGAAAAAAGGCTGGATTTATCTCTCTGATGGGAGTGATTTGCGGTTTTCTATTTCATATTGTATTAGTGTCTTTTGGGCTGACGGCTATATTATTTACCATACCTTATGCCTATGCTATACTGAAGTGGACAGGTGCACTGTACCTAGTGTATTTGGCGTTTCAAGCGTTAAAACCTAATGCAAAGAATATATTTGATGTAGAACAAAGCGTTAAAGTAGATTCTCCAAGTAAGTTGTTCTCAATAGGTTTTTTAACGAATGTCTTGAATCCCAAAGTAGCAGTTTTTTATCTTTCTTTGTTTCCCCAGTTTATTAAGCCAGCTTATGGATCTGTATTGTTACAGAGTTTAACATTAGGAACTACTCAATTATTAGTTAGTTTTATCAATAATTTCATAATCGTATTATTTGCAGCTAAGATGGCTTCTTTCTTTCAGAGACAACCTCTATGGGTGAAAGTACAGAAGTGGTTTATGGGGAGCGTATTGTTGTTTTTAGCTTTTAAAATGGCTATTTCAAAGGGAAAATAGTGTTTCTGTTTTTAGGATTTAGTACTTTTAGCTCTAAACTAATCTAAAAACTAAAATTATGAGCATCAATAGAACGCGTACTTTCTCTTGGGAAGACCCTAATAAAACTTTAGAAGAGGCAAAGAAGTTAAATGGATATGAGTTTTTAATGCAGGTATTAGAAGGGAATTTACCTATGGCTCCTATACAAGAAACAATCTCCTCTAGAGTAGTTTCTGTAGAAAAAGGACAGGTCATATTCGAACTAAAAGGAGAAGAGTTCCATTATAACCCAATAGGAAGTGTACATGGAGGTATCATTAGTACGGTATTAGATTCGGCAATAGGATGTTCTTTATTGAGTACCCTAGAGATTGGAGAAAGCTTTACCTCATTAGATTTAAAAGTGAATTTCTTGAGAAGAATAACTGCGGATACTCCTCCTTTAACTACGAAGACGAAGATTATCCATAAAGGACGTACTACAGCTTACTTAGAATGTGAATTACTAGATGCAGAAGGCAAATTATATGCACATGCTGTGTCCAACTGTATGATCTTTAGATAATATATTAGTCCACTAAATAAGTGGGCTTTTTTTGTGCTAATATTTCGCAGTGTAAAATCAAGATTAGTTTTTGAAAATAGAATATCTTTCGTTTATAAATAATCTGTAATGAAAGAGTTATTATCTGATATACGTCAAACACTACAAGACTATGTAGACCCACAAAACATAGTGGTCTCTTCTCGTTTCTTTAAAGGAGATGAACAGCCTAAAGAGTATGGTGTGTCCAAAGAGATCTTAAGTAAGATAGGAAAAGAACTATTTAATGACCTTAAAGCAAAGCCTAAAGAAGAAATATACTTGCTATGTCAAGAATTGTGGAAATCGCTTTATTTTGAAGAGGCTTATATCGCTTGTATAATAACGAAGCGATTACATCGTCAATACGAAGATACAGATATGAAGTACTTTGGTCTGTGGTTGAATAAGTATGTTCAAAGCTGGGCAGATTGTGATACGCTCTGCTGTTCTACTATTGGGCCTTTATTCATAAAATATCCTTTAGAGATAGAGCAGTTAACCTTATGGGCGACTTCACCTAATCGTTGGATGCGCAGAGGTGCGGCTGTAAGTCTAGTAGTACCTGCTAGGAAGGGATTGTACTTAGAGAAAGTATTTGAATTAGCAATCTTGTTAATGAAAGATGAGGATGACCTAGTACAGAAAGGAACAGGTTGGATGCTAAAAGAGGCTAGTAAGTCACATCAGGTTGAAGTATATGAATTCATTATGCAGTATAAGGTAGTAATGTCTAGAACGACATTGCGCTATGCTATCGAAAAAATGCCTTTAGATTTAAAAGCAGAAGCGATGAAGAAATAACTTAGAAATAGAATAATCTGACAGAATAAGAAGAAAAAGGGCACTTTCACAGGTGTCCTTTTTGCTTTTTTGGGGTATTTATAGGGCTAAAAATAGTATTAATTAAAACTTTTATGAAGTTTTTTTTAGTAAAAAATGAGATGACTTCAATTATTCGATTTTTGAACATAATAGAGTCTTTTAGGGTGTTTTTGGAGTCACAAATGAATAAAATACATCTTTTTTAAGCAAAAAAACACTTTTAGAGATGAAGCTAGTCGTAGCAAGACTTGACCTTGTTTATAGAAACTGTTTTTGACAGATTAAATACTATTATTTGTTAAATAATTTTAGAGGTGATGTTGAAGGTAGTGGTTTTTTTATATTTTATACTGAATTTGTTTGTTTTTTACACTGTAAAACTGCCTATTTTTTGATTAAAATATTAAGTAAGTTGTTTTTTATTGTTTGGTTGTGTTAAATCAATTTATATCTTTGACCTATAGATCAGAAACAAAAAAGATGAAAAATTTAGTAAACATTCTAGTGGTTCTAATTATTGTGATTGTGGTAAACACATTTGCACGGGAGTCGCTATGCTGATTTTTTCTATCTAGAGATAAAGAATATTTGAAGCCTCCCGTTATCGGGAGGCTTTTTTTGTTTATAGCATTTTGCAATTAGACTTCTCTAATCGTTTCGCTATCAAGGATATATAATCAACCAAAAAACACAGTTATGAATGTATTGAACAAGTACAGTAGAGTAATCACACAAGACCAAACACAGCCAGCGGCACAGGCTATGCTCTATGGAATCGGACTAAGTGAAGAAGACTTAGATAAGGCACAGGTAGGTGTTGTAAGCATGGGCTATGAAGGCAATACCTGTAATATGCACTTAAACGATCTGGCGAAGTATGTAAAACAAGGCGTCAAACAAAGTGGACTAGTAGGGTTAATCTTCAACACAATCGGTGTGAGTGATGGTATTTCGAATGGGACAGAAGGTATGAAGTATTCTCTTGTATCTCGAGATATTATAGCAGATTCTATTGAGACAGTGGTTAATGCACAATGGTATGACTCTGTCATTGCTATCCCAGGTTGTGATAAGAATATGCCAGGTGCAATTATCGCGATGGGGCGACTAAATAGACCAGCTATTATGGTATATGGCGGTACTATACACTCGGGGAAATACAAGGACGAATCACTAAATATCGTCTCTGCTTTTGAGGCATTGGGCAAGAAGTTTAGCAACTCTATTTCAGAAGAAGATTACAAAGGGGTGATTAAGAATGCTTGCCCTGGAGCAGGAGCCTGTGGAGGGATGTACACAGCCAATACAATGGCATCAGCCATAGAAGCTCTGGGGATGAGTTTACCACATAGTTCTTCCTATCCTGCTCTAAGTAGTGAGAAGAAACAGGAGTGTTTAGAAGTGGGACAGGCTTTGAGAAATCTATTAGAGAAAGACATTAAGCCATCAGATATTATGACTAAAGAAGCTTTTGAGAATGCGATGACAATGGTGATTACACTAGGAGGATCTACGAATGCTGTACTTCACTTAATTGCGATGGCACATGCTGTAGACATTGAGATTACACTAAAGGACTTTCAGGAGATTAGCGATAGAGTACCTGTCTTAGCAGATCTAAAACCTAGTGGAAAGTACCTTATGGAAGATTTGCACAAAATAGGAGGGGTACCTGCTATTATGAAACATCTGTTGGATCAGGGATTATTGCATGGAGATTGTCTTACAGTAACAGGAAAGACAGTAAGAGAAAACTTAAGTCTAGCAAAAGACTTGGCTAAGGACCAAGATATTATTGTGGATATAACTACTCCTATTAAGGAAAGTGGACACTTACAATTTCTCTATGGAAATCTAGCAGAGAAAGGAAGTGTAGCCAAGATCAGCGGTAAGGAAGGAACGTTCTTTAAGGGGAAAGCAAGAGTATTCAATGATGAGTATGCAGTTATTGCAAGTGTATCGGCTCAAGAAGTTCAGCCAGGGGAAGTAATCGTTATTCGATATTGTGGACCTAAAGGAGGTCCAGGAATGCCAGAGATGCTTAAGCCTACTTCTGCAATTATGGGAGCAGGATTGGGCAAGAGTGTAGCTCTTATCACGGATGGTCGTTTCTCAGGAGGAACACATGGTTTTGTAGTAGGGCATATTACTCCTGAAGCGTATGATGGAGGTACAATTGCATTAGTAGAGAATGGAGATATCATCAGCATTGATGTAGAGAATAGAAAGCTAGAGCTATTAGTTGATCAGAAGGTATTAGAAGCCCGTAGAGAAAAGTGGCAAAAGCCAGCACTAAAGTTTAAAAAAGGAGTATTGTATAAATACTCAAACTGTGTGGCAGATGCATCAGAGGGATGTATTACGGATAGAATTAAGAATGTTTACCCTTCGGGGAATTAAGAATTTAAAATTAGGAATTAGGAATGTTTGCCTAGGGCATTTATTATTTGATTCTGTATGTCATGTAGAGACGCATTATCATGCGTGTCACAGAAAATAGGAAAGTCAGGAGAATACACGTCACGGATTAAAAATCCGCACCATCACAACATCACGTCCTATCGGCACACAACGGTAGGGGCGAATTGCAATTCGCCCTACAAAACAACATCACGATATCACGTCATCACAAAAAGACGGTTTCACAACCTTACAACATCACAAAAAAAACGATTTCAAAAAAACACAAAATATGCAACAAGAACAAATAACAGGAGCACAAGCAGTAATATCTTCTTTGTTGTGTGAAGGAGTAGAGACAATATTCGGGTACCCAGGTGGGGCCATAATGCCCATCTATGACGCTCTTTATGACAAAATGGATGAGCTAGAACACATTTTAGTGCGCCATGAACAAGGAGCAATACACGCAGCACAAGGATTTGCACGAGCTTCTGGAAAAGTAGGAGTAGTCTTTGCTACTTCAGGACCAGGAGCAACTAATTTGATTACAGGGTTAGCAGATGCCTATATTGATTCAACACCTGTGGTGTGCATTATAGGACAGGTAACATCTCAATTATTGGGGACAGATGCGTTTCAGGAGACAGATGTAATAGGTATTTCGATGCCGATTACGAAGTGGAACTACCAAGTGACTAAGGCTTCAGAGATAGCACCTACTATTGCCAAAGCATTTTATCTAGCGAAGGCTGGAAGACCTGGACCTGTTGTGATTGATATCACAAAGGATGCTCAGTTCGGAATGACTGCTTTTGAATATAAACCATGTTCTGAGGTGAGAAGTTATGCTCCAGAACCTCCAGTCGATTTAGAACGCTTTCACCAAGCAGCTGATTTAATTAATAAGGCAAAAAAACCTTATTTGTTAGTAGGACAAGGGGTATTATTAAGTCATGCAGAACAAGAGTTAAAAGCCTTTGTAGAAAAGACAGATATACCTACTGCTTCCACGCTTTTAGGTTTAGGAGCATTGCCTAGTAATCATAGTCATTTCTGTGGAATGCTTGGAATGCATGGTGATTATGCAGCGAATGTAAAGACGAATGAGTGTGATGTATTAATCGCTATAGGAATGCGCTTTGACGATAGGGTAACTGGAGATGTATCTCGATATGCAAAGCAAGCTAAGGTTATTCATATTGATATAGATGCAGCAGAGTTAAATAAAATTATTAAGGCAGATATCGGAATACGAAGTGATGCTAAAAAGGCATTAAATACTTTGATTGAACTAGTAGAACAGCGTACTCATAAGGATTGGCTTTCTGAGTTTAAACAAGGCAAAGCATATGAAGTAGAACAGTTGAGAGTTCACAAACAGCAAGTCAATACAGACAAGATTATGATGGAGGATGCTGTTAAGTTATTGACAGAATTGACAAAAGGGGAAGTTGTCATTGTAACGGATGTAGGACAACATCAGATGATAACAGCCCGTCATTATCAGTACAATTCACCTAAGACAAATATCACTTCTGGAGGATTGGGGACAATGGGGTTTGCTCTTCCTGCGGCTGTAGGTGCTAAGCTAGGCAATCCTCAACAAACGGTAGTTGCGATAGCAGGGGACGCAGGTTTTCAGATGAATATTCAAGAACTAGGTACAATTATGCAAAGTAATATAGGGGTGAAAATGATTATTCTAAACAACAGTTTTTTAGGAATGGTAAGACAGTGGCAGCAGATGTTCTTTGAGAAGAGGTATAGTTTTACGGAGATGAACAACCCTAATTTCGTAGGTATTGCTCAATCGTATAATATCAAAGGCAATAAAGTAGAACATGCAACTGACTTAAGACATGCATTAGAAGAGATGCTTGTTCATCCGGGAGCTTATCTATTAGAAATAGTAGTAGAGAAGGAAGAAAATGTATATCCAATGATTCCAACAGGAGCAAGTGTTTCTGATGTATTATTAAATTAAAAGACAAGGAGTATGAAAGAGGAATTCACATTGTCGGTTTTTACTGAAAATAGTATTGGGATGCTGACGAGAATAACCAATGTTTTTACGCGTAGACATATTAATCTAGATAGTCTTACAGTGTCAGAATCTGAGATAAAACAGGTTTTTAAATACACCGTAGTATTTAAAAGTACACAAGAGCAAGTTGATAAATTGATTGGTCAGTTAGAGCGATTAGTAGAGGTGTTTAAGGTATTTGCACATAAGAATAGTGATATTATTTACCAAGAGCTAGCACTTTATAAAGTAAAGACAAATTTATTGTCTAATACCCAAGTAGAACAAATCATTAGAGCGAATCAAGCTAGAATATTATCAGTAGATAAAGATTTTATAGCGATAGAGAAAACAGGGTATATAGAAGAAATAGAGAATCTTTTTACTCAGTTGTCTAGTTATGGTGTACTAGAGTTTACTCGTTCTGGCAGAGTAGCGATTACGAAGCCTATGAACTATGAAGAGCTTTATTTGATTAAGAACTAAGAATGTTTACCCTTCGGGGAATTAAGAATCTAAAATTAAGAATTAAGAATGTATGGCTACGCCTTAAGGAAGTTGCCTTCGGCTAGGGAGTCACCGCTTTGTCGCACTACTCTTACTAGGTAGGCGCTACGTTAGAAAATAGAAAATAGGAAACAGGAAACAGGAAACAGAAAACAGAAAACTGGGAACAGGGAACAGGGAACAGGGAACAGGGAACAGGGAAGTCAAGAGAGCTTTAAACGAGATATATGTCACGGATTACAAATCCGCGCCAACATCACAACATCACAACATCACAAAAAAACGATTTCACGAAATCACAAAAAAAACAAAATCACAAAAAACTATAAAAAATGGGACAAATTAATTTTGGAGGAACACTAGAGAATGTAGTGACTAGAGAAGAATTTACATTAGATAAAGCAAGAGAAGTATTAAAGAATGAAGTGTTGGCTGTTATTGGTTATGGAGTACAAGGACCAGGACAGGCACAGAATTTAAGAGATAATAAGATCAATGTGATCGTAGGGCAACGCAAGAATTCTACTAGTTGGGATAAGGCAGTAGCGGATGGATGGGTAGAAGGAGAAACGCTATTTGATATTGAAGAAGCTTGCCAACGTGGTACAATTATCATGAACCTACTATCAGATGCAGGACAAATCCATACATGGGAGACAGTTAAAGGTAATCTATCAGCAGGTAAAGCATTGTATTTTTCTCATGGCTTTGGAGTAGCTTTTCATCAGAAAACGAATATTATTCCACCAGCAGGAATAGATGTGTTTTTAGTAGCACCGAAAGGGTCAGGAACATCATTGCGTACATTGTTTTTAGAAGGATGTGGACTAAACTCAAGCTATGCTATTTTCCAAGATGCTACAGGTAGAGCACAGGAGAGAGCTTTAGCCGTAGGTATTGCTATTGGTTCAGGTTATTTGTTTGAAACAACATTTGAGCGAGAAGCTTATAGTGATTTGACTGGAGAACGAGGAGTGTTAATGGGAGCTATCGCAGGTATTTTTGAAGCGCAGTATAATGTATTAAGAGCAAAGGGACATACACCTAGCGAAGCATTTAATGAGACAGTAGAGGAGTTGACACAGAGTTTAATGCCTTTAGTAGCAGATCGAGGAATGGACTGGATGTATGCTAATTGTTCTACTACAGCACAGCGAGGAGCACTAGATTGGAAAGATAAGTTTAGAGATGCTACTACTCCTGTATTTAAAGAGTTATATGAGAGTGTAGCGTCAGGAAGAGAGGCAGAGATTGTGATTAAGGCAAATAGCGAGAAAGATTACAGAGCTAAGCTAGAAGAAGAATTAAAAGAATTAAGAGAAAGCGAACTTTGGCAAACAGGTGCTGAGGTGAGAAAACTAAGACCATCCCAATCATGAACTTATTGACAAAAGTATATCAAGCACAACAGAATATTGCACGAGTCGTCGTCCAGACTCCTTTAATGAAAAATCTAAACCTAAGTACAGTATATCAGGCAGATATCTATTTGAAAAGAGAAGATTTACAACCTGTCCGTTCTTATAAGTTGAGAGGAGCATATAATAAGGTCACTACACTTACTCCAGACGAGCAGTCTGGAGGTGTAGTATGTGCTAGTGCAGGTAATCATGCGCAGGGAGTCGCTTTTGCTTGTCATCACCTAGATATTCACGCAACGATATTTATGCCGATTACTACTCCTAAACAGAAGATAGATCAAGTCAAACTATTCGGCAGGGACAAGGTAAACATCGTTTTGAAAGGAGATACATTTGACGCCTGTTATGCAGAAGCAAGCTTATATTGTAAAGAGAATAAAGCGGTGTTTATTCATCCTTTTGATGATGAAGAGGTAATCGCAGGTCAGGGTACTGTAGCATTAGAAGTATTACAGGCTATGAAAGAGCCTATTGATTATGTATTTGTCCCTATTGGAGGAGGAGGTTTAGCAGCCGGAGTTAGTACTGTATTTAAGCACCTAAGCCCACATACTCAGATAGTAGGAGTAGAACCAGTAGGGGCAGCATCTATGCAGACTTCTATTCAAGAGAATGTGAATACGGCATTAAATACAGTAGATACCTTTGTAGATGGGGCTGCTGTTAAGCGAGTTGGAGATTTAAACTTTGCTATTTGTAAAGAGAGTTTGCACGATGTAATAACAGTAGCCGAAGGAAAGGTATGTACTACTATTCTCAAGCTTTATAATGAAGAAGCACTTGTGGTAGAGCCAGCTGGAGCTTTGAGTATAGCCGCTCTTGATTTGTATAAAGATAAATTGGTGGGCAAAAAGGTAGTCTGTATAGTAAGTGGAAGTAATAACGATATTACGCGTACAGAAGAGATAAAAGAACGCTCACTCTTATATGAAGGGTTAAAGCATTATTTCATCGTTAATTTTCCACAACGCCCAGGAGCGTTAAAGGAGTTTGTCAATGAAGTACTCGGAAAAGATGATGATATCACTTATTTTCAGTTTTCCAAAAAGAATAATAGAGAGAGAGGCCCTGCAGTAGTGGGGATAGAATTAGCCAACAGACTCGATTATGATCATCTGATTAAACAATTAGAGAAACATAATTTTAATTATCAGTATTTAAATGATAATGAAGCACTATTTACTCATTTAGTTGGCTAGTAGATTTCTTTATAAATGACTTGATTAGTAAGTCAGCATTGAATAGGTTCCGATTGTTTCTCGGAACCTATTTTATTTTAGAATAGAGTTGTTGTCAAGAGTAATTATATAGGACAGATAGTCCTAAGTGATTTAAGTATAGCTATAGAATGAATGAAAGATTTCAGGAGTAGAATTGTTTTGTAGTATTTGGTCGATGTGTATTCTAGTTTTAAATTAGTAGACTGAAAATAAGCTCTATTCGTTATGGGACAAAGTACAGAACAATGTATTATAGATTTACAACAACTAGAAACTCCTATCGGTACTATCGTGGTCTGTGCTACAGATAAGGGAATTTGTTTATTAGAGTTTGCTGATATTGAGGGAATACAGAAGGAGTATGATCATCTTAGTAAAGAGAAGAATGCCGTGATTGTATCTGGAGAGAACAAACATATTACCCAGTTGAAAGAGGAGTTAAAGAAGTACTTTGAAGGAGAGCTGATTACTTTTAGTGTTGCATTAGATCTAATAGGAACAGCATTCCAACAACAGGTGTGGAATGGACTTCTCCATATCCCTTATGGAGAAACAAAGTCTTATAAAGAACAGTCGGAGTATCTACAGATTCCAAAAAGTATTAGAGCTGTAGCGAATGCGAATGGGATGAATAGAATAGCTATTGTGATTCCATGCCACCGAATTATAGGTACTGATGGTAGTCTAACAGGCTACAGAGGAGGGATTTGGAGAAAGAAATTCTTATTAGAATTAGAGAATAAAGAGAGATTCTCTTCTTCTCAGTTAACATTGAGTTTATACTGAGGTCAATATAGTAAATTGTGGTTTGAAAATAGCTATAATTAATCGCAAAAGCGTATTAGTAAGAATTGTACTTTAGTTTTATCAATTTTAAGAATTTGTATCGTGATAAAGATGTTTTTAAGTTCTTCATTCTGTGATGTAGTTAGCTTATTTAGTGACTTTGCTGGTGAAGAAGTAAAAGGAAAAAGGGTGACCTTTATTCCCACAGCCAGTGTAGTAGAAGAGTATGTGGGACATGTAGAAAATGACAAAAGAGCTTTCGAAAGTTTAGGAATCATTGTAGATGTATTAGAACTGAGTACAGCAAGTAATGAAGAAATCAGAGAGAAAGTAAGTACTAATGATTACATTTTTGTATCAGGCGGAAATTCTTTTTACCTACTCCAAACTTTAAAAGAAATGGGTGCTGATTACTTAATAAAAGCAGAGGTGTCTAAAGGGAAGCTGTATATAGGGACTTCGGCAGGAAGTGTTGTGATGTGTCCTGACATTCGATATATAGAGGCAATGGATGACAAATCATTTGCCCCTAAGTTGACAGAATACAAGGCAATGGGAATGATAGATCAATATCCTTTAGTACATTATGGATGTGAACCTTTTACAGAAGTAGCTGAACAAGTATATCAAGAATATAAGGATAAATTGCCTTTAGTGTTGTTAAATAATTACCAAGTTCTGACTGTCCAAAACCAAGAAATAGAGGTGTTGTCACTATAATTCAAAGTGTAAAAGTGGAATAGGGGGGATAATGTTTGAAATTGGTCAGCTTTTATAGTTTGTTCTTCTTATCAAATGTAATAGCTTGCAGTAACCAAACAAATTAAAAACGATGAGAGATTGATAGAGTAGAATTGCCCTTATCTTTTTATCAATCTTTCGTTATTATTTTTCTTTCCTTAGAAAAGGAAACAATTACAATTAAAGTGTTAAGAAATTTTTAGAAGGTTACAGTGATGTAGCCTTTTTTTAATTCTTATTTGTCTGAATATACTTCATTAGATATAAAACATTGAAATGAGTTAGTATTCTTCTAATTACATTTGATATCTATATTTATTTTGAATTGGAATCAAGTAATTTTACCTCACATAGTTCATTATTGTTGTTTTAAGATTAACTCAACACTTAGAAGGTGATCCGAAAGATCACCTTCTTTTTTTTGTATCCAGAGTGTTCTTATAGTAAAGAGTTATACGGTATTTAATTGGTATGAGTTCGTAGTGAGTCCGTTATGAGTCCGTAGTGAGTCCGTTATTTTGGATGTTTTAACGGAGTCACGAAGGATGGATATTAGATTTAGTATTGAAATATGTCAAAGCAAGTAGAATTGGGAGTACAACAAGAGTAAAATCTACTTACAGTTGATTAGATAAATCCAACATTGTAAATAAGGTAATAGGTGTATTTAAACTATATATCAGAGTAATAATTAATCGATTATGTTTAAATAATAGAAGAGAACTTATTCCTTTAATAATTGACCTAATACCAATTTTTTATAAGTTTCTCCTATAGGGATGATGGCCTTATCTATATATAGTCTATTGCGCTCTATAGTATCTAAGTGTTGTTTGTTGATAATAAAGGATTTATGTACACGGATAAATTGATGACTAGGTAGTTTATCTTCCATCTCCTTTAAAGTGCATAGCGTGATAAGACGTTCATTCACTAGATGTAATACCAAATAATCTTTTAACCCTTCTATATACTTTAAATCATTAAAGAGTACTTTGATATGCTTACCATCTGTTTTGATAAATAAGTGATTCTCTTGATCTATTTTTGGAGGAGTTGTCACTATATTATTTTGCTGTATAATGGGAGAAGCCTTCTGTATGCTTTTAAAAAAACGCTCATAGGTAATCGGTTTTAATAGATAATCGATTACATTATGTTCATATCCTTCTAATGCATATTGGTTATACGCTGAGGTGATGATGAAGTAAGCCTTTCTCCCCAGTAGATTCATGATTTGCAGTCCTGTTAGTTCAGGCATTTGTATATCGATGAAGCACAGGTTTATGTCTAGTTGTTGTAATTCAGTTAAAGCTGTTAATGCAGAGGTAGAGCTTCCTACTAGCTCTAGCTGAGGAGACTTCTGTACATAATCGCTTAGTAAGGCTACCGCTAAGGGTTCGTCATCTAGTATATAGCATCGGATAGGATTCATAATTCAATGGATAGTTGGCAAGTAAAGATATTCGCTTCTTCTGTAATTTTCAAAGTATGTTTATTCTGAAATTGTAAATCTAAGCGTTTGTGGATATTGGCTAGACCTATTCCACTAGTCTTATCCTTGTTATAATTGTTAGTCCTGTTTTGAGTATGTATTTCAAGTAGGTTATTATGCTGTTTAATCGCAATTGTAAAAGGATGTTCTTGATCTGTTAATATTCCATGTTTAAAACCATTCTCTATGAAAGGAAGTAACAATAAAGGAGGAATGAGTAGACTAGGATTTTCTATATCTATGTCTAGGATGATATGTGTTTGTCCTGCGATACGCATTTTCTCTAGGTCAATGAAGTCCTGTATATAGTTGATTTCTTTTTGAAGTTCTATATGATCTGTATCCGTTTCATAAGTCATATACCTCATGAGTTGACTTAGTTTATCTATAGCAGGGAGCGCCTGTTCAGACTTCTGATAGACTAAAGAATAGATATTGTTTAGTGTATTAAAGACGAAATGAGGATTTATCTGTGATTTTAAAAAGCGCAATTCTACTTCATTCTTTTCTTGTTTTATAATTTGATTTAATTGTAGACTTCGAATCAAATAGATGATAATAAAAGTGATAGTAGAAGAAAGAATAGGAATTAGACTAAAGTATAAGTTGTCAAAGATGTAAAATAATACTGGAGTACCAGGGTAATAATTCTGTACGCCCCATATCCACAATATGACGCCTTGTTCTATAAAAGCTCTTATTACCAAGAAAAAGAGATAAGAAGATAGCCATCCTAGAAAAACTTTTTTCCAAGTGAACGACTTCATCACTTGAGGCATAATGTAAAGGTAATGAAAGTAAAAAACGCTAACGAAGATGATAGCAGTGGTATTATTTAGAATAGAGAAATCAGTAAATCTAATTAAATATGGAGCATTATAATCTAAGTGAACATAGTAAATATAGATGATGAATAGCCATAAGAGTAAGTGTAATTTTCTTTCTTTTTGGATGGATAAAACCTCTACTGTCTTCATAAGTATTGTTTTTTGTAAAGCTATAAAAACTTAGTTTTTAAATAAAGAGTGTTCATCGGATAAAATAGAGTGTTGGTCGAAAAAGTAAAAAGAGAAAGTGCTTACTATTTCATCTTTGTCCTATAATCAAAAGAATATTTAAAGAAGTTTAAGGAAACTGGAAACTGGAAATTGGAAATAGGGAAGTCGGGAGAATACACGTTACGACATCACCAAAAAACAAAAAAATAGAACTATAAAAAAATAAACAATTATGAGAACTAAATTATTCAGTTTATTTGCGATGTGTTTAATGGGAGGGCAAATAGCCAATGCTCAAGTAAACGATAATCTAAAATCAGAACACCCTATCCCAGTACTGAATATGGGAACGTTTCACATGGGGTATACATCTGATGCGAGTACTACAGAGTTCGATGAACACAATTCCAAAAACAAGGAGATGATACACGAGGTAGCTAGAGCTTTAGCGGCCTTTAAACCAACTGTGATTATCGTAGAGCAATTACCAGAATCTAACGAGAGTTTAAACAAGTCTTATCAGGAGTACTTGACAAATCCCAATAAGGTATTTAAAAACCCTAATGAAATAACTTTATTAGCTTTTGAATTAGGACGATTAACTAATGTAGATAAACTATATGGTATAGATTATTCTGAAGGATATAACTATATGATAGCACAGAAAGTAGGAAGATACAATGATAAGCAATTATATGATGATTATATGGCGGCTTGTTTTAAAGTATTAGATGAAGGAGAAAAAAAGATGAGGGATGTGAAGCAAATGCTTTACTTCAATAATAAAAAAGAGGTATTCGATGCTTTGATTAATCTGAATGCTGATATGCTGACTCATGTGTCTTCTCCAGGCAAGTCTGAAGGAGCTGATGAAGGAGCTAAATTCTATCACCGTAACTTAGTGATGTATTCTAACCTAAACCAAATACCACTGACGAAAGATGATCGTGTATTTATATTAATGGGGGGAACGCATACTGCATTCTTTAATATGTGGTTAGAACGCAGCCCTAAGTATGAGTTAGTAAACACACTAGACTACCTAGAGAAGTTTAAGTAATTAGTTAAGAGTTTTGTACATCCGTCACATCATGTAGAGACGATTACTATGCGTGTCACAGGAAACAGGAAACAGGGAACGGGAAACAGGGAAACAGGGAACGGAAAACATGGAACGGGAAACAGGGAACAGAAAATAGGAAAGTCGGGAGAGTTTGCGCAAGGAGGAACATCTGTCACATCATGTAGAGACGCATTATTATGCGTGTCACGGAAAACAGGGAACGGGGAACAGAAAACAGCGATTTCACACCTTCACACCTTCACAAAATTAGGCTACTTAGAGCAATCTGAGTGGTAATAAAAAAGCCCTCAATGATGATGAGGGCTTTTGTTATTTATGATTTGACAATCTTACCTACGGATACTGTGAATATACCATAGTTATCGATTAACATATTCTGTTTAAATACGCTGTTATAAACGAATAGTTTATCAAGTTCATACTGAGAACGACGACGCATTACCCAGTCTGTATCTCTGTGACTCTTTAGTACAAAGGCAATTGTTTTTAACTGTGGGTGCCATGGCTGTCCTGTGTACACAATCACGCTGTTGTTAGTCGCTATACTACTTATTCCTTTGATGGTATTGCAAATCATATCGTTATCATCAAATAATTCAAAAATACCTGAAATGATAGTAATATTTGGCTCAAAGTTGAATAGCGGATAAGTGTTTAGATCAAAACAATCATAGTTCGTAAAACGAATACCAGTTAGATTGTGCTGTTTGATATAAGCTTCTCCGACTTCAATATTCGAACGTTTAAAGTCATTGACTACTATTTCTGCATCAGGGTATTTTGCTTTGATGTCGAATAAATAATTACCAGTACCTCCCGCTACGTCTAGTATCTTGATAGGTTTTCCTTGTTCTTGTAACAGCGTTATCTGTTTGTCTATTTGTTGTAATAGATGAACTTTTCGTTGGCGAATACCTGCCCATCCGATAGCGTTAAGGTAGTTCTTATCCATTATTTTACCGAAGCCTAACTTCCCTTGAGGAGTGTTTTTATACACATAGTCAAGAGAGATACCAGAGTCAAAACCATATAACAGTCCTAATCGCATTCCTTCTGATAGAGGACCTATTATACCTAATAGTTTCTTCTGGATTTTATAAGATAGCAATTCGACAGATGGCAATAGACCAAATAACATTTGGTAGTACTCATCAGTAGTAAACTTATCCGCTTTTAGGTTGATTTTTACTTTAGGAGCAGCGAAGCTCTTCTCCATAAACTTAGCAATGTCTTTATACACTTGTTCACGTCCTTTTTCAAATAAGATACCGTGGAAGCTGTCTTTAAGTGTTTTAAACTCTCTTAGGTCACTGCTTAGATTGTGAAAGAAGCGTTGTTGCCATTTGTTCTTGACTACGTAATCTTTCCCAGCTGAGAAGACAATCGTAGGTACAGTAATAGCCGCTGCATCATCTACAATGCGTTTTCCTGCATCCAATAAGTCTACAAGCATACGCCCATTGATAAACTTCGTGATTAACGGGTCGCTATCGTAAGCTACTTGTTGATCTTTTTCATGAGTTAATACCTTAGACTTTACATAGCTTGTCACAATCATATCTGGTTTAAACTTAGTACCCAGTGCTATCATTTCTTTAGCCAAAGGAACGTATAGTTTAATAGAGAATGCTGGAGCAAGTAATGCCATACCTGCGATAGGAACAGCGTAATCGTGTACCCAAGCACTTGCTATAACCCCAGCAATACTATTGGCTACTACGAAAGTGTCGTGATAGTGTATCTGATAGGTATGGTTTAGGTAATGAGCGAAGGCATCTAGGTCTCGCACATAGTCCATAAAGTTAGGAGATACTTCCTGTTCTGTATATCCATGCCCTCTAAAGTCAAAACTAAATACGTTATAATTAGCAAATGGAGCACTCTGTGCAAACTCTGCTAAACGAGCAGAATGCTCATGTCCACGATGTAGGACAATCATTGTTTTTTGTCCTTCTTTGTAACTCCAAGCTCTATAAAATATAGCTGCATTATCAAAGCTAGTGAATGTTCCTTCTATCATATATTAGTGTTTTTTATAGCAATTTATAATTTAAAGATAGCGTTTTGATTAATAGATTGTATATATGCCTGCGCATCTTTTTGTGTGCAACCTGTATAATAAGCGTAAACTAAAGCCGCTATAGTCATGCTTCTAGACAGTCCCATAGCGCAGTGTATATAGATTACAGTATTGTTTTTTTTGTTTTGATACGCGTTAATAATATGTGTTACGATATGCTGAATATATTCTTGATTGGCCTGTCCTACATCTAAAAGCGGATAAAAGTGATAGGCAGAATGATGTAATAAATAACTGTTCTCCTTCATCTCAGCAGATAGGTCATAGGTTATTACTTCACTTGAATCAAAATGAGCTGAAGCTTCTTTAGAAGAAAGTAAAGATCCGATATAGAGCTGAGGGATCATCTCCTTGACCTCTACTGGGTAATAGACTTTGTTTAGTCTTCTCAGGATATAATAAGTTGTAATATAAGGCAGTAGAACAAGGTATTTCCACAAGTTAATTTGTCCTTGTTTATCTTTGATGAAATAAATGTTATTCTGTATATAAGCAATGCCAATATAGATAAGGTTAGTCGCTATCCAAAGCAATAAAATAGAGGTATAGCACTCAAGTGAATAACAAGCAACACCCAATAACATAGTCGCTAAAACAAAGTATATCAATCCTTTTTTTATATTGAGGTATAGGGCTTTCTCTTTGTTTGGTAGAAAGATAAAAGTACCTAAACAAACTAGAATGGCTGTGATCAAATCAATGGTGTGATGTTGATAGACAAATAGTGTAGAGAGCGCTACTAGGGCAAGCCAGATATGTAAGAAGACTTTGGTAAATACCTTAAATCTTCTAGTGTGTTCTACAACAGTCATAAACACAACTGCATAGGCTACATGTAGTGATGGAGCTTGATTATAATGGGTATCCCATGTCGTGATAAAGTCAAAAAGGGGGATAAACAAAGCCACTGTATGCAAAGGTCTCTCTACTGTAAACTGAATAGGGAATACAATAAACCCAATAAAGGCGATTATAGTGACTGCTAACATACGCTTAGTCAGTAATCTCAATTGATAAATAGAATCTACCCAATAAAAAACGAGTAAGAAGAATAGTCCACTAGTACTATAGGGAATAATCATCCACTCTATAAATGGGATATAGGGATCTATCGCTAAGGTCACAGACCAATCCAATGCTCTATATACAGCGTAATACTGTGCTGCCATATATAAAATAATGAAGACAGCATAACAGAGTAGCATTGTTTTGGTTCGTTGTTTAAAAGTAGGAGTTATTTCTTCTTTTGCCATTTTGCTTTTTTGTGCATAATACGTTGTAATATTCCTTTAGGGAATAGCTGTAAACAGCGAATTAGTCGATACATCTTTTTAGGAAAGACTATCAGTTCTTTGCCTTGTGTAATATCAGTATAGATGATATCAGCTGCTTCTGTAGGAGTGATAACATATTGTTTTTTAGACAAATCATCACTATTGAGTTCTAGTAGTCTAGGTGTAGCGACATAACCAGGGTGCACACTGATGACTTTAATCCCTTTATCTCTATAGGCGCGTTGATACGCTTTGGTAAGTGCTACTACTGCTTGCTTACACCTTGTGTAGATTGTTGCTTCATTATAGTCTAAAAAGGTTGATATCGAAGCGATACAGACAATAGTTCCTCCGTTGTCCTGCATACAGTCTCTCGCTACTTCTAATGCATTTAGGGTTGCTTTGATATTATTGTCTATCATGGCATTGGTATCTTCCCATGAGATATGCTCTAAGGCACTATCCGTATAATTACCTGCTCCTGCTATCAGTATATCAAGCTTAGTTTGACTAAATGTGTTTATAACATCTCGTAGTTGAGGTAGGTCTGTTGCATCTACTGTATAGACAGTTAGATTAGGATGTACAGAGAAGTCATGTCCTTCTTTGTGAGGATTTCGACTGCCAATACCTACACGATAGCCCTCTTGTAAATAACGCTGAGCTAATGCCCATCCTATACCTGATGTACCTCCTGTGATAAAGACATTTTTCATTGTTTTAATGCATTAAGGACTACTTGATATCCATAGTCAAATTGTCTAAATATCTGTTCTTTACAGTCTTCTTTAGAAATGGGTAATTGTATTTCTAAAGCAAACTTTCTCCAATTAATCTTACGGCTTAGATAGCCCCCAGAGAGTTTTTGTCTCATATCACTGGTGTCTAATCTATTGGCTGTGATAGCTGCTGCTTGTTGAAGTCGTTCATTCCCACTGTAGCCAAATACAGCTCTTACTAAGCCTTCTTCCATGGCTGAATAAGGAGCTTTGTGTTCTAGCCATATTTCGTTACCTAATGTAGTGGCTAGTTCAAAAGGGATAAGGTCTATCGCTCCTCCCAAATACTGTTTGCCTCTATACTGAGCAGGTGCCATATAGAACATATCAGAGGTACTAATACGCATCGCTCTTAAAGATTCTACCCCTAGAAGTAATTCCGTATCTCTCTCTACTGCACTATTTGTGTCAAATTTATATTGATCAATATATTGATATAATGAATCAAGAGGAACATTAGCAGTAGGAATGAGTATTTTCTTAAAGGCTTTCTCGCCCTTTCTCTTTTTGTTCACTCGATTAGGTGTATATAATATCTCAGAACCAAGGGTAATGACCTCTGGCGCATCAGTATGTGTAGTTAGTAGAGAAGGGAATTTCTCATCTAGGTTTTGAGGCTGATCAACAAAATACTTGCTAAACAGGTCTAATAGATAGGGAGCATTCTCTTTTTTCTTACTGTGCTTGATACAGTAGTACGGAAGGCGGTCTAGTCTCGTCTGATTAGTCAAAAAGGTATTCATCGCAGCAGTCAGAAATTCGTCTGACGCTAGATATTCTTTAATGGCCGCGGGTGTATTAAAGGTGCGTATAATCGATGTAGAGATAGTCGCTCCACAGGTTGAGATGATCAAGTCAGGTCGAATATTGTGTTCGACCATCGCGACATACATACCACAGTACATCACAAAGCGACTTCCGCCACCAGAGAACACCGCTACGCGATTATAAGGTTTTATTTGATCCATAACATGACAATATAAAATAGGGGAGTGGTGTATAATAAACTATCTACACGGTCTAGTAGTCCTCCATGTCCAGGAAGGAGTGTACCTGTGTCTTTGACATTTGCTCTTCGTTTGACTAAGGAGAAGGTTAGGTCTCCTAAAAAACCTAAAACACTCAATGCCATCGCCAGTAGAATAGTCTTTAGCGTAATGGCTTCCCCGAATAGTAAATAGTACATCAGGTTAAATATACCTGTAGTCATCACAATACCACCTATAACGCCTTCTAGTGTTTTATTTGGGCTGATATGAGGAGTTATCTTAGTCTTGCCAAATAGTTTGCCAGCCATATATTGACTCACATCGTTTAGCTCCATTGGGACAACTAATAGAATGAGATATTTATAACCTTCTTTTGCCAATCCGATATAGAATAATATCGCAGTAGATAGCAGGTAAATGGTCATGATCACTAAGAAGAAAGCATAGTTTCTATATTTTAGGTATATACCAGCAGAAACAATCATACTTAAGCCAAGTATAGTAAGTAAACTCTCTTCAATAGGTAGCAGTAATAAACAAATAGTGATAATCAAGGTAGTCAATACAGCTACTCCTAACTTTAGGGATCCTATAGGGATGGCAAAAGTAAATAACTCTAGTTGTCCCCAATAGATTAGGAACATAATGAACATTAATAAACTCAACGGATGTAGTAGCGCTAGGCCAAACACTACAACGATATAACACCATGTCCTAACGCGTAGGGGTACATCTGCAAACTTTCCTTCCTTTGTCATCTATTGTGCGTTTTTAAGTGCTTTGCGGCATCTTGTGATTGTGCTTAATAGTAATAGTAAATTGATAACGATAAAGATATAGAAAGACGCTCCACTAAGATTAATATCTAAGAATAGCAGTAATCCATATATTCCCAATACTAATGCTCTATCGCTTTTGCCCATAGGACCATCATATCTTCTCTCTCCACCTAATATCTTTCCCATTAGCCCTGCGAACTCATTGATAATACTCAAGCCTATAAATAAGACAATCAAATAGGTGCTCTCTGGTTGAAACTTTAATAAAGGAATAAATAAGATAAAGTCAGATAAAATATCACCTACCTCGTTGAGTAATTCGCCTTTCTTAGAAGTCTGATTATACAACCTAGCCATCATGCCATCTAATGCATTTAATGCCATGCGAATAACCAATCCGATAGGTAAACAAAGAAAGAAGAAGTGGTAGCTATCTGCATACCAAAATAACACAGCTAATACAAAAGAGAAGACAATAGCGAATACAGTAATCTGATTAGCTGTGATTTTCTTTTTGTGTAATGCATTTAGTATTGGCATTAGCGATTTCTGAAAATAGGGCTTTATCTTATATACGGATATCATAGTTTACGATTTTATTAATAAAGGATTAACGGAATTATAATATTAAAAAACGTTAATGAATGTGTTTTTTTAATTATTTTATAGTGTTAAGGTTGTAGTTAATTCGATTTTTGTAGTTAAAAATTGATTGGAAACTAAAAATATTATATAATAAAGTGTTATCTTTAATAGTGAAAAATAGAAATAACAAACATACTATTATAACAGTTAAGTGTGCTTATTTGTTATAAAAAAACTAAAAAAATATTGTACAAAATGTGTGTTTGGCATTTTTGTTGATTTTAGATTATAAATAAAAGTAGTGAAAAATATCCCTTTTATACTAAGATTGTATTTACTCATTTGGGGATTATAACTTACTACAGAAATCAATTACTCGTATGGCAAGTAAATTAGAACCTATCAAACCCGTACCAGCGTTAATCGCGGTCGCTATCACTTTAATTATTTGGTTTGTTATCCCTGTTCCAGAAGGCGTTAGTCCTAATGCGTGGCAGTTGTTAGCATTATTCGTTGGAACTATCGCAGCTATTATTGGAAAGGCGCTACCTATCGGAGCAGTGTCTATTGTAGCGATAGCCTTAGTAGCCATAACAGGTGTAACTAATCCAGATAACTCTAAAGCAGCTTTAGCAGATGCTTTAAGTGGTTTTTCAAATGATTTAATTTGGCTTATTGGAGTAGCAGTGATGATCTCTATAAGTTTAAAGAAAACAGGCTTAGGTGCTAGAATAGGATATTTCCTTATTTCCTTGTTTGGTAAAAGAACACTAGGGATTGCGTATGCACTGTCTTTTGCCGAAACAATCTTAGCTCCTGTAACACCAAGTAATACCGCAAGGGGAGGAGGAATTATACACCCTATTATGCGTTCTATCGCAGTGAGTTTTGGCTCTAGACCAGAGAAAGGGTCTGCTGAAAAGATAGGACGTTATTTAGCACTAGTGAACTATAATGCCAATCCTATTACTTCAGCGATGTTTATTACCGCTACAGCTCCTAATCCATTAATTGTTAGTTTGGTGCTAGCAGGTACTACTGCTGGAATCACTATAACATGGGGAATGTGGGCACTAGCAGCTTTAGTACCAGGTTTAGTAGCTTTAATCGTGATGCCTTTAGTGATTTATATGATTTATCCACCAGAGATAAAGAAAACACCTGATGCTCCAGTATTTGCTAAAAAGCAATTAGATGAGTTAGGGCCTATTTCTTTACCTGAGTATATTACAATGGGAGTGTTTACCACCTTGTTATTGTTATGGGCAGGAGTTCCGGCAATGATTTTTGGAGATACTTTTGCTGTTCAACCAACAGCGGCAGCTTTCTTAGGATTGGGAATTCTTATTGTCACAGGTGTATTAACTTGGGAAGATATATTAAAAAATACAGGGGCTTGGGATACGATAGTATGGTTTGCAGCTTTAGTAATGATGGCAGGTTTCTTAGGTAAACTAGGTCTAGTAGGATGGCTCGCTACAACAGTAGGAAAAGGTATTGCAGGATTAGGATTATCGTGGATACCAGCTACGCTTATACTGCTTCTAGTATATGTATATTCTCACTATTTCTTTGCAAGTACTACAGCGCATATTACAGCGATGTTTGCAGCCTTTTTCGCAGCAGGTATAGCTCTTGGAGCACCTGAGATGTTATGGGCATTAGTACTAGGATTCTCATCATCTATAATGATGTCACTTACACATTATGGTACAGGTACAGCCCCGATTATCTTCGGAACAGGATATACAACATTAGGAGAATGGTGGAAAGTAGGTTTTGTAACTAGTGTGGTTAACCTAATTATATTTATTCTAGTAGGAGGCCTATGGTGGAAAGCACTAGGGTATTGGTAAGAGAATAAGACTTATTATATAAGCAAAAGCCAGTCGAGATTGACTGGCTTTTGTGTATAAATCAATGAAGTATAATGAGATAGAATCTCCTTAATTAGATTAAAACTTATAGTTAAATGATAAAGTAGCTATTCGACTATCTAGATCATATTTCTTGCGAATATTAGAATTGAAGTTATCTCCTATTACATTATAGTTCACAGTATTTAGAACATCTGTTACAGCTAGTTTAATAGTTGCTTTGTCTTCTAATAGGGCTTTAGATAAACCGATTGTTAAGTCAAAGTAACTGTCTCTTTTGTATAGACCTAAGTTTGACTTAGAGAAATACTGTGCATTGACATCGGCTTTTAATCCTTTAATAATGGTAAAGTTGTTTTGAGAGTTAAAAGTGAAAGCTACTTGTGAACTGTTGATTTCTGTTCCTTGATAGTTTCCTTCATATTTGTTGTTAAACAAATTAAACATATTACTCATAGACCACCATTCTGTAGGGCTTACTGTACCTGTTACATTCGCACCATAGTGATAAGATTTGTTTAAGTTTTCTTGAGTACTTACTAAGATACCTGTATCTGCTTGGTAATTATACACATTGGTCATCACATCGTTCGTCACACTGAAGTACACATTTGCGATAAGGTACTTACTCCATGTATATCCTACTTCAGAAGCGTGTGTTATCTCAGGTTTTAACTTAGGATTCCCTTGCCAATAGTTAAAAGGATCATCGTAAAAACGGAATGGATTTAAGTCAAAGTGACTCGGTCTATTAATACGTTTACTATACGAAGCATAGAAGCCATGTGCGTTATCTGTTTCGTACTTGATAGAGGCACTAGGGAATAGTTTAGTATAATCGTTTTTACTGTATTCTTTAGTTGTTTTTTGGTCTATTTCGGTTTGTGTAAACTCTGAACGCAATCCTACCTGAAAACTCCAATGCTCTAAACTAAGCTTGTAGTTAGCATAAGCAGCGTGTATCTGTTCATTGTATTTATAGTGATTTGTTGAAGCAGGATCTACTTCCCACCCTGAGTTATTTTGGAATTCATAAACAGATGGGTTGTCATTTGATTTGACAATTGACTTCCATCCTGTCTCTAAAGCGTGCTTATCATCAAGAGGTAAGGTAAAGTCTAATTTACCATTAAATACCTTAAACTGTGAAGGAATATATCCGCGTCTATTTCTATATGAAGCATTTGAGTTATTTAATAAAACGTCAGCTAATTGAGATTGTTCAGATCTAAACTTAGAAGTCTCATATTCTAAATCTACATCTACTTTACTACCCTTATCATTGAATAAATGAGTGGCAGTTAAGTTAAATGTGTAATCATACCAATGCTCTTTATTTCCGTTGTCTGTATTAACATGTGAATTCAATGTTTCTACAGGAGCATATATCATATTATATCCTTTAGAATAATCTTCATATCTCCCGATTTTAGCATCGAATAAGAAGCCCACAGTTGTTTTAGAAGATAGAGCGTAATCCACTCCAAATTTGAAGTTATTAGAAGTAAGAGGCTCATTACTAGTGAAGCGTTGTTCACTGTGTCGGTCTATCACAGAAGGATTAGTAGTGTTGTAGAAGTCTTGAAGATAATGCTTGTGTTCTTCTTCCCCTCTAAAAGTATAGCTATAGTCTCCAAATAGACTTAGTTTCTCATGCGTATACCCTAGATTAAATCCTGCATTAAGGCGGTTTTTACGTCCTCGACCTGCATTGACAAAAGAGCTTCCTTTCAGCCCTTCCATTTTATACTTTTTTAATACAATATTGATAATACCAGCATTACCAGCAGCATCATATTTAGCAGATGGGTTAGCGATAATCTCTATATTTTTAACTTGAGAAGAGTTGGTTGATCTCAAGAGGTTAGCTAGTTCTTTTGCAGATAGAGAACTCAGTTTTCCATTTAGCATTACACTAACTCCTTTTTTACCTCTCAGAGACAATTCACCTTCTTGAGATACAACCACTCCTGGAGCTCTTCCAAGAACTTCAAGTACTGTACTTCCATCTGATAAAGCACTATTCTCTACACTAAACACCATTTTGTCAGCTTTCTGTTGGAATACAGGAGCTTTAGTAGTGATTAATACTTCGCCAAGGTTTGTATTAAATGCGTTGAGTATACTGTCTAATTGTGCTTCTGTTTGGGCATAGGTACCCAGGCTGCATAGTGATAGCAGCCATATATATGGTCTTTTCATTGTTTTAAAAATTATTTAGTAGTCTTTTTTTTATTGCGTCTTCCCCAGTAGATAACAAAACCTGTAATAGGAAGAGAGGCACAGAATAAGCTAAGGATAAAAGCAATTATTTTTCCAGGCATACCAAAGAAAGCTCCTACGTGCAAATCATAAGTAGCACCAGTAGCTCGTTCTGCTAATAATCGTTCTCCATGAGATCTATTGAACAATAGCTCTCCAGAGTGTTCGTCAAATATCATGGTATGTGAGTCATTATATTTGAATTCGTGATCTTTAACGCGAATGGTCATATTATCGTGATGATGATCAGCGTTCTCATGATCTTCTAAGTCAATACCAAAGGAGAAAGCATTAGGGTAGTGCTCTTTTACAGTTGCAGCTATGCGATCTACTGTTGTTGGAGTTTCCATAGACTCAGGAGCTGTAGTCTTATAATGACTAAAGTCTGGTGCATACATAGAAAACCCGTTGATTAAGAAGTAGACCCAACTCATAGTAATACGGAAAGAGTACATAATCCCTGTAATAGCCACTATTAAAGCTAGAGCCGAAGAGTAAAATCCAAGTATATTGTGAACGTCATAATTTTTACGGCGCCAACCTTTTACTTTCTTCCATCTAAACCAAAAGCGTTGTTTACGCATATTCTTATTCTTAGGCCACCATAGTATAATCCCTGTGATTAGCATAATCACAAAGATTATAGTAGCTACACCTACTATAGTACCTCCTACAGCATTACTCAAAAGTAATGAGCGGTGAAGAATCATAGTGAAGAAGAAAGGGCTTTTCAATAGGTCATCGACAGCAATTACTTCTCCTGTATACTGATTGACATAGACTGTTTTAAAAACGAGATAAGTATCGAAATAATTCCATCCTTCCGGATTGGCTTTAAACAATCCAAATTGATAAGAACGAGTAGGATCCATTGGGATTGTTACTTCCTCTGCTGGAACTTCTTCGTTAACTAATTGTGCATTAACTAGTTCTTTTAGTTCACGAATAGGAATCGGTTTTTTATTTTCAATATCTTGTTCGCCATGATAGATCATGTCTTGTTTAAGATAGGTAGAGATATCCTCGTTGAAGACAAAAACAGTTCCTGTAAGTGATACGATAAGTACAATTATACCTGACAGTAGTCCTAACCACAAGTGGAGTTTAAGCATATACTTTTTGAAAATCCCCTTGGTTTTCTTGGGCTTATCAGTTTGCATAATAATCAATTATTTAGATTTAATAAATATAATTAGGGTGTCGCAAATATATAATTATTTATAATCATTCTAAGTATAAGTTTGTCCTAAATGAGAAGTATTTTATAATAAGTTGATTATTAGTAGGTGTAAACAATATTTTGTAGGTTTTTATAGTTAGTTAGTTTAACCCAATATCCACATTAGATAAATACTACAAAGTAATTCTAAGGCATAGCTCTTTTCATCTAAATGCCTATTGCAATTTTAAGTTTACCTATCAGACTTATAGGTTTAAAGAGAAAGGAATAATTGAAAAATCACTAATTTTGAATATAGGTTTAAAAGTCTATAATACAGTGTTTTAAAAGGATTTAATTAAGAAATAGTGTATCTGTAAGAAAATAGTTGAAAGGTGGATTTATGAATTTTGACTCTCGTCTTTTGATTTTGTCATTGTATTTATCTTTTTTAATAAAGCTAACGAGAGTCCTAATAGAAGAAGAAGTAAAAGACGATTTAGTTACTTTTTAATAGGAGGATAGTTCTTGTTAGGTAGACTTGGAGAATGTAATTATATCAGTACTATTCTTTCAAAATGTTTTTTAAGTCCATTCGTTCGTGTAAGAAGCGAATGACTAAAATATCTTTATTCTGTAGTATTTGATAGAATATAATATGTTTACCTATAGCAAAACCTAAGAGATGTGTATTTATCCTGGCGTAACTTTTTCCAAGAGTTGGATTATTGGTTATTTTCTGACAAGTTTCAATTAATAGAGTATAATATTTATTAGCTTGATGCTCAGACCATGCTTCAAAAGTATATGACCAAATTTCGGAGAGATCCTTAACCGCACGGTTAGTCAAAATATACTTTGCCATTATTTCTATTTGTTAGCCTTTAAAGCTTTTAGATGGTTGTTAGGGTCAAAGTCTGCAGCTATTCCACTATCAATTCCTTCTTGTATAGCATTTCTTAATACTTGTATCTCATTTTCTTCTTTCTCAAGAAGACGTAGACCAGCGCGAATGATCTCACTAGCATTTTTATAACGACCTTCATTTATTTTAGCTTCAACAAAACCTTCAAAGTAGTCTCCTAATGATACTGATGTATTACGTCCCATAACTTCTATTTTTATCAAAGTTACCAAAATTTGGTAATTTTAGATAGCGCATTTACTTTTATTTAGTATTTATTTTCAGTGTGTTAGGAGGCTTATAAGAAAAAAGAGTTGACCCAACTGAGCCAACTCTTGCGAATTACTTATTATGTATCAATCTAAACGACTACTTTGCAGCCCATATTTCTATTTCTAATTGAATCTCTGGCAATCCTAGTGCTGTGATATACCCAACAGTCATAGATGGGTAATCTGTACCAAAAGTGTTATCCCAAACTTCGTAGAAGAAGTCCCAGTCTATCTCTTGTGTCGCCCAAATATTAACTTTAATAACATCATCAGCAGTTAGTTTTTGACTACCTAATACTTGGATGATATTCATAAATGTGTTTTGTACTTGCGCATTAAATGTAGAAGGGATATTCCCCATCGCATCTGTACCTATTTGTCCTGAGAATGTATATAGATTAGCTCCTTTAGGAACCACAGTCACATGAGAATATCTTCCCACTGGTGCTGCTAAAGTGCTAGGATTAAGTCTTTGTATTTTTGTATTCATCCGCTATAAATTATTGTTTCACGCGCGAAATTAATCTATTGATTTTTGAATTTAAGTTTCCTAACTAACTTTAGCTTTTTTATAAGATAAATGGCTGTTTTTAGGGGTAAACATGTTTTCTAAATTTAGTTATTTTTGCTCATTATGCTAAACATAATAATATGGAAACTATTAATTATCAACTATTTTTAAAAGAGATAGCACCTTTTGAAAACTATTTGTTTTATAAAGCTTTAAAAGAGAAAGAAGTAGTAGAATTAGAGTCAAGTATCTCAAGATCGTTACCACCTTATTACAGAGAGTTCTTGTTAACTATTGGTATCTATCAAGATGTTATAGAAGGGCTATTCATTAATAAGAACGAATGGATAGAACAGAATGGGTATTTAGGTGAAGTAGAAGAGAACTATGTGATGATAGGGGATAATGGAGGTGAAGAATTTTGGTTGTTGCGTACAGATGATACAGATGATCGAACAGTTTATAATTGGGTAGATGACGAAATAGAAGAAACTGGTTTTGCTTTCGAGGATCTACTTGAGAGATGTTTAAACAATTTGAAGGATGATAGCTTATGTAAATTAAGCAATGATAAAAAAGCTTTAAGGATTAACTTCGTTTTACGCCCTGAACAAGAGAATAAACTAAGTGAAGTCTTAGGTATAGAATATACAGGAGAGTGGATAGAAGATATCCCTAATTTTGAAGATTTGAGAGATTATTTAAAAGATCAGCAGTTAAGTGTTTATAATATTCATGCAACATTAAATGGTCAATCTATTGAGATAAGAAAAGAGTATAGTGATAAAACAAAAGAAGCTGTGTATACTTTTGGTTACAACGAATCTTTATCAGTGTTAAGAGAGAATTCTAAAATAGAAGAGTATCAAACTTTGATAAAAGAACAGTTTCGCAACTCTTCTGTAAGCGTTTTTGATATTTATAATACCGATTTAACTGATTTAGTTTGGTAAGAGGCATATTATACTTTTTGGTGTTCTTTTTTATACTGTGAGGGAGTCATTTGTTTATATTTTTTAAACAATTTAGACAAATGACTTTCATCGTTAAAGCCTAGTTCAAAAGCTATTTCTTTTAATCTGGTATTGCTGTACTTAAGCCTAGTTTCTACTAACTTTAGCTTGTAATCTAAGATATAGTCTTGTAGTGATATCCCTGTCTGTTTCTTAAAATATTCACCCAGATAGTTTTTAGAAATACTAAACTCATTGGCTAACGCTTCTAAAGTCAACTTCTCCTTATGCCCAATGTGTTGCTGAATATAAGTGATCATTTTCATAATATCTTGTGCCTTTCTATTCTCATTGACTTGCTCATAATCGTGTAGAATAAGGTTACGAGCTACAAGGTTGAGTAGGATAGAAATGCATTGTCTTATGATTAAATAATCTTGTGTATGGTTATTGTGCTCTCGTTGAATACTGAGCAATAACTGTTCTGCAAATACAGCATCTTCTTCAGACTGGAACACACATCCCGCTTTAGTATGGTAGTTATGTGTGATATAGGTCAGCTTATTGATATTATCACAAGTCTCTATGCGATCTGCCTCTGTGCGAATCTGAATGATAAAGCTCTGAGGACATTCTATCACAAGGATTTGGCCATCTTTACTTTCAAAAGAATACGGTGTATCAAAAGGAATAATAAACAGCTTTCCCTTTTTAAAAGGGACTTTATGATCTTCATATAGACTCATCCCTTTTCCCTTTTGTATATACACGATAGTGAGATGCGCTTTTGGTTGTATACTAAAAACATCATCTATCAGTAGATGTTCTGTGATATGAATAGGGTCGAAGGTGTTTTTAGAAGTCATATTGTTTACTGTAAAAACCTTTTAAAGTACAAGGTAATTTGTATCTAGGGTGTTTCCTTTGCAAAGGAATAAAAATAAACAATATGAATGAATATAAAAACAGGTGGACTATTCTACGCTATTTAGTTATAGGAGCTTTTCTATCCCCTTTAGATTACTTTATTGTCAATATGGCACTGCCTGCTATTAAAGAATCATTCCATGCAACAGAAAATCAATTGCAGATGGTCATTGCGATATACGGACTTACGTATGCTGCTCTGGTAGTCTGTAGTGGAAAGCTTGGTGATATATATGGTAGGAGAACTATCTTTACGACAGGGCTGTGGATATTCTTAATCTCCTCTTTGGCGTGTGCATTTTCTCCTTCTGTACAGATGTTGATTTTCTCTCGTTTTTTGCAAGGAATAGGAGCCTCTTTATTAGCACCTCAGGTATTAGCTTCTATTCGAATCCTCTTTGACGAATCAGAACGAGCAAAGGCTTTAGGACTTTTTGGTTCTGTATTTGGCTTAGCAGCTATAGTAGGACAATTATTAGGTGGTGTACTATTAAATATTCATTTGTGGAATCTAACGTGGGAGATTATCTTTTTGGTAAATGTACCTGTGGCAGCTATTTGTCTATACGGTATTTATACTACTATGCCTAAGGAGAAAGTACAAAAACAAAAGTTAGATTACTTAGGTGTAGTCCTTGTGATTAGTGCGTTACTTTGTTTTATCACTCCTTTGATTTATGGAAGAACCTATGATTGGGTGTGGTGGATATTTGCTATTATAGGAGGTAGTATAGCACTTGCTATTAGCTTTGTGAAGTATGAACAATATAGAGAACAACGCCAAAAACCTGTCTTGTTATCTATCTCTTTGTTTAGTAATAAATCCTTTGCTTATAATTTGCCTATCATCTTGTTTTATAATTTTACCGCAGGGCTATTCATCTGTTATCCCTACTATTTACAGTCTTATCTAGGGTGGGATGTATTAGTAGCTGGTATGGCTGTTTTGCCTTATGGAATAGGTTTCTTTCTAGGGCCAATCTTATTTGCTAAGGTAGATAAGCAAGCTTCTTTTTGGATAAGATCAGGACTATTGTTATTATTAATCTCTTTCGTAGGGTTAGGTATATTATTTAGTCAATATGGTACACCGAACGCATTCATGCATGGCTTATTTCTATCAGCAGGACTTGGACACGGGCTGTTAATGCCTGTGATGATGAAAGAGAGTATTAAGTCCATAGCAATAGATCAAGTAGGGCAAGCATCAGGTATTGTGAGTACTACGATACAAGTAGGCAGTGTATTAGGAGGAGCAGTGATAGGTACTGTATTCTTTAGTTTAAGTAGTACTTTAGACTATCCTAAAGCCTTTGGGATAGCAATAGCAGTAATAGGGTTAGTACAATTAATCAGCATAGGTTTTTATGCTCAAATCAATAAACAAAAATAAATAAGATGAGTAATTTAGAATTAGGAAAACAACAGGTAATAGACTTTCACATCAATATACAGACTTGGTTTAACGGCACAGCATCTAATAAAGAAGAGTTGTATCAAGCGATAGTAAGTACATTCGACCCATTATTTGTAATGACTAACGGAGATGGTAAGAGTATGGGGTATGATACATTTACACAATGGTTAACTACTGCTTATGGAATCTTTCCAACAAGACAAATAGAGGTTAAGGATATAGAAGGATACGCTACTTTCGGACATGCAGTAGTTCACTATATAGAAATACAACAGACAGATGATTTAAAAACAGTTAGAGAATCATCAGCAGTATTTACCTTAAAAGAAGGTAAAGCGATGTGGTATAGCTTAGTGGAGCGTTGGGTTTTATAGGTTCTCGGTTCACAGTTTACGGTTTACAGTGAACCGTAAACCTTAAACTGTCCACCATTAACTACTTTCTATCTAAATCGACTATCAACAAAGGATTGTCTTGACGCAATTGTTCAAGTAGTTTTTCTGTTTCAGAAGTCTTAGGATTTTCTAGTAAGGCATCATATTCTTTCTGAGTAATACCAACCATCTGTAAGAAGTCTATACGTCCATTAGGAGTGTCTAAAGAGCCTAGTTCTGGGTCTAGTGCAAAAGCGATGGCTACTAAATCAGTATCGTAATCTAAACGAATAGGGCTATTAGTAGGGATAAAATGAAACTCTTCAAACCATTTTCCTGAGTTAAATACATATTTAGCCAAGTTATTCATAAGGTTCATCGCCCAATGAAAGTTTTCATCTCCTTGTTTTTTTAGACGCATTGTCAACTCAAAACCATATCCACTAAAGTCATTGTCTACAGCCTCGTCATTATAATATAAGTCAGAGAATCCATAGGTAACAATATGGAAATGATCTGTCTGTTGATCACTATTATATACACTTAATCCATCTAAAGGGTTTTCTCCACCTAAAGAGTAAGGTAATGCATTGCCGAAGTGCTGAGGTTCTTGCTCTCCATATTGCTTTGCTAAGTGATCAGAGATAGCATCCCATCCCACTGCATCTTCTTCATTGTATTTTTGTTGGTATTCTTCTTTTGTCATTTTTTCTATGTGTTATTTTATGCGTCTTATAGCCTAACAAAAATAGTCTTTTTGTTAAAATAAAATAGCTAAAAAGGATGTGTTACAGAGGTGTATTGTTAAAAAAGACGGCATAGAACAAAGTTGAAAGTTAAAACAAGAGATGTTATTAATAATAGAATTATCTTTAAGGATTCTAAAAAACAAGCATTAATTATATGAAAATAGCCATCGTATGCTATCCAACCTTTGGGGGTAGTGGTGTAGTAGCCACAGAATTAGGGTTGGAATTAGCGAAAAGAAATCACGAAGTGCATTTTATTACTTATAGCCAACCAGTGCGTTTAGCCTTGCTAAATCCTAATATATTTTATCACGAAGTAAATGTTCCTGAGTATCCATTATTCCATTATCAGCCTTATGAACTTGCCTTGTCAAGTAAATTAGTGGATATGGTGAAACTATTCAAGATCGATGTACTGCATGTACACTATGCTATTCCTCATGCTTATGCAGGGTATATGGCGAAGCAGATGTTGAAAGAACAAGGGATTAATCTACCGATGATTACAACACTACATGGTACAGATATTACTTTAGTAGGAAATCACCCGAACTATAAGACTGCAGTGAGCTTTAGCATCAATAATTCTGATTATGTGACTTCTGTATCTCAATCTTTAAAAGAATCTACTCACTGCCTGTTTGGTACTGAAAAGGAGATTCATGTCATTCCTAACTTTATAGAGGTAAAAGAATTAGACTGTGAAGACACACCGTGTAAGCGTAGTGCTATGGCTGGTAAAGATGAGGTGATCGTAACGCATATCAGTAACTTCAGAAAGGTGAAACGCATCGAAGATGTAGTCTCTATCTTTTATGGAATCCAAAAAGAGAGACCTGCTAAACTGATGTTAGTAGGGGACGGGCCTGAGAAAGAGCGTGCAGAACGCCAAGCATTAGAATTGGGAATCTATGATAAGATTATCTTCTTCGGTAATAGTAATGAGATAGAGCATATCTTATCTTATTCTGATCTATTCTTATTGCCATCAGAGACAGAGAGCTTCGGTCTAGCAGCCTTAGAAGCAATGGCGATGGGAGTACCTGTTATCTCTAGTAATACGGGAGGTCTTCCTGAGGTGAATGAGCATGGTGTATCAGGATATCTTAGTAATGTAGGAGATGTAGAGGATATGGTAGCGAATGCATTGAAGATCGTAAAAGATCAAGATACGCTATGTGGTTTTAAAGAACGCGCAAGAGAAGTAGCGAAGAAATTCAGTATAGATAAGGTCGTACCTCTATACGAAGATATTTATCGTGCTGCGATAGAGAAGAAGTAAGAATACTTTAAATAGAAAAGGGAGTCAAGTGATTGACTCCCTTTTATTTGCTGTGTATTTTGGTATCATCTTCTTTATCAGTAAACCAAAGTACAAATACCTCTATTTAGCATAGATAACCATACTAGGGTTATATTCTTTTGTATTATATAAAGTTAACCTTTGTGCAGTATTATTGATAGGGTAAAAGAACTGTATATCTGCTACTAAAAGCTCAAATTTTTCATCCGTATCAATACAATTACACAACCAGTCAGTTTCGTTTACAATAGAATCATGTATCGAAAATTCTATATTTAGCTCTCTAAGTGGTCCTTCTTTGGATAAGTCGTTGTCAGGGTGTATCGCAAAGGCTCTAATGCGCAGGAGTGCATCTGTACAACCTTTTGGGAAGACCACTTGTTCTTTTGGAATAAAAGAAGGTACCTGTACTTGCAGTACTTCTTTGTCTGTGTGTTGTACAATAATTCTTTCGAGGAAAGTGTCTTTAAACAGAGCTTTTCTATTGAACTCAAAACCTTCGAGTGCTTTACAATTGACCGAAAAAATCGACCTTTGTTTAAAATCAATCTTATCCTCCTGGTGCATGATACTCATGAGGTGCCCTAAAAATCGAGAATGCATATAGCTCTCATGTCTTTTGTTTAAATGAATCTCGATTACCTGTCGAATAAAGGAAGAGTTATGAGATACACTTCGCATTAATTTTGCATTGTGATTTTTTGATTTGTCTTGTTTTGAACGATTAGGCCTTGTTTGGAATATCTGCTTGCCTCTGTGTTCTTTTCCATAAATAGGTCCTATTATACCTACTAGGAGTTTTTTGGAATTAATTCTAGCCATAATGTTGTTGGTTTTAATAGTTGATAATAAGTATTTTATATCAAAAATCGAGCCGAATGTTCAGCATCTGATGGTAGAATTATAGTATAGTGATTGCATTCTTTTATAGCTTTATTATGTGACCACTATGCGATAAGTATCCGATAGGTATGCAATCAGTGCCATTAAAAAGTAATGCTTACTTATTTGTTTAAAATGCATCTGTATAAAAAAGGGTTATTCTAATCATGAGAATAACCCTTTTTAGGATATATAAATAACTAAGCTTCTTTTTTAGTGCTAAATATAGTAGAGCCTACACTCGCAGTGATCACACAGGCTATAGAGATCCACTGTGTCATGGTGAGGTGCTCTTTTAAGAATAGAAGACCTGACATGGCTGCAAAGGCAGGCTGTAAACTAGTAAGGATACTGAATGTCTTGGCTGGTAACTTCTTTAGTGCAACTAAATCTAGAGAGAAAGGTAAGGCACTAGATAGAATAGCGACTAATACACCTAACCCTAAGCTACCCCAGGTCAACTTCTCTAGTCCTCCCATAAATAAGGCTACAGGGACTACGATAAACGTAGCGAATACAAGACCTACTGATACTGCATGGTTTGTATTCATTTCTTTAGAGACTTTACTTCCCATCACGATATAACACGCCCAAAATACACCTGCTGTAGCGGCTAATCCTAGTCCTATAATATCTACATTGTTAGTCTGCCACGGAACGATTAATAATATCCCTGCACAAGCAAATAAAGCCCATACGATATCTAATACTTTTCGAGATAAGAATAGCGCTAGAAATAAAGGGCCTATAAATTCTATCGTCACTCCTAGTCCTAATGGAATGCGCTGTATAGCGAGATAGAAGATCATATTCATCAGGGCAATAGAACCTCCAAATAGCCCACAGTACAACCATTCTTTTTTAGAGAACTTCGAAATCTTCGGACGATTAATAATATTAAGGAATATAGCTGATATGCCTATTCTCAAAGCGGTCGTTCCGGTAGCTCCAACTACAGGAAATAATTGCTTGGCTACAGATGCTCCCCCTTGTACACACATCATAGAGGTCAGGGCAGCAGCAACTGAAGATGCTGTAGTGTTTTTTTTCATTTATAATGGTTAGGTAGTAGAGGCTTGTATGATGTAGTATATCTAGGTTAGTAGGTATAATACTTCATATAGCGAACTTGTCTTAAGGTTAATCTCCAAAGCTATGATAATTTCTAAAACTATCAAATAGAAGAACAAGTACTTATTTGAATGGAGTTAATAAGGAACAATACTCACCTATTGAAAGGAGTAGATAGGGATAGAATTACATAAGGTGATTTTCGATATAAAATATTTTTATTGGGTGAATATGAGCTTTTTTTGAGTGAATGAATATTTGAATTTTCTCACTCAAAAAAAGTGGGGTTTGGCACTTTATTGTTATGATACATAGTGTGTTAGAACTAACTTAGATTTAAAATTAGAGCTATGGCAAGATATAAAGCTACGGTGATACGCACATATAATAATGAGCAGGTTTACCTCGAAAAAGGGATGAGTGTTGATTTTGTGTCATTTGCACATCCTTGGTTAGACAATGGCAAGGTGGTACAAGAGGCATTTAGACGAGTATATGGTATTGACTTCTCTAAAGGCGGCGGTTGTAGCCCTGCCTTTATAGAAGTGGTGGAGGTTTAGTGTAAAGGAGAATGATAACTTATTTAGATAAAAGATGAAAAATAGAATATATTTAAAACGACTCCCACTTAGCGATATTTCGTAGCAAGGAAGCTGGTTTTAGAGAGTAATAAGTAGATGTTTTAGAGCAAAAAGTACTTTAAAATTTGGTAGTTCAATATATAATTGTTTTCTTTGGCCTCGGTAATAGATTAAAAAAGAGCTCTTTTGAGCTGTATTTGATTGGTTATGAGAGGGAGATAGGAGCAGGGAACCCAAAAAATGAAATTACCATTCTTAAGTTAGAATAATTAATTCATCTACTAAATTAATATCACAGTTAAAGCCTATCCTTATAAAGGAATGGGCTTTTCTTTTTATACATGAGATTTGAAATGTTAATTTATAGGATTAGAATAAACGAAAGAGGGAGGCTTATATTGGCTTTTTATAGGTTGATAGATGGCTGAAATGATATTCTTATAAAGGAATGATAATAATTACAGTTGTTTTATTGTGTAAATAATTCTCAATGTGTGAACTTTGTGATGTTTTAACTAAAAATAGTTTAACATGAATTTGAATTGAATTATTTTTAGCGACTATAAATGTCACTTGAATTAATATACCATACAAAATACGTGAATAGAAATACTAAAATTCAGACACTTTCCACTTCCACCATTTTAGGGGAAGATACCTGGGATATAACTTTGTTCAAACATATTGAGAAAGGTAGAAATGATTTGTTGTCCCCACACAAGCATGATTTCTACTTTATCTTCTTCGTTGAAAAAGGAGGAGGATACCACGATATTGATTTTGAAAGAGTAGACGTAGTAGATTACCAAGTGTTTTTCTTGAGACCCCAGCAAGTGCACTATTGGTTATTGGAGAATCATACTGTTGGATTTCAACTGATGTTCTCACCTACTATCTTACAATCTCTGAATACGACTTATAGTCCTTTAGCTTATTTTCAATTAGGAGCACCGAATCAGATGTTGCTAACGAAGGAGAGCTTTGAGAAGTATAAGGCAGATTTAGAGGAATTAGAAGGACGATTAGCTAAGAATCAGATTATTGACCGAGAGATTGCTCTATTGTCGTTTCATTTATTGCTAAAACACTTACACAAGGATTATGTAGACTATCATGAGGGAGTGAATCCTCATAGTATAGATAAGAACATACTCCAGTTCGAAGAGTTGTTAGAAGTACACTTTAAAGAACAAAGTAGTGTAGCATTTTATGCTGAGCAATTAAAGATCACTCCGAATTATTTAAATATTCTTTGTAAAAAGGTATTGGGAACTAATGCGGGATCATTAATTCAGAATAGACTATTGCTAGAAGCAAAGAGGTTATTGACTACAACGAATATTTCGATTAAAGAGATTGCCTTTTCGTTGTCTTTTAATGATACGAGCTATTTTAATAATTTCTTCAAAAAACAATTGGGAGTAACACCTGGTGAGTTTAGATCGAGTTATAAAAATTCCAATAATCTATAAGAATATTACAACTTCCTTCCTATCAGTACTTCTATCTTTGTATTAGTAGTTATAAGTAACGAACTTAACCTATTAAAAATCAAGAGATATGAAAATGAGAAGAAGAATAGCTATATTACTTTTTATTGGCTTTATCGGAGGTGCGGCTATGGCTTGTAACTCGTCAGATGAAAGTTCAACCCATTCAAATGAAGTAGTAGATATGAAGGAAGTATCATTATTTACCGCGATTAAGAATAATAACCTTACTGCTGTGAAACAGCTTCTTGAAAGTAAGGTAGATATAGAACAGCGCAACGAAAAAGGAGAGACTCCTCTGATGTATGCTGTATATCAAAATCGCAATGCTATCGCAAAGATTTTAATGCAAGCAGGGGCAAATGTCAATGCCCAAGACAAGGTTCTTAATAGCCCTTTCTTATATGCAGGAGCAGAAGGTAATTTAGAAATAGTGCAAGAGGCGTTAAAATACGGTGCAGACTTTACTGTGTTTAACCGTTATAATGGTAGTGCACTTATACCTGCGGCAGAAAAAGGTCATTTAGAAGTAGTAAAATTACTGGTTAACTATCCCAATTATCCTATCAATCATGTTAATAGACTAGGCTGGACAGCGCTTATGGAAGCTATAGTCCTTAGCAATGGCGGTGCTGTACATACTAGTATCGTGGATGAATTAATTAAGGGTGGTGTGAATGTGAATATTCCTGACGCTGATGGAATAACTCCATTACAACATGCTCAAAAGAGAAATTATACAGGAATGGTGAAGTTGTTAAAAGCAGCTGGTGCTAAATAAACTGTATATTCGATAGGTGTATAACAATAATAGGAAACAACAACATGATAAATAGAAAGCAATTTCTAGGATTAACAGCGGCGGCAGCTGGTGGATTATTTATTCCATCAGTAGGCTCGTCAGCGAAAGCAAGTACTGAAAGAAGTTCTGTTAAGGCAAATGTGTTCATTCTGCGCAATGTCTTATTAGAAACTGGCTTTGAGTATAATGATAGAGGGGAAGTGTGGCGTACTAAGACAGCCTTATTTGATATACGCATTGCCAATGGAGTTATTGTTTCTATTGATAAGGTAGGAATGTCCGATACATCAGGTATTATCAGTGTAGATATGGATGGATTACTAATGTTGCCAGGATTTAGAGATATGCATATTCATATCGATAAAACGTTCTATGGAGAGCGCTGGTATGGTGATCCTAAACCTGGTCGATCTGTTAAAGATATGATCGATCTGGAAAGAAGAATATTACCTAATCTATTAGTTAAGTCAGTAGAAAAAGCGGAGATGGCGATAGACTTAATGAATAGTCAAGGAACTTATTTTGCAAGGTGTCAGACTAATATAGACCCGACTAGTGGACTGAAGAGCTTAGAGAATCTAAAAATAGCACTAGAGAATAAAAAAGAAGTGATGGGGAGTGAGATAGTTGCTTTTCCTCAGCATGGTATTTTATATTCTGATAGTGAGGCTCTGCTAAGAGAATCGGCTCAACTAGGGGTGGATTATATTGGAGGGCTTGACCCAACTACGGTAGATGGGAATATGGAGAAGTCTTTAGATATCATGATTCAAATCGCTTTAGATTATGACAAAGGAATAGATATCCATCTTCATGAAGGAGCTAAAACAGGCATTCCTGCTATCCAATATATTTTAAAACAAGTAGAAGCTAATAAAGCGTTACAAGGACGTACTTATATCAGTCATGGCTTCGCTCTAGGGCAGTCAGATGCTAAGGAATTAGAGGAGTTATGTACACAGATGAGTACTAATGGAGTAGGAGTGATCTCTACTGTACCACTAGGGCGCTCTATGATGCCTATACCTACATTCTATAAGCATAAGGTAAGTGTGATGACGGGTACAGATAGTATTATAGATCACTGGCAACCATTTGGGAACTGTGATATGTTAGAAAAAGCAAAGCACTGTGCCGAACTTTATGGATGGACAGATGAGCTAAGACTGAGTCGTGCATTACAAATAGCGACTAAGGATCAGGTACTACCACTGAATGAAGCAGGAGATCGCCAATGGCCAAAAGTAGGAGATTCAGCAGACCTTGTTTTCGTGAAGGCTAGTTGCTCTGCGGAGGCAGTGGCTCGTACTCCAGAGAGAGAAGCCACTTTCTATAAAGGAAAGAGAGTGTACTCAAGAAAAACTGTTTAGTAATCTAAACAATAAGAACGTTTTTTCATACCCAATTTTATATTTTTTTTTAAACATCAAAGACATTGCATTTATAGAGACCTGATATGGAAAGCCCAAAAATAACAGAAGGAAGTAGTATTTGATTTAGTGATAATAGTGTTTTCTAAAGTTTACTCCTAAAGGTTGATATACTTGTATAAGCGTAAATGTTTTTGGAAGTACCCCCATTAGAGACTTGTCATTAGATGAGTCTCTAATTTTTTAGTGATGAGCATAAAAAAAGGAACAGTCACAGAGCTGCTCCTTTTAAAGTACATTAATATATTTACGTTATATTATTTCTTGTAAACACTTTCTTTTTTGAAGTGAACAGTCAATAAGTAATAAACTACAGCTCTGTATTTATTTCTATTTGATTGACCGTATTTGTCCATAACAGCTTGGATACCTTTATCTAACTCTGGTCCATCTTTAAGACCTAACTTTTTAATTAAAAAGTTGTTTTTAACTGTAGCTAACTCAGACTCTGAAGAACCAGCAACGGTAGAAGAATCTTGGTTATAAATAGATGGTCCACATCCAATAGTTACAGCAGTTAATAAATCCATATTAGCTGTTACACCACACTTATCTTTTAAATCAGCAGCGTACTTTTGAATTAATTCGTCTCTTTTACTCATAATTTTCTTTTTTATTGAGTACAAGATACATAAAATTTCAATACGCAAGCATTAATCGCTGTTAAAATTACATATTGCGAAAATAGTTGCTCAGTACAGTATTATTAACCTCAGTAGGAGTGAATACTTCTAGAATAGCAGGACCGTTATTATCTTCAAAAAACAATTGACATTGCTGTTCTAGTTCTTCTTTGTTAGTCGCTGTTTGATATTTAAAATTATACATCTTTGCCAAGTGCTCAGCTGTGTGATGATGGCTTGTCTCAAAGTAAGTATTAAATACAGGTGTTTCTTTATGTCCTGGCAAGATTCTGAAAATACCACCACCACCATTGTTTAACAATAGTATTTTAAAGTCTTTAGGAATATAGTTATTCCACAGTCCATTACTATCATAAAGAAAACCGATATCCCCTGTGATTAATAAGGTAGGCTTTTGGGTAGCTACAGCAGCCCCTATAGCCGTAGAAGTACTTCCATCTATTCCGCTAGTACCTCTATTACAATAAACAGGGTTAGAAGCGTCTATTTTGATTAATTGAGCATAGCGTATTGCTGAGCTATTACTGATTTGCAATTGGGTTCCTTTTGGCAATTTAGCAAATAAGGTTTCGAATACACTTAGATCACTAAATGGTATTGTCTTTAAATATGCCTCATGCTTAGCTAGTCTAGCTGTGACAATGCTCTGCATCCAAGTGTAATAGTTAGATGTGGTATAGTGTTCTACGTTTTCTTTAATGGTTTGGAAGAAGTTCTCAGGCGTATCTAATACTGCTTTGTTAAGCGCATTATAAGTATCATAATGTCTTAGGGTATCAATATGCCAATGCTGAGCAGGTTTATACTTACGCAAGAATGCTTTGATTCTCTTACTGATCACCATTCCTCCAAAAGTAATCAAAAGATCAGGTTGAAAGGTTAAGAAATCTTCTTCAGAGAATGTGGTAATGATGCGATCGATATGTTCTACGCAGTGAGGGTGGTGCAGGTTAGAGGTAGTCTCTGTCATGATAATAACAGAAGGATCATTTGCTAACCAGTCTATCATCTCCTGACTTAGTGCATCAGGTGTATTAACACCTACAAGGATCAACTTCTTAGTTGCCTCTTTATAACTATCTATATATTGATCAAACTCTTTGAATTGAAGAGGTAGCGTCTCTAGGTTGATGATAGTAGGAGTAACTGTAAGTTCCTCTACAGTATTGTATAGCGGCTCTTCAAAAGGAGCATTGATATGCACAGGGCCTTTTTGGGCTATCGCTGTATTAATAGCATTGTTAATTAGAATATCATTTTCATTACTCGCCTCTTCTGTTAGATTAGCATTGTACACGATATGGTTCTCATATACATTGCGCTGTCTGATGGTCTGACCATCTCCTATATCAATCTTAGAGGTAGGTCTATCTGCAGAGATAATAACCATCGGTATCTGACTATAGAAGGCTTCTGCTACAGCTGGATAATAGTTAAGAAGAGCTGATCCAGACGTACAGACTAAGGCAATAGGGAACGCTGTCTGTTGGGCAATTCCCATACCGAAGAAGGCTGCACAGCGCTCATCTGCGAGACTGTAACACGTAAAAAAAGGATCACTAGCAAAGCCTATTGTTAATGGGGCATTGCGTGATCCTGGTGATATGATTATATGTTGAATATTCTTTGCTTTACAAATTTCAATAATACTTTGCGCTAGTTCTATTTGTGGATAGTTCATAATTTAAAAGTAAAACCCAAAGATACGAACAAACCCATTGTATTAAACCTCAAATCCGCAGAAAACATTTAATCGCTAATTGAAGCTATGTAAAGTAGAATTAATTCACAGTAAATGGTAGCTGAGGATTTAAGGTTAAATATGTAAAGTGACTTATTTTGCCTTAACCCAAGCTTTGATTTCTGGGTCATCTGGTAGTGTTCTAGGGTTGATTACTTTCACTAAATGACCAGTTTCGTCTATTAAGTACTTTTGGAAATTCCACTGTACTTCACTGTCTTCTAATCCATTCTTAGACTTTTTAGTTAAGAACTCATATATCGGTGCAATATCATCTCCTTTTACAGATATCTTATTCATCATTGGGAATGATACACCATAATTCTGCTCACAGAAAGTAGCGATTTCTTCATTGCTACCTGGTTCTTGAGATCCAAAGTTGTTCGCAGGGAAACCAACGATTACAAAGTTGTCTCCTCCGAATTCGTTATACATATTCTGAAGTTGTTTATACTGAGGTGTAAGACCGCATTCAGAAGCAGTGTTCACAATCATGATTTTCTTTCCTTTTAAGGAAGCAAAGTCAAACTCTTCTCCATAAAGGTCAGTAACCTTAAATTGGTAAATTGTTTTTTTGTCTTTTGGGGTTTGTGTCATAATGCTTTTATTGGTATTAATATTAGTATGGTGTGTGTTTGCAAAAATGGGTGTAATGGCTAAGATAGCCGCCATAACGAATAACTTTTTCATAATGATGTGAGTTTTATTGAGGTGAAATTACAAAACTGTTTTTAATTCCCTACTTGTTTTAACGCTTAATTTGTTTTCTTTAGTATTTTAAACGCATCACATAGAGGTCTAAACCTTTTGCCCAATAATCTTCTTGAGTTTCTATCACTTCAAAATTGTGTTTTTCAAAAAAACGGTACACCACCTGAGAGGTACGCACTTGTATTGTTTTGATTCTATGATCAGGCTTTAGGAGGTTTAATCTGTGTTTTAAGAGTAGAGAACCTGCACCTTTTCGATGATAATCAGGATGTAAGAATCCCCAACTCAATGAAGCAAATTCCTTCTCGAAGTTTCTGTTAATACCTGCAGCACCTATAATCTTGTCATTGTCTAAGGCTACATAGTAGAGGTCTAGATACTGATCTAGGTATAGCGCTAGGTCATCTACTTCTTCTTGCGCAAAATAAGTAGGGACATTGAGCTGAAGGATATCGAGTAAGATTTGCTTGTCTTCTTTCTGATAAGGTCTGATTGTTATACTCATTAATTTAGTAATTAGCTGTTATAAAAGTGTAATTGGTGTGATTAATTTAAATCCAATAGGGATTAATAGGCTAAAAGTAATAAAAACTTAAAATATGGAGTATAAAAACTGCTTATTATAAGTATAAACTACTAACTTTGATAGTTTGCCAATATTGCAATTATTAAAGCCCAAAAACATATTTTATGAAATCAGTAGTCATTCAAGGAATCAAAGGATCTTTCCACCATGAAGCAGTTGGGAAGTTCTTTGGTTCAGAAGAAGTAGAGATAGTGGATAGTCCTACTTTTAATTCGTTAGTAAAACAGTTAGTCAATAAAGAAGTAGATTATGGCATGATGGCGATAGAGAACTCTATTGCAGGATCTATATTACCTAATTACTCGTTGTTAACTAAGAATGACTTGTATATTTGGGGAGAGATTGCTCTTCCTATTAGACATAATTTACTAGCCTTAAAAGGACAGACATTAGCGGATATTACAGAGGTGCGTACACACCCTATGGCCTTATTACAATGCGAGAACTTCTTAGATCAATATACTGATTGGAAGCGTCTAGCGATGGATGATACGGCTACATGCGCTAGAAATATTCAAGAGAAACAGTATAAAGGTGTTGCATCTATCGGATCTACATTAGCCGCAGAGATGTATGATCTAGAGATCTTAGCAGAGAATATCCATGACGTGTATGATAACTATACACGATTTTTCTTGTTAAGTAGAGAGCCTAAGAAAGTAGAAGGGTTTAATAAAGCTTCACTATATTTTTATACAGATCACCAAAAAGGAAGTCTAAATAGAGTATTAGAGATACTAGCTTCTCATGATTTAAACTTGAGTAAGATACAGTCTGTGCCTCTGTCAGGAAGTGTGTTCCAGTACTCATTCCACGCAGGTGTTGTTTTAGTCAATGAAGATTATGACAAGTATTATAAGGCGATGGAAGAAGTAACTAAGGCTACTCGATACTTAAAGGTATTAGGAGAGTATAAACAAGATAAATTAGTCATACCAGACCACCAATAGCTACAATTTTAGTAGTATAAGTAAAAAAGCGTGAATGAGATTATTCACGCTTTTTCTTTACTGCTTAGAAACTAATAACAATCCTGCTCCGATAGGGAGGATGACTTTCTTAAACTTATTCTCATCTATTCCATTGATAAACTCTTCTACTTCTGCTTCATGTGAGATTACATTATCTACTACCAATAGACTAGATTCAGTCTGATCTAATAGACGTTCTAGATTTTTCCAATATCCTGTATAATAACTTCTCTCTGCATCTAATAAGATAAGATCAAAATCAAGATTAGTATCAGCTAGATATTCTCCTGCGTCATAGGTTAGCAATTCCACATAAGACTGTAGGTTAAATTGTTTTAGGTTTTCAAATGCCTTATTTGTACGTTCCCTTTCGATATCTATAGAGATAATTTCTCCGTGATGATGAGATACAGCTTCGGCTAACCATATTGTTGAAAACCCATTAGAAGTACCTAGTTCCAGTATTCTCTTAGCTTGTTTTGTTTTGACTAATAGCGAAAGGAACTCTGCAGACTCAGGTTCTATATTGCGCCATTTATCTAATCGGTCTGTTTTTTGAGCATCTTCTTTTTTAAAAGTGTCATAAAGAGCTAAGAATGCTTTTTTTAATTCAATATTCATACTGAAGGGATTTTTATCTGATTTTGAACAACTAATTTACAGAATATACGTTAGTATAGTAAGTAATTAAAGTAGTATTTTTGAGTAATAAATAGTTAAAATAGAGTACATTTATCTCTATTGGTCTATATAACAGAATAGTATGAGAATTTTTTTGATGGTTTTACTGTGTAGTTTAAGTATAACTGTACAAGCAAAAAAGAAACCAAGCTTAAAACGAGCAGACAAATATTATAAGAATACCGAGTATGCTAAGGCAGCGGACGAATATAAAAGACTTATATTAGGACGTCGTACAGCTGATTATATTTATTTGCAATTAGCAGATTGTTATGATCGGTTAAATCAAGATATTGAAGCGTCAAGATATTATGGTAAAGCAATTGCTCAAAACGACTCTACACTTAAGCCAGATATCTATTATAAGTATGCTAAAGTGATGGAGAAGAATGGGCGTTATGAAGCAGCCAAAGATATGATGCAACAATTCGTTCGTCGAGCACCTCAAGATGCAAGAGCAAAAGACTTTTTAGCCAAACCAGATGCACATAAGGACTTAGTTGACAGATATCCTACTTATATGTTTCAGGAGTCAGGCCTTAATCATTTAGAATATGACGATTTTGGAGCATGGTTAAATCCTGGTGATACGTTGTACTTCGCGTCAAATAGAACAAAGCACGAAAAGAAAATACCTAGAAAGATATTTGAAGTAAGAGATAAGTGGCAACGCAAGCCTAACTTTGATCTTTATACTGCTGAGTTTAAGGGAAAAGATGAACCTATAAAAGGCGTAACGCGTATTAAAGGGCGTGTCAATAGACGATTTAATGACGGCCCTAGTGTGATCTCTGCTAATGGGCAACGTATCTATTTCGCTTCAGAAGCCTATAGAAATAGGAAGTTTAGAAAGAATGATAACGTCAAGCATAGAGATCATCTAATGAGTTTATTCTATGCTAAGAAGAAGAAAAAGAAGTGGAAGAGAGTAAAGCCACTACGCTTTACCCGCGCAGGCTTTATGTATACGAGCCCAGCATTATCGCCTGATGGCAAATTCTTATACTTTGCCTCTAATATGCCAGGAAGTTATGGAGAATTAGACATATGGCGTGTAGCCCTATTAGAAGATGATGAGTTCGGAAAACCAGAGAACCTTGGGCCAGTGATTAATTCAGGAACTCGTAATGATTATCCTTTCGTTTCGTCAGACAATAAGTTATACTTTAGTTCTGATCGATGGGGAGGATATGGAGGAATGGATGTGTATGTATCAGATTTAAATAATCTATCTAATGCACCTACTAATCTTGGAGAGCCTATTAACACAGCTAAGAACGATTTCGCTTTTAGCTTTTATCCTGATAAGAATATGGGATTATTCTCTTCTGATAGAATAGGTCGTACAGATATATATAAGGCATTCCCGCTGTGCTTTGTAGAGTTTAGAACTATGCTTAAAAACAAGAGCTTTAATACTCCTGTAGCTGATGCTAAAGTAGAGTTTATCAATACTAGACGTAGAGTAGAAGATCATGGCGTATCTAATAGAAGTGGGATGGCTAGAGGAGAAGTGAAGTGTAGCGAGACTTATAAGATTAAGGTCTCTCACCCAGATTATTTAGATGAAATCATTGATATCACAGTAAATGCTGAAGAAGGGGTACAGGAGATAGACGTATTCTTAAGGCCTCTAGAAGAACTCGTAATAGGGAAAGACAAAATCGAATTAGGAGATATCCAATTTGCCTTTAATCAGACCGAAATTACAGAGAATAGTAAGATAGAATTAGATAAGCTAGTAAAAGTGATGAAGCGCTACCCTAGTATGCGAGTTAAAATTAACTCACACTCTGACAGTAAAGGAAATCCAGCTTATAACTTAAAATTGTCAAATGATAGAGCGAAGGCTACACTTGACTATATTGTATCACAAGGTATAGAAAGTAGTAGGTTAGAATCTCAGGGATATGGATCACAAGAGCTAAAAGTAGAATGTGAACCATGTAGTGAATGGGAAGACGCACAGAATAGACGATCAGAGTTTATTATCCTTCAAAGATAATATATGAGTATAAAAATAGTAAAGGCAGTGAGTTATCTCACTGCCTTTTTCTATTAATAGAACTCTTTATTTATCATAAAAACGGAATGTAATGAACTTTATTCTTATTTATCAGATGATTTAGTTGTTGTATTTAGCTAATAAAGGTTATTATATTAAGTTAATTAATTGTTAAATAATATTTGTGCTCTTATCACCATTAGTGATTTAAGAAAAATTAGAAGTAGAATGTATAGACTGTTTATTATAGAATAAGTCAATAGTGTTTTTGTAGATTAGTTATAAGATGAGTAGTGTATTAACTATTTTACTTGTTAAAAGTGAAGAGATGTAGGCGAGGGGAGACAAATGTTAGTTTAAGGATTTTATAGGAGGTGAACTTATTATTACTATTATCTACAATAGGTGAATGGGCTTAAAAATCCAGTGTTTACAAGGGTTTTTATAGTGTAAAAACATGTCTACATTTGCTCAGTACAAAAAACATAACAATAAAATAATTGATGCGAAAATGATCGGTTAGATAGGCTTTATAGATGGTTCTTTTGAAAGTTATAAGCAATAGTATTTTTCATAGTTAAAAAGAATATCAACTCTAGCCAAGTTAGTTCTAGCCTAATCGATTTAAAGTATGTGTCAAAGAATCTTTCTGACATAGTAATCATATTATATAGACAGAAAGATTCTTACAATGAGATCATTCCCTCCTAAGCTTAATTTTTTTAAAAAAACATTGCTTGTGAAGAAGAGACTGAATTAGGGTTAGAGAGGGATTGTTTTTTAAGTGTTATGTACTAAAAGTGAGTGTTATTTAAGAAAAGGATTTAGTGAGATCCAAATAGGGTGTTTTTCAAAAATTGTTTTATAGGGAATGAGAGGTAGGAATGCCTCTCTTTTTCCTGAGTAGCACTGAGATATACGAATACCAACCAAGAAAAAAATAGTTGTTGTCTTGATAGTAATAAAAAAGCCTATTTTGAATTATTCAAATAGGCTTTTTGTTTTATCGCGTTTGACTCTCTATTAGAAGGTCAGTTAACATTGACATTTTCTTTTTGTAGACTTCTGAGATATCATTGTCTTCATATAAGTCAGAATTACTAATCGGTATAGAATAAGGCAAAGACCATGCTCTAAGTGCTTTTGCGATATTGTCTAGAGCTTGTATACCTTGCATAGCTTGGTTACCAGCTGACCAACATGTAAATCCTACTATTTTATTTGTCAAATAAGCAGGATGGTCTTTGGCTGTTATTTCTAACCAATCGATAGCATTCTTCATTACTCCAGTAAGACTACCATGGTAGAGTGGAGTAAGCCAAATCATCACATCTGCTTCTCTAAAAGCATTCGCAAAGGCCATAACGTCTGCTGGGACATTATCCATTAATTTAGCTTGAAATATAGGAATTTGAAAATCTGATAAGTGAACCTGTCGAACTTCAATATTAGAATTTATGAACTGATCTGCATAATACTGTGCAATGCGTCGCGATGTACGGAATGCTTCTTCGTCTAAAGAACCATTAAAAATTAAAGCTTTCATAAAACTAAATTGTTATTAATCCACTAAGGTAAAGAATTTATCAATTGTAAAGCCTTTATAAGCTTATCTTAATTTTTATTTAACCCTCATTAGAAAGCTGATAATATTGAATATTTATTCTGTTATAATTGATTTATAGTTAGTTGTATAAAAAAACCTGTGAAGTATAATTTCACAGGTTTTAGATATTTTAATGACTGTATTCTGTTACAGTCTTGTGTTTTATAAAGAGTTTTTCTTTGCTAAGTCAAACTTCATAATCACCTTATTGTTTTGTAAGATATTTAAAGTCTGATCTGTAATTTCGAATGGGTAAGTAGAGTTGTCAAAGTATTTTAAGAACTCGTCTTTGCTACTATTACCACATGATTTAGTCGTATCTGATTGAAGTTCAAATAAAGTGACTGTACTCGTTTTTGTATTGATAGCAAATGGAGCTTCGAATAAAGCACATCCGTTATTTCCTTTCACTAAGTAATTGTGAAAGTCAAAAGTTATCCATTGTCTATAAGGTCTTTTTTCACCACCATCTAGCTCTACTAATTTCCAGTCATAACGACGTACATCTTTAGCTACTTTATCTAATTTCTCATCAGCGAATACATACTCGATTCTATCTTTAGTCATTAGGTATAATAAACCTTCTTTCTCATTGAAGGTAATTGTACCATTAGAAATACGCTTTAAGAACTTGTTCTCATCATATTTAACATCTGTAGCACATTCTTTATTCGTTTTAGAATCAAAACGAGTCGTTAGATGTGTACCTTTTGAGTTAACAGAAGTTTTCGACACAGGAATTTCAAACACATTACACCCAGCAAATCCAGTGATAGTAGATCCATATTCGCGACTAAGCATGATATGCTTATCAGTAGGAGTTAGGGTTCCTGGTTTGCTATTGTCTTGTAATACCCATCTAACATTCCATATACCATCTGGTGCTAATGGATGTCTTTCTTGAGAATCGAAAGAACCTTGTTGTGCAAAAGTTACTAAGCTTGTTAAACAAAGAAATAAACTAGTAGCGTATTTTTTCATAATAAATATTAAAATAATTCTAAATATACATGATACATTTACCTTCTTTTTGTTAACTAAATTTTTATAATATATTGATTTATATGTATTTAGTTTATTGGTCGCAGACTGTAGTTAAAACTATGCACTTTAGTGCATTTAGCTTTCAGCTTCTAAAAATGTTTACCTTTGATATATGGAATATCAACGAACCGGAGGACATAGTGTATCACGTTTAACTGCCCATATAGTATGGGTGACTAAATATCGTTATCCAGTATTGGAAGGAGATATTCAGATACGTTGTCGTAGTCTGATCATTCAGATTTGTGAAGCAGAAGATATTCAAATTTTAAAAGGTGTAGTATCAAAGGACCATGTTCATCTTCATATAGAATATCGACCATCTCAAAACATAAGCAATATTGTCAAACTCTTCAAGGGTCGTACCTCAAGGAAACTCCAAATAGAATTTCCTGAGTTGAAGCACAGATACTGGGGACGTCACTTTTGGGCAATAGGCTTTGGTTGTTGGAGTACAGGAAATATTACTGATGAAATGCTAAATCAATATCTTGAACACCATCGTAAATCAAATGATAACGGAGGTAACTTTATACTTGAGTAAGTAGCTCCACCCAGGCAGACTTTAGTCTGCTTTAACAAACTATGGACTTTCAGTCCATAGTGGTTGTGTGCCCAGCATGGGCAATAACTCTAGGGTGCAAGTCCCGAACACACCTTTACAGTGGGAAGTGTTAGCTAATAGCAAGGGTGTCCATCGTGAGGTGGAATCTGAAGGAAGCTTACGGCAAAACCTTGACCTGACGAACAGAAACTATATATAAGGCTCAAAGTATCGGATAAGGTTGCAACCCAAACTGAAGTCCCAAACTGTACAGAGATACGTGGGTAAATATAGCAGGCACATGAGGTGAAAGTTATTGTTCTTACCTGAGGAGGTTTTACAGACGTAGGGAATTTTTACAGAACTACGGATAACAATTGCTGTAAGAAGTCAGCAGAGGTCATAGTATGTATGGATACAAGCTTGGCATTACCAAGAAGTCTTACGAAATACAGAAGGACTGAACTTAATTAAGTGAGAAGTAAATGAATGTTACCCAATGAAAGGCGGAATGCAGAAAATATCGATGAATATTGATAACTACCTTGAGAATGATAGGGCAGAACCTGACAGCTATCAAGCAGTAGCAGACTTTTATAGGGATAACTGAAAACAACCTCATGGAAGTACAATTAGGACAGTTAGATTTACTTGAACAAATCCTAAGTCCCTCAAATCTAAACTTAGCTTATAAACGAGTTAAGTCAAATAAAGGGAGTCATGGAATAGACAAGTTATCTACTGAAAACATGCTAGAATGGCTCTTACTTCATAGAGAATCTTTGTTAAACTCGTTAGCAAAAGGGAAGTATAAACCTCAGGGAGTACGCAGAGTAGGAATCCCCAAAGAAGGAGGTAAAGTTCGACTTCTAGGAATCCCTACAGTTATTGATAGACTAGTACAGCAAAGTATCTCTCAAGTATTATCTCGGATATACGAACGTTATTTTCATTTAAGTAGCCACGGATTTAGACCTCAAAGAGGATGTCACACAGCGCTGAAAGAGGCGAAGAAACATCTAAATGATAAGTACCACTATGTAGTAGACTTAGATTTAGAAAAGTTCTTCGATACAGTTAGTCATAGTCGGTTAATTGAACTTCTGTCAAAGCGGGTAAAAGACTCACGTGTAATATCACTTATACATAAGTATCTAAACTCTGGGGTGGTTATAAATGGAAACTATGAACAGAGTACGCAAGGAGTTGTTCAAGGAGGACCTCTGAGTCCATTACTGAGCAATATCATGCTTCATGAACTCGATATGGAGCTGGAAAGACGTGGACATCGATTTGTTCGCTATGCAGACGACTGTTTAATCTTCTGTAAGAGTAAGAGAGCATGCGAACGTGTAAAAGAGAGTATAACTCTATTTATAGAAACAGTACTGCACTTAAAAGTCAATAAAGAGAAAACTACTATAGGATATGCTCAAGGAAAGAAGTTTTTGGGGTATAGTTTCTATGTCAGTAAAAACAAACAGTGGGAACTATGTGTACATGCTAAGAGTTATAGTAAACTCAAAGATAAATTAAGAGTAATTACTAAACGGAGTAATGGGAAAGGATATAATAAACTCAAAGAAACATTAAAGATGTTTGTAAGAGGATGGGTGTCCTATTTCAAGTTAGCGAATATGTCAGATAAGATTAAGCGTATAGATAAATGGCTTCGGTCAAGAATACGGATATTTATATGGAAGAATTGGAAGAGTAAGGGATTAAGGTACACCAATCTTAAAAAGATAGGTGTTAAAGCTAATCAAGCTTATCAATGGGCTAATACCCGAAAGGGGTATTGTCGTGTAGCCTTGAGTCCTGTTTTAAAAACATCATTGAATATTTGGGTTTTAAGGAAAGCAGGTTATACATTTCTAAATGACATTTACCTAAAAGTATCGTAAATTAAGAACCGCCATGGTACGGATCCGTATGCCTGGTGGTGTGAGAGGTCGGCTGAAGAAATAATCTTCAGCCTCCTACTCGATTATTTTGAAGTATATGTAAATGATTGCGAAAAGATAGTAATTCCTATTTAATAACACAATTTATAAGAGATATATTATTGATAACTTAATATAAATCAATAAGTGATATAGATAATGAGGAGTTGTATTTCTTTTTTTGTGTATTTTAAAAGATTATGGGGATTGTGTTTTACTCTTTAGGCATAAAACCAAACATGAGTACTAACTTTTCGTCTTGATAGAAATTAAGTGTTTGTTCAGCGATATCATAGCGATACGTTTTATCTGTGAAGTAGCGCCCATATCTTTCTTTTGCTTTACGACTTGCTCTATTTTTAGCATGATAAGGAATTTCGAAACTTCTAAAATAAAAAGTATCTTGATCAAAATATAAATCAAACTTCACCTCAAAAGGGATATTATCTATAGTACCTGTCATGGTTGTATTTTCAAAATCAAAAGAAGTAATCATCTTAGGTAGATTCTCTGACTCTCGATTTAAAGCAATAAGTCCCCAGTTAAATCTAGAGACAAACTTACACATACGGTCAAAATCAGTACTGTAGAACTTGTACTTAGTCTCTGTACCTTTTTTAAGTACTAAGACATCTGTTGTACTACTCACAGTGATAGCGCTAGACTCTAAAACGCGAAAGAACTCTAAGTCGTCTTGTGTCCAGTTCACTGCCGTAGGAGTAGATAAGAACTCTGTTTTATCAGTTAGTAAGACATATTCAGTAACGTTATCTTTGATTTGCTGAGCAGGAATTCTAGCGTAGATTTTTTTCTTTTGATCTTGATTAATCGGTTTGTTAGCTAATGCTATTTCTAGAGCACCATCAGTCCATTGTAGGATTAGATTTTTTTCTTTGTCCTGTATGACCCACTGTTCTTTTTGTATTTGTTTATTTGTCAAAGGAAGAGGATCTTCTATCTTCTGAGCATGCAGAGCTAGAGATAGGGTTAAGGTAATGAATATTATGAATTTAGACTTGATCATGAGCAATAGGATTTTTAATCTTTATCCAAAGATATTAATATGATTTAGAAAGCATACTTTGATTAGTTACATTTTTTTAGAAGATATATGTTTAATAAATTGGTGACAAACGATATTTAATTGTAAATTTACCCCCCAAACACAACTCTTTTATATATGAATCCAAAAGTATTACTTACTTCAAAAGAGATTGATATCATTCTACACCGTTTGGCTTGTCAATTAGTAGAAAAACATCTTGATTTTTCTAATACCCTTCTTATTGGTATTCAACCACGTGGTAAATTTTTAGCAGAACGCATTAAAAGCATCCTTAAGACTGAATATGGTATATCTGAAGTGCCTTTAGGTTTTTTAGACATTACTTTCTTTAGAGATGACTTTAGAAGACATCAAAAAACTCTTGAAGCGAATAAAACACAAATAGACTTCTTAGTAGAAGATAAGAAAGTCGTATTTATAGATGATGTGCTTTATACAGGACGTAGTATACGTGCCGCATTGACGGCTATACAGTCTTTTGGCCGTCCAGCAGAGATAGAACTATTGGTATTAATAGATCGCCGTTTTAGTCGTCACTTACCGATACAGCCTGATTATAGAGGAAGACAAGTAGATGCCTTTGATGAGGAGACTATCCGTGTACATTGGTCTGAACATGAACAGGAAGATGCAGTCTTTCTAGAAGAAACTGAAAAAAACTAACTACCTAAATCTACTCATAGAAGTACAATGAAAGAATTAAGCGTAAATCACCTTTTAGGAATTAAGTATATCAATAAGCATGATATTGATTTAATTTTCGAAACAGCTGATCACTTTAAGGAAGTAATTAATCGTCCGATTAAGAAAGTTCCTTCTCTACGAGATATTACCATAGCGAATATCTTCTTTGAAAACAGTACTCGTACTAAACTATCTTTCGAATTAGCACAAAAACGTTTATCTGCAGATGTGATTAGTTTTTCTGCTGCTCAGTCTTCAGTGAAGAAAGGAGAAACACTAATCGATACAGTTAATAATATCTTAGCCATGAAGGTAGATATGGTAGTGATGCGTCACAGTGATGCAGGAGCTGCTCATTTCTTATCTAAGAATGTAAACGCAAGTATCATTAATGCAGGAGATGGAGCACATGAGCACCCTACACAGGCGTTATTAGACAGTTATTCTATCCGCGAAAAGTTAGGTGATGTAGCAGGGAAGAAGGTTGTGATCGTAGGAGATATTCTACATTCACGTGTAGCATTGTCTAATATCTTTGCTTTGCAGATGCAAGGGGCTGAGGTTAGAGTATGTGGGCCTAAGACATTAATCCCTAAGTATATCGAGAGTTTAGGAGTGAAGGTAGAGTCTAATCTAAGAAAAGCTCTAGAATGGTGTGATGTAGCGAATATGCTTCGCGTTCAGAATGAGCGTTTAGACTTTAGTTATTTTCCTAATACGAGAGAGTATTCTCAACAGTTTGGGTTGACTAAAGAGATCTTAGATTCATTAGATAAAGAAATCGTAGTCATGCACCCAGGGCCTATTAACAGAGGAGTAGAGATTACTTCTGATGTAGCTGATTCACAGCAGTCAGTAATCTTAGATCAGGTAGAGAATGGAGTAGCAGTTCGTATGGCTGTAACCTATCTATTAGCTTCAAAAATTAAATAATTCAAGCCAGCCATTTTGTTGGCTTATTTTATATCTATAGAACAACCTAATACAGCACAAGGAATATTGTGCTGTATTAGGTGTTTTTTTATAGTTCATTCTTTGATAAGAGTATTTATTATAGGTATCTTTCACAGATTAAGCATTAGTCAAATACTACAAAAGCAATTCTGCTTCATATCTCTTTCATTTCTTCTAAAACCATACTATTGTATGCTTGTATCACTAATTCAGAGCTATTTTTACATAATTACTTTTCGTTTATACATCTATTGTGTATTTTGGGTTTTTAAAAAAAGCGTATATTTGTATCGTACTTGTTTTTATATCAGGTGTATACCTTGATTCTTATTGTTTGAAAAGTAAACAAATCAAAGTACATTACTTCCTTGTAAAGCCTTAAAAAACACCATTTTTAAACAGGCTTATTTTTCGTATTTTATACCATATGTTTTAGATTTAGTTTGAGGTTATGTTATCTTAACCCCAGTGTTTATCATGCTTTGTGTTGTGTTTGTTCGGGGCTTGTTCGGAAAAAGCCCTGTTTTTCCGAACCTCTTCCGAAGGACTCCCGAACAAAGCTCGCATAAAACTTGTGAATCCCTTTTTATCATTGGGTTTGTAGCGTTGTTCGGTAATTGCCGAACCATTTTTTTACAGGATTTAATGGTTCGTTTTGAGAAAAGTAAAAAACACTATTTTTAAAAGATTTAGAATGATTTATTGGTAATAATATAAGGGGGGTGACACGCATAATAATGCGTCTGTACTTTAATATATATCACGTTCATTCAGCACACAATCCATATTACGCCATTTGATATGTAATCATTATGAAAACATCCAAGGATGTTTTATTTGGATGTATGTAATACATCCCTACGATTGCGGATGCGTATTTCCATAATATTTTTGCTCTGCTATATGATAGTATTTATATTCGTTTTATATTCGCTTAATCAAATTAAGGCGTATATAATGAAAGTAAAAGAAAAAGGACATACACTTATTATAACGAGTGACGAGGGAGATATAGTAACGTTTCTTAAAAAGCTAGAAGAGCAGTATGAGCATAGCCTTCTACAGTCTAATTTAATACTAGATTTAACAAAGGTTAAATATGAGGTATTAGAAGAGGATTTAGAGTGTTTTGAATCTCTAGCTATACGACATATAGAGGAGGCTAATAAGTCTTTTATTATCGTTATAGAGTCAATTGACTTTAATGAGTTTGATGGAGATTTGATTATTGCTCCGACTTTACAGGAAGCACGTGATTTGATAGAAATGGATGAAATCCAAAGAGACTTAGGATTTTAGATAAAAATATACAAAAGGCTTAAAGTAATTTAAGCCTTTTATTTTGACTTAGCTTGTCGTTTTTGTAAATTACAAGCTCAAAAATTAAAACAAAATAGTATTGAAACTTATTATATTAGGCTGTTATGCAGCAACACCAAGAACGATAACTAACCCTACATCTCAAGTTTTAGAGATGGGAGGGCAGATGTTTTTAATCGACGCTGGTGAAGGAACTCAAGTACAATTAAGGCGTCATAAGTTGAAGTTTCAACGTATCAATCATATTTTTATTTCTCATTTACACGGAGATCACTTTTATGGATTGATAGGGTTGATCTCAACGTATATGTTGTTAAACAGAACTTCTGATTTGCATATTTATGGACCTAAGGGAATTAAGGAAGTGACTTTGTTGCAGCTGAGATTGTCTAATTCTTATTCAGGATATAAGTTGTTCTTTCATGAACAGACGAGTAAGGAGAGTAGAGTTGTATTTGAAGATGATAAGGTTATTGTACGTACCATACCATTAGATCACCGTGTGTATACAAATGGGTATTTATTCGAAACAAAACCTGGTGATAGAAAGTTGCGCATAGGAGCTATTGAAGATTTAGGTATTGATAGATGTTATTATCAGAAAATTAAAAGTGGTGGTAATATCACATTAGATGATGGTACTGTAGTGGATAATAAGGATATTACTTATGATCCAGAACCTACGGAGAGCTACGCATTCTGTTCAGATACTTACTATTCTGAAGCCATAGTACCTATCATTAAAGATGTAGATGTATTATACCATGAGAGTACTTTCTTAGACAGTGAAGAGCACTATACAGAACGAACGAAACACTGTACTGCTAAGCAGGCGGCAAGTATTGCAAAACTAGCGAATGCAAAGACTTTAATATTAGGACATTATTCTACGAGATATAATGATATTACCTTGTTTAAGAAAGAAGCAGAGACTGTGTTTAGTGGTAAAATACTGAATGCAGACGATGGTAAAGTGTTTGACTTATAATAGATTTAGATATGAGTGACTTAAGTGATTACAGAAAATCGTATGAGAAGAGTGTATTGTTGGAAAGTAGTGTAGACGAAAACCCAATGATGCAATTCAAGAAATGGTTTTATGAGATAGAGGATTTCGGTGGAGTAGATGAGGTAAATGCAATGACAGTGTCTACAATAGGTTTGGATGGCTTTCCGAAGTCTAGAGTGGTACTCTTAAAGTCTTATGACGAAGAGGGATTTGTGTTTTATACAAATTATAACTCTGAGAAAGGGAAGGCTATTATCGCTAATCCACATTTGTGTTTATCATTCTTTTGGCCTTCTGCGGAGCGTCAGATTATTATCAAAGGTATCGCTAGTAAGGCTAGTGTAGCTCAATCTGATAATTATTTTGATAGCCGTCCTTTAGGAAGTCGATTAGGTGCTATCGTATCTAATCAGAGTGAGGTTATCCCTAATCACCAAGTACTAGAAGATGCTATTAATAAATTAGAAAAAGAAGCAATTGAAGATACGGTAAAACGCCCTGAGAATTGGGGGGGATTTGTAGTAAAGCCTGTGTCTATTGAGTTTTGGCAAGGAAGAGCTAATCGCCTTCACGATCGTATTCGATATACGCTGACAGAAGATGGTTTAGATTGGAAAATAGAACGACTAGCACCGTAGTATGAAAATAGCAAAGATCATATTAACTATCGCAACCCTGTTCTTTATGGGATGGGCGTTAATGGAAAGTTCTAAGGACCAACCAAAAATATGGGTGCAAGTAGTGGGTGTAGCCTTGTTCTTTTTCTCCATGGCGAAATTGATGCAAAAGACACCTAGTAACACTCGTCAACAAGGACCTGCGGAACGGGAGTTCGATGCAGGAATAAAGAAAGATTTAATCAATCAAGCAAAAGAAGAAGAGAAAGATGCTTAGCAAAGGAGATTATGTACAAGTATTAGATGAGAACGAAGAAGGAGTTGTCATTAATATTATAGGAGATGAGGTAACTATAGAATCTAAAGAAGGTTTTATATTAACGTATAAACCGAATGAGCTTTTAAAAATAGCTAAAGAGGACGAGGTAGATATGCGCTCGGCTAGTACTAGAAGTTCAGTTAGTGAAGCACTACAAGAAAAAGTAGATCCTATAAAACGTTCCTTTACGAAGGAAAAACGTTCGCGTAAGGATGAGTTTATCCTAGAAGTAGATTTGCATATAGAGAAGCTTACGAATGACTATAGACGTATGGAGAAGCACGATATGCTGACTCTACAGCTAGATACAGCTAGGGGACAGGTGGAGTTCGCTATCCGCAATCGTATTCCTCGTATTGTATTTATACATGGTGTAGGAGAGGGGGTATTAAAGGCTGAGTTAGAGTTTCTATTCAGTAGATATGCCGAGATAGTAGCTGAAGATGCGAATTATCAAAAGTATGGATTAGGAGCTACACAGATTTACTTTAAACAAAACGTCAGATAAATTAATTAGGAATTAGTTCTTTTTTAAAAGACTCTTGATATGATATAGAACGACAATATGGCTAGGCTGTATTGTCGTTTTTTTGTGGATATATATGCCCTATGCTATATGGATATGCATGGTGTTAGATGTATGTAATACATTCCTACTGTTATGGAATCACTGTGTGGAATGTACGACACGGATTTAAATCCGCGCCAACATCACTGTGCGGATATACGTTGTGTAATACATATAATTGCTTTATAGATTTAGTTTAAGTGCTTCTGTTATGATTTATTAGTTGTATTTGTGATATGTCTATGTCGATTGAGTTAAGAGAAAGCAGACAGAGAAGTTTATATTAATTACTTTTCGAATTCTTTCCTATTGTTTAGAATTGTCTCTAAATTATTAAATGCCCAGACTGATATGTTTTCGATATAGGGAACTAAGTCTAATCCAAGTTCAGTAAGTGTATATTCTACTTTAGGAGGTACGGTAGGATATACTTTTCGTGTAATAAAACCATCAGCTTCTAAGGTTTTTAAAGTTTTGGCTAGCATTTTTTGAGAAATATCTCCTATTGCTTTATCTATTTCATTAAAACGCATTACACCGTGATCTCTTAATAGGAGAAGGATAAGCATAGACCATTTTTCACCTATTCTGTCGAGTACTAATCTAATAGGACATGTATCTGCTTCTAAAATATTTTTTAGGTTTAACTTATTGATTTTAATTATTAATTACTTGTAGGTTAGTATCTTACTTAGGCGTACGTTCTTGTTTGGCCTATACAAAGGTAATACATTTGCTCTCCAAAAGAGAGTAACTTTAAACACGAAAATAATTACAATGGAAAAAGTATTAATACTATTGGCGCACCCAAATTATGTAGGGTCAAATTCGAATAGAGCATTGTTAGAAGCATTGCCACAAGATGTACAATTTACAATTCACAATATTTATGAGGTTTATCCCGATGAGCAGATAGATGTGGAGAGGGAACAAGAGTTGTTATTAGATCACGATAGAATAATCATTCAGTTCCCTACTCAGTGGTTTAATGTACCGAGTTTACTGAAGTTATGGCTAGATGAGGTTTTTACTTATGGATGGGCATTCGGAGTAGAACAAGGTGCTTTAGTAGGTAAAAAAATGGGTATAGTAACCACTACTGGTGGTGTAAAAGAGTCTTATGTAAAAGATAGTCATTACGGATTTACAGTGGAAGAGTTTTTATTACCTGTAATAGCTACTATCAAGTATATCGATGCGAACTATATAGGCTTTGTAGCGTTAAATAATGCGTATGGACCTACGGAGCAAGAAGTGAGTGAAGCTGTAAAACAATATGTGGAATTATTGAAGAAATAAGCAGAAAGACAAGTCGTTAGTAACATTTACTAACGGCTTTTTTTTGTATAAAAAAACAGTATTAAATAGAATGGTTATAAATAATTATTTATTTTTGCTGCGAAATGAAATAATTATAACAACACATAAACATGATGCTATCATCAAATATATTATCTAGTATGTTCACTAAAGTAGTGTATTTAACTATTTTATTGTTTAGTACTTCGGTGCTTTCTCAAACTTTTTTAGTGAAAGTGAGCGATTCAAATTTAAATAGAATTAGAGGAGCAGAGATTATTATTAATGGAGATAAAATAGGAGAAACAGATAGTAAGGGAGAGATGACCATAGATGTTATAACAACAAATGAAGCTACTCTATTGGTTTTAGCTAGTGGTTATGAGGAACAATTGGTTACTATTAATAACACAAAATTAGAAAACCCTATTGAGGTTGTATTAGAGAGATTAGAGGAATCACTAGATGAGATTGTTATTACTGCTGGTAGAAGAGCAGAGAATATAGCTACTATTCCATCTTCTGTAACAATAATTAATCAGAAGGAGATGGAAAAACAGATGAGTGTTACAACTGATATTTCGACGATATTAAGTAATCTAGTACCTGGTCTAGGAAGTGCGACAAATAAGGGAACTTCGTCAGGACAGACATTAAGAGGTAGGCCTCTATTAGTCTTAATAGATGGGATTCCACAATCTACACCATTGATGAACGGAGCTCGTGATATACGTTCGATTGCGCCATTTGCAATAGAGCGTGTAGAGGTGATAAAAGGAGCTACTTCTATTTATGGAAATGGTTCTACTGGGGGGATTATTAATTATATAACCAAGAAAAATAGAGGAGAACAAACTTTTGGTGGAACTACTGTATTGGGAACTTCGTTTAATCCAGCGAACAGTAGTGGTACATTAGGATATAAAGTATCTCAGTCTTTCGGAGGGAAGTATAAAAATTGGAACTATATGGCTGGTGCGTCTATCGACTATACTGGTTTACAGCGAGACGGAGATGGAGTGATATTAGGGCAGATAGATGGACTGTCTAATACGTATCAAAAGAACTTGTTCGCTCAAATCACATATGATATCAATGATAATTCGTCTATTCGCGCTTTTTATAATGGCTATACAAGTACACAACACGCCAGATATATCAGTAAGATAGGTAAGTATGGTAGTGAAGCAACGGTAGGTGTAGCAGGGATAGATCCTGGTGAAAACTCAGGTACGCCTTATAACCACAATGTTATGTTGGGGTACACGAACAATGACTTGTTTTTAGAAACACAGTTAGATGTGTCATTATATATGAATTCATTTCGCTCGATGAACCGCTATGTAGAAAAAGGAACGGCATGGTTTGGACCTGGACAAACGAGAATTAACTCTAAGAAGAAAGGTATTCGCTTAAACTTAAATACTCCTTTTACAGTATTTCAGATGCCGAGTGAAGTGACTTATGGAATAGATATTTTAAATGATAAAACAGATCAAGACTTAACAGATGGTCGTGTGTATATCCCTACAATGGATATGGTGAATATTGCGCCCTATGCACAATTAAAAATAGATTTAGTAGATCACTTGATACTAAAAACAGGAGTTAGATATGAGAATGCAAATGTAAAAGTAGATGATTTTAATACGATCGCTACAGGGTCTAATAACGAGGGAAGTATTTTCGTTCAAGGAGGTAAAATTCCTTACAAAACAACATTGTTTAACGTAGGGTTACGCTATAATAAATATGAGTATTTTAACCCTTTTATTAGTTTTTCTCAAGGATTTGCTATTAATGAATTAGGGCGAATCTTAAGAAGAGCAACAGAGAGTACATTAGACAAGCTAGAGACAGAACCAATTATTACGAATAACTACGAAGTAGGGTTCTCTAGTAGGTTTTCTATGTTTAGTTTTACAGGGTCATATTTTTTAAGCACATCTAAGTTAGGAGCTAATTTAGTAGATATAGGAGGATATTTAGTAGCACAGCGTGAATCTGAGCGAGTACACGGATTCGAAGTGACTGCTGAGGTCGCACTAACGCCACAGTGGACAGTAGGGGGAACTTATGCTTATGTAGAGGGAAAGGCAAAGTTCGACGATGGAAGTAAAGTATACTTAAATGGGGGACGTATCTCACCACCTAAAGCGACAGCTTTTGTGTATTATACTGCATCAGATAAATTAAATATACAGTTATATTGGTTGTATTCAGGAAGTAGAAATCGCTTTAATCCTAATGAAAAAGGAGGTTATAAAAATAGTGAAGGACCTGTAAAAGACATTAGTTTGTTTAATTTAGCATCTACTTATATCTTAAATAAAGCGTGGAAGGTAAATGTCGGTATTGAGAATTTGTTTAATAAAACGTATTATCCAGTAGTGAGCCAATACAGAGGGACTGATGCAGAGTATGTGAGAGGAAATGGAATGCAGGCTAATCTAAGCGTACAATACAACTTCTAGTAGATGAAGAAATTTATGCTATGGCTGCATAAGTGGCTAGGATTAATAACGGGAATTGTTATTGTCATCGTAAGTATTACGGGGTGTATTTATGTCTTTCACGATGATATAAAGAAAATTGTTTATCCAAGTAATTTTTATATCGATGATACGGAAAATTTAAGTGACTATAATAGAGAAACATTGTTATTCTCATCTCTTCAAAGTATAGCTCAGCAAGCAGTAGGAGAGCAATACCCTATAAATAGAGTAGATATTTATCCTGCTAAAGATAGAACCTGGGTGTTTAGAGCACTCAAGACAGATAAGAATGCAACAGGATATTGGAATGAAGTAGTTTTTTATAAAAGAATATTTGTAAATCCTTATACAGGTGTAGTTCAGAAAGTAGAAGATACAAAGAAAGAGTTTTTTTATGTCGTGTTACAGTTACACCGCAATCTGCTATTAGGAAGTAAAATAGGAGGTTGGGTAGTAGGAGGAAGTACAGTGTTATTTATGGTTATTACGATTACAGGTCTGATCTTATGGTGGCCTAAAAAGTGGAAGGGTAAGACATTTAAACGAAGTTTCGTATTTGATTTTTCTGTCAATTGGAAACGGTTAAATCATGATTTGCACAATTTGTTGGGTATGTATACCTTCCTATTAGCTATAGTGATAGGGATGACAGGTGTATTATTTGCTTTTCCTAAGTTTAGATCAGCAGTAGAAATAACACTTAATAAAGTAGATGAAGATAAATTTCAGGTAATGGAATCTACTGCTTTTGATACCGTACCTCAGATAACAAGTAATACGTTAGACAATGCGGTATTTTATGCCTTAGATAAGTTCGGTTATGCCGATATGATGTCTATCCGTTTATCTAAGGATGAGAAAGAGCCTCATAGTTTACAGATCCGTTTAGAACAGGATAAGACGAGTAAATTCGAATGGTTGTATTTTGATAAAAAGTCAGGAGATATAGTCACTCGTGAAGATCATACTTATACATCAATAGCTTTAGGCACTAAAGTAAATTCTTTAAACTTCGATTTACACGTAGGCACGATATGGGGATACCCTACTAAGATACTCGCTTTTATAGGATCACTTATATTTGCTTCCTTACCAGTTACAGGATTGATAATTTGGTTGAACAAACAAAAGAAAAGTAAAAAAAGGAGTCGTTAGTAACATTTACTAACGGCTTTTTTTTGTATAAAAAAATCACTTAATACACCTACCTAGGCATAAAAAGTGATTCTTCATTAAATTCATACTAATACACAACATTATAAAGATATAATAAGTTTTGTTAAAAACATAGTTTTATATAGATAAAATGAGGATACCTATTTTGTGTCATAATCTTATAGGTATTTATCTTAATACGACGTTTTAAGCTATCAAATGAGCTGTATTTGTTCGTATAGCGTTGATTATTGTTGATTGAAATATTGAGTTTATTTAGCATAATAAATAGAATTGCTTTTTATGTTGTGTTATTTGAGAGTCTGAACTTCTATCTTTAGAATACTCATATTTGTACAATTATGGTAAAGTTTTGTTAATGATATTTAAAAAAGAATTATATTAAACTTTTTAAAAATCTACCAAACTATGAATATTAAATATACAATCTGTGCAATCCTATTGGGAACGATAAGTGTGATGGCTCAAGATGAAAAAAAAGAAGAATCAACTTTATTAGGTGTATTGACACAGCAGGCTAACCCCGATGCGCCTAAGAAAGTGAATACCTTAGAAGTATATCTAGACTCAAAGTACGAGAACTTGACTAAGACAAGTGGATCAGGAACCTCTGATAGTAAGTTTAGATTAGTACAGTCGCGAGTTTATTTAAAAGGGAATTATAATAATAAGCTTACCTACTCACTTCGATACCGACTGAATGAATCAGTAGCGTCTAATGCCTTAGAGTTTGCTTTCTTAGAGTATAATATTGATGATCATTGGACTGTAGGAATGGGAAAACAGTTTACTGCTTGGGGATCTACGGAGTTGTCTTATAACAGTGCTGATCTATATATGTTTACGAATATCATTGGATCTATTGAGCTTTTTAGTCCAGGAGCTAGTGTAGCTTATAAAGTAAAAGGACAGTCTTTTAAGTTACAGATGGTCTCTCAGGGAGAGCAGTTTGCGGCAGAAGATTATAAAAATAAGGCTTATGGAGGATTGTTTTTATGGGAAGGAGAATTATTTAAAAAACATTTGAAAACGCGCTATGGATATGCGTTATTTCAACACGATGCGAAGAAGTATTACAGCTGGGTAACTATGGGGAATAGATTGACATTGAATAACTTTATGGCAGAGGTAGACTGGATGTATGGTTTTAGAAATGTAGGCGATGCCGCTTTTACAGATTTAAACACCAGTACTAAGGGAATCGCATATGTGAAGGATAATGTGACGACAGCTTCTGTGAAGTATAAGTTCCATAAAGTAACTCCTTATGTAAAAGTGATGTATAATTATAGAAAAGATGTAGAGAGTAACGTATCTTATGCTTTAAAGGGAGTTTCTACAGCTATCGAGTACAATCCATTTAATGATAAGGCGTTTAAGGATCTTAGGCTTTTTGCAGCTTATAACTTTTTAAATTATGATTATAAGAATTATGAAGTTTCTAAAGCAGATAAGAATGAGCATCAGATAGCAGTAGGGGTGAGATGGATGGTGCCGTTGTTTAAATTATAAATAGAGTAAATATGATGAAGTACAATGAATTATTAATAGATGAGGAGAGCAAAAAAATGCAATTGTTTAAAGGTTTATCAGAGGAAGAGGATAGAGAATTACACCAAATAGTTAGTTCGTTGATTAAACAGGGTAAAAAGATTAGAATGCAAGTTGTTGCTGATGATATTGGCGAACATAATGTATATCTTGAAGGGTATGATTTGGTAGATAATTTATTGTGAAAATAGAAGAAATAGAGTAAGCATTCTTACTTGTAGATTAAAAAAGACTTGTTGCCCTAATTTAGGGTAGCAAGTTTTTTTTTATAGTTATAATTGATGGGTAATGGAGTAGATAAGCATCTATGACTATGAGATAAGGGTAATAGATTATCTTTTACTCTGTAAATAATAAAAAAATTTGTTTATACAACGTATTGTTTTGTAATGTCTTAAAGGTTGTTTTTGTAAATTTATATAGAATAAGTAGTTTTTTTTTAATTGCATCATGCAAGGATTTTTAAAAGTTGGGTTTATATAGATGAGTACTCACTATGAAATATTGTTAAACAAACTAAAAGTCTAGTAAAATGAGAGCAGTAAGAAGAATTAAAATGTTTACGATCTTATTTAGTTTAGTTGGTATTAGTTTTACATCGTGCATTAGTGATGATAATAATGTAGAGCCAAATAAACCTGTTAAGATAGGAGATGTAGTAGGGAGTTATAGTGGTAAAGCTTTTACTCTACAAGGAAAGTGGATGAATGAACAAAATACAATTTTTAAAATTAATGATAGTTTGATTGTATTTGATAATTTACCTGTTAGGGAGCTTGTAGGGTCAGTAGTTAAAGATGCTAGAAAAACGGAGGAAATATTAAATAAGATGGATAAGGTAAAGTATGACCTTGCTTATACGTCTGTAATAGATGAGACAGGAACAGCGTTAATATTAACTATGAATCCTAAAGAATTGAAGTTCACAATTCCGATGGACGATAATAAACAAGATGTAGTAGCGCATATTACTACAAAATATAAAGGAGTCTATGTGTCCAATAGATATGATATGGTGAAGTTTGAGTGGATAGTAGACAAATTAACTGTAGATGGAAAAGAAGATAAAGACTTTGTAGAAGTGAAGTATTTTTTTCCAGGATCTGTTAAAAGGTAATTAGAATTAGTTTTACCCATATTAGATCCAAACATAATGTTTATACAACAAATGACTAAAAAAGATAGTGTAGAACGAGGGTTAGTGGATAGATTACAATCTAAAGACCAATCTGCTTGGAAAGAATTTTATGAATTCTATTCAGGACATTTTACCTATGTATGTATGCGATATCTTAAGAGTCAGGATGATGTAAAAGATGTGATGCAGAATAGTTTTATCAAGATTTTTAATGCTATTGGCTCATTTGAGTATAAGGGAGTAGGTTCTTTAAAAGCGTGGACGACACGATTAATCATTAATGAATCTTTAAAATTTCTTAGAGATACTACTAAAATAGAATTTCCTACTCTAGTGGATGATTTAGTAGAGGTAGTTGAAGAAGAAGAACCTAATTTAGATGAGATACCAGAGTCAGAGATTTTAGAATTGATACGCTCTTTACCTGATGGATACCGAATGGTTTTTAACCTCTATGTTTTTGAAAAAAAGAGTCATAAAGAAATAGGTAGACTGTTAGAAATAGGAGAGAGTTCGTCAGCTTCTCAATTTCACAGAGCAAAGAAAATACTCATGCAGAAGATAAAGTTATATAATAAACCCAAAACAAGCGCCTTATGAACGATAAATGGTTAAATGATCTGGAACAGAAGATGAAGGATCATACAGAGATCGGACCAGAGGGGTTGTGGGAGGATTTGGAACAAAAACTTTTTGGGGAAGAGAAGGGAAAAATCATACCATTATGGTCAGATACTGTACAGCAAGCAACAAATAAAAAAGGAGCACCTAAAAGAATTGACTTAAAAAGAGTTATAGGGATTGTGGCTTCTATAGCAATCGTGTTAGTAGGAGGTGTAGAGTTATATTTGAGAAGTGAACGTGCTTTACAGCATGATGATAAAGAAAAAGATAGTATTGTTATAGATGCTAAAGAGACTGAGGTAACGCCTAATTCTAGACAGAATAAATATCTAGATAAGGTAGAAGAAGAGATAATTACCAAAGAAACACACACAAATACCAAAGCTTTGACTTCAACTGAAAAGGAGAAGGCAAGCAGTCATGCTATCAAGGCAATAGAAGAGAGGAGAGAGCCTTCTATTGTCGAGGTAGCTGACAATTCTAATTCAGTAAACCAAGAGAAGGAATATGTAACTATAGTTCCAAATACAGTAGATAAAGAAGAGGTTAAAGAACAGTTAGCGACTTTAGTAGAAGAAAGTCATAAAAACTTAGAAACTGCTATTGTAGAAAATCAGGTAAAGGAAAAAGAAATTAAAACTGAAGTAAAGTCAAAAAAGAATAGAGGCTTTTCTTTAGGGTTAATATCAAGTAATATAGCCTCTACATCTAGTATGCAACAAAGTGGATATAATACAATGAGTGGAGCGATGAAGGTAGGAGCTGATGCACCCTTGGATTTAGGAATGGCAGGTGCGGTGTTATCTGAGATTTATGTTGTGAATCAGAATAAAGAGGTCTATACCGATATTACGCATAAGAAGCCTATACGCTTTGGTATAGCGTTATACTATCCTATGGGAGATAAGTGGGGAATCAATACAGGTATTACTTATACTAAATTATCCTCTGATCTTACTTCGGGAAGTCAAGAGTATAAGATTATAAATACTCAGACACTACATTATGTAGGAGTGCCTATACAGGTGAATTATAATTTATGGGAGAAAGGTAATTTCTCAGCTTATGTCAATGGTGGTTTTCATATAGAGAAGTCAGTATATGGAACACTTAAAACTAAGTTTCAAGCTAATCAGAATGTAGAAAAGAGACCAGATGAAAAGGTAACTGTAAAAGGAATACAAACATCTGCAAATGTAGCAATAGGTATGGAGTATAAATTAGCAAAGAGTGTAGGGCTTTTTGTAGAACCAGGAGCGAGATATTATTTTGATAATGGGAGTTCTATTAAAACTATTTATACAGAGAAGCCCTTTGATTTTAATTTACAGTTAGGGTTGCGTTATTCGATCCCTAATTCAAAGAAATCAATAGAAAGTAAAGAATAAACATTTAGAAGGTCGGAAGTAGAAGTGTCTATATACTACAATCTTCAAAAATCTATGAAAAGTGAAAAGTAAAGTGTTAGTAAGTTTTATGTTCATATTACTATGTAGTTAGGTTATATATAGTAATGTTTTTAATTAATTTATCACCCTCTGCACCTCTGTAATAAATTACAGAGGTGCTTTTTTTTAGGAGATAAAAAAAAACGCTTACAGTTAAGTAAGCGTTTTCAGATATTATTCTTCCTTATCAGGATCTTCTTCTTTAAAGTATTCTGTAAATATTTTGATACTATCTATAGGATCTGGCATTCCCATAGGAGCATTTTCGCGTTCATAATGTTCTAGTAAAATATTTATAACTTCATATTCATCTGCTTCAGGAGTATTAGGCTTAGCATCTTTTAATAGCTGTAATCTAACTAAAGCCATGTGATAATCTTCTTCCGTTCTAATTGGTTTCATAGGCATATTGACATTTTCTAAATAACTTTAACTACTCTCTTGTAGATAAATATACTGAATATAAAGTGGATAGTATACATAAAAGAGGATTATTTAACGAAGGAGGTTTTCATAAGATTTTTTTCTCTTGGGATATGTATAAAATGTATCTAATTAGTATTCATTATTTTGTAGATTTGTATTAACATAATTTAAAATAATTACTATGAAGAGTTTTTTAGTTTGTTTATTGTTAAGTGTAAGTACACTTGCTACAGCACAGAAAGTGGTGTTTAAAAAAGGAAAGGTATTATATGATAAGACACCTATTGCTAATGTCGAAGAAGTTAAAGGAGTTTATACTATTTCTACCTTAGATAATGAACCTGTTGTTATAGCTGATCCTCGTATAGCAGATGGACAAAAGTTTTATGTTAGAGTAACATTGCCAGAAGACAAGGAAAAGGTTGTTTTAGTTCGTCCTACTCATAAGAAGTGGAGTATGTCTAAGTCTAAGATTGTAATTGATGAGTTTACTTTTGGGATTTACAAGATTTTTACACCTACAGGATTGGATAAAGAAGCTGCTAAAGCAATAATGACTTATGATGATTCTGAAACTAGAGCTATGCTAGAAGTGAATAGAAAGGCTTATGTTGATACTGAAGAATATGTAAAAGGATTTTCTAGCCAAAATTGGGTATTTAATGATTTAGGGGAGTTTGGTAGGAATGAAAAAGGAAGTTTTGTTTCTTATGGAAAGGTAAAACGTTATAAAGATAATGGAGGAATAAACATAGTATACGATATTTCTGTTTATGATAATACTACTAGAAGTTACATCTTAGTTGGTAAATGGAATGAGAAGAGAGATAGAATGTTTGTTTTAAATAATGGAGAAGCATATATGTTACCTGATGTGTATAGTGCACCTACTTTAAGTTTAGATATGGATAAAGTGGCTAAAGCAATGGTTTATTTAGTTAAAAAATAAAGGAGTAAATATCTATAAGGAAGCATAATTAGTCGGAAGATATAGTACAAAACACGGAATTTAAGGTAATATTAAGGACTCCTATTGCTAATTAGTTTTATTTTGTAGTCTGATAAAATAGAAGGGAAGATGAAGACAGTTGGTTTAGAAACAAATAAAGAAATAGATTTTTATACAAGAGTAGATAATCTAGTATTGACTACTCCTCAAAAGCAAGATTACTATACACTTATCCTTTGTACTAGAGGACATATAGACTTAAAAGTAGGATACCATAAGTTTACCATTCACGAGGGCTCTATGTCTATTATTTCACCAGAAGTAATTTATCTTGGAGGACAAGCTTCAGATGACTTTAGAGTCTTACAGATTTTTTTTAGGAAGTGTTTTTTGTACCGCAATTATGTCAAGGAGATGATTGTGGATGAGTTGCTGTTCTTAAATGCAGATTACCCACCTATGTATAAGTTAGAAGACTCTTTTAAACAGGTCTTGCAGAACTTTAATAATCTCGCATGGGAGTTAGACACTAAAGGACCTTATCACCTTAATATCATTCGCTTGAAGCTGATAGAGATATTGTATGATTACAACCGAGCTTGTGAGTATTGTCTCTTAGGCTTTCACAAGGGAATGAATAGACAGTACCAATTGACTTATACTTTTAAACAACACTTAGAAGAGAAGTTTAAAGAGCTTAAAACCGTACAACAGTATGCAGACTTGATGGGTATTACGCCTAAGCATTTGACAGAAGTCATAAAAGAAGAGACTGGGATGACTGCACTTCAGTTAATACACGAACGTCTATTACTAGAGGCTCAGTATTTATTAAAACACAGTCATATGACTGTAAAAGAATGTGCTTATGAACTAGGCTTTGATAATATTTCGTACTTCAACCGCTTTTTTAAGTTACATATAGGAGATTCTCCTTTAGGGTATAGAAATAAGTAGTTATTTAGAACTTTTAGAAAAGTTTGATTAATATATAAAGAGAACTTAGTACCACTACTAAGTTCTCTTTGTATTTACAGCAAGGAGTATTTTATACATTCACACCAAAGAGATAACCTACTAGAGCAGATAGTCCCATGGCTATAGATCCCCAGATAACGATTCTGAGTACTGCTTTTTTGATACTTGATCCGCCAGTCTTCGCTGATAATGCTCCTAATGTTATTAGAAAAACAATCGTAAAACCATATAACCAGTATTCCATCTCACTTACTGGTGCTAATAGGGCTACCCCAAGAGGGAGTACTCCACCGATAGTAAATGATGCACCCGAGGCTAGAGCTGCTTGCATAGGATTGGCCTGATTAATTTCATTAATCCCTAATTCATCTCTGACATGAGCAGCTAAAGCGTCTTTTTCAGTTAACTCAATAGCCACCTGCATAGCCGTTTCTTTTTTTAATCCACGCCTCTCATAGATCTGTGCTAGAAGTTTTAATTCCGTTTCAGGCATTTCTTCAAGTTCTTTTGCTTCTCTTTCTATATCCGCATTCTCTATATCCGTCTGAGAGCTTACAGATACATATTCTCCAGCAGCCATCGATAATGCACCAGCTACTAGCCCTGCCACTGTGGCAAGTAGTATAGGTTCTCTTGATGCACTAGCTGTCGCAACACCTATCGCTAAACTCGATACAGATATAATACCATCATTAGCCCCTAAGACAGCTGCCCTAAGCCAATTACTTCGGTTGATATAATGACTATCTAGATAGTTGTCTATCGTTATTTTATCTTTTTTATCGCTCATTTTAGTGTGTTTTCGTATTTTTTAAAAAAGAAGTTTTAAGAAAAAAGGAGAGGTAGTGCTTTTGACACTATTCTCTCCTTTTTCCTTCTACATCTATATTGAGATGTTGTTTTATTTCTTCGAAGTTTTTATAACTAAACTCAAATATCTTTGTGCTTTTTTCTCCTTCTTGAAGTACGATGTATTCTGTAGCTCCTAGAAAAACTCGTTTAGTATGTGCTAGCACACATACTGTATTTGGTTTGTAAAATTTCTTTTTGCTTCCAATAAGGTTTCTGACTAAGATATCATTCTCTTGGATTGTGATATCCTTGACCATCGTCATCGTTAATGAAAAACTAAATACAAATAAGACTAACCCTAAGGTAACTCCTCCTACGAAGCCATAATGACTTTTGAAGCCAACATGGCCACTCTGTGCATCATCTGCCATAAAGTAAAATAGGGTAAAAAGTACTAAAGCAATAATAAGTAAAATCAATAATAATTTGATAATTCTTGAACTATATTGAGACTGTACCATAAGAATAGTGAAGTGTTGTTTTGTTATACAGCAAGTTACAAATAAAGCAAAGGATTAGCAAGACAATTTTTAGCAAACCTATTTTAGGTAAAAACGGATAATTGTATCTTAGCCTAAAATAGATACTATGAGCTGGAGCGCAGAACAGGTGTACACTATTGCAAATACCACAGTGATAGAACGATTGCAACAAATAGAAGAATTAAGACAAGGATTATTCAATATAGATACACTAGAAAAGGGAATCAGAAGCGAATGGACCAGAGAGATCTTCTTTGAGAATGAGCATCACGAACGAAAGCATATTAAACACAGCCTACCTCAGGATGGACTATTCGTTATCAATCCTTCTATGAGTAGAACAGCCTATGATGATAAGGCCAATGCGTTTTATGCAAGTTATGCTGAATATAAAAAGAACAAATGGCAATTCTTAGAACATATAGAGATTGTTCCAATGGTATTGTCTCTGAACCTTACATTAGAACAGTGTAAGTTACTCGCTTTCTTACAACAGTTAAATGAAGAGACAAAACAACCTTTCATGTACTATAAGTGTGAGATGTGGGGAGGGGATATAGATGAAGAAATAGCAGTAGTCTTCGATGGAGAGATGAAGGTGTATTACTTTGATGAATTAGCAGGAGAGTATAAACAGATGATTGGTGCTGAAATAAAAGAATTAGAAGACACTACCGCTTTACAGAAAGGGCTAGAGGCTATCGGACTAGTCTTGCCAACGCATTTCTTTGCACTTCATGAGACCTCTTTTGATTGGTATCCTTATCAAGTGAGGCATTAAGCATTTATCTCTTTTAGGTCACTTGATCGGTTGGGGATTTGTGAAGTATCCACGCGATATTGTTGCTGAGGAACGTTGTCTGAATTAGTATATATCATGAATACTGCTAGTGTACCTAATCTAGAGCAATAAAGGGGAAGTTTAGTTTATCTTATATTTTGTCAGAACACAATGTGGATGATATATTATGTGTTATATGGAAGGTATTCCATCTCTATATTGCTTTTAAGTTTATTTACATTTAATAGCTCACTTCAATTTATTACTTCACAAGATTAATAGCCATTTAAACGCGATTTAAAACCGTTCACTGTTAACCAATGAAATCCCTAAAGTTTTACTAAATTATACAAATGAGCTTCAACTGAATTTGTTGTATAAAAAATAAGATATACTTCTATTCGGTACATTAATTGAAGTAATGTTGTGATTTTATTAGTAGAGCTGAGGTCTTTTTGGTATTCTTTTAGACTGAACTTGTCATAGGACAAGTAACGGAATGAATAGGATTATTTATATTTGTATATCATCGTGGATGGTTTTGCTTAGAAGAGATAAAGAAGAGTAAGTACATGAGATTAAGAGATATAGTTTGTCCTAATAAGTAGAGAATAACCGATCCTATAAAGACTTCAGCTAAGCGATGAGTATTCATTAATCTAAGTAAACAACATTATGGAAATAGGGATCGTCGAAGACCCAAAAGTAAAAAAGCACTTGCCTTGGCTAGCTGCATTAGCCATCTTTATGCAAGCGCTGGATGGAACTATACTTAATACCAGCTTGCCTTCTATAGCGAAGAGTTTAGGAGAGTCTCCCTTAGAGATGCAGAGTGTTATCGTGTCTTATACTCTTACTGTGGCTCTGCTTATTCCTTTGAGTGGCTGGTTAGCAGATCGCTTTGGTACACGTAATATGTTGATGTTAGCGATTGGTATTTTTACCGCAGGCTCTCTGTTTTGTTCTATAGCGAATACCTTAGATCAACTCGTTTTGGCACGTATATTTCAGGCTATCGGTGGTTCTATGTTAGTACCTGTCGCTCGTCTAATTTTAATATACGCTTATCCTAAAGATCAGTTGTTGAGTATTATTAACTTTATTACGATACCTGTATTGATTGGGCCAATGTTAGGGCCTACAGCAGGAGGATTCTTAGTAGAGAAGTTCTCTTGGCATTGGATATTTTTAATCAATCTGCCTGTGGGAATTATAGCTCTTTTCTGGGCGAGAAAGGTTGTGCCTAATTTTAAGAATACAGTAGGCAAATTTGACTTGAAAGGTTGGTTGTTGATCAGTGGAGGACTGACGACACTTACTTTGATTATCGAGCGTTGGAACTCACCACAGTTTACAGCAGTAACTTTATTGTTGTTAGCCGTGCTGACTATAATCTGTGTGATAGGCTATATTCGATATGCACAGAAGACTACAAAAGCCTTAATTAGACTGAGCCTTTTAAAAATAAAAACGTTGAGAATAGGGCTGGTAGGTAATCTTGTTACTCGTTTTGGTGTAGGAGGAATGCCTCTAATGGTTCCTTTATTACTACAAGTCGGCTTTGGGTATTCTGCTTTCTTTGCAGGGTTAATGATGATTCCTCAGGCAGGCTCTAATCTAGTGTTTAGAAACTTTGTAGTACCTATTGTACGCAAGTTTGGTTATCGAAATACATTGATTGTCAATACAATATTGACCGGAATAATCATCTCTTGTTTCTTCTTTATCAATAAAAATACCCCAATGTGGATATTGGTGATCTTGATGATTTGCAATGGAGCATTTAATGCAGTACAGTTTACTTCTATGAATACCATAGCATTAGCAGATTTAGACAGTGATACATCGAGTGAAGGGAATACATTACTCTCTGTTACTCAGCAGTTAGCGATTAGCTTAGGTATTTCTATTTCAGCGATGATCTTAGTGATGTTCCAAAATAGCAGTATTGGGACCAATGATCAAGGAATAGACGTGTTTAGATACACCTTTTTAGTCATGGGAATTATCACCATCTTATCTAGTCGTGTATTTGCAAGATTAAATGTAGAAGCAGGAGCAAGCCTAGTCGAAAAAAGAGAATACAAGGAACCAAAACAACAAACAAATTAACGATACCATGGACAGATTATATTTTAGACCATTAATCATAGAAGATAAAGAACAATTATTATACATCTACTCTGATAAAGACGCGATGCAATACAGAGGAAGTAAACCTCTTGAGACGATAGAAGAAGCAGAGAATATGGTGCTTCAAGCTCATAAAGAATGGGACAGTAGAACCAAAATGAGAATGGCGGTGATAGAGAAAGATACAGAGGTATTAATCGGAACTGCGATGTACTTCTTTGAATCTCCAACAGCTGTAGAAATAGGCTTTTCTATAGGAAGAGACTTCTGGAAATATGGTTATGGACAAGAGGGAACAGAGGGCTTAATGGAGTTTATCAAAGCTAATGAACCTGAGGTAACTACTATAGTGGGCATCGCCCGTAGTGGAAACGAAAAGTCTCTAAAGATGATGGCAAATATCGGCTTCGTAGAAGTATCAGATTACGAGGTAGAAGGAAAGAGAAGGTTTGAGTTAATGGTTAACAGTTAACGGTTAACAGTTTACAGTTTTTGCCTTCGGCAATTAGGATAGCATATCATGTAGAGCCGCATTATTATGCGTGTCACACAATCTAAGTGCTTAAAACACACACTAGATGTTTACTTCATGTTTTGTATTAGGTTTGAATTATGGAATGTTTGTCTTCGGCAATTAGGATAACATATCATGTAGAGCCGCATTATTATGCGTGTCACACAATCTAAGTACTTAATGTTTTATGTTTCGCTTGAATTATCAAATGTTTGTCTTCGGCAATTAGGATAGCATATTATGTAGAGACGATTACTATGATATAAACAAATGATAATTCGTAAAATTTACTATGTTTTTATAATAATATTTCAATAAAACCAGGCATAGGTGTATTGGAGGGTAGTATTAGCTATCCTCTACTATTTTATAACGCTATTGTATAATTAAGTTCTTTAGATTACTTGTTTTTCTACATACATTTTCCTGTCTCTTACACAGGCACATATGCGATGTATTAGTTTATTTCTAACACTATTTAATATTGACATTTTATGTTTACCTTCCTCTTGTTTTCTCTCATAAAATGTCTTTATTTCTGGGTCAGATTGAACACAAGAAACAGCACATAAATGAAGTAGTCTTTTTAAATCTTTATTAGCCATAAAATGGACTTTGTTTTTTCCTCTAATACTTTTTCCAGATGTATGTTGAAATGGTACCACTCCACAGTAAGAGGCTAATTCTCTTGAGGTATTAAATGTAGTGAAGTTTTTAGTATAACAAATTAGAGCGATAGCAGTTCTAGGCCCAACTCCTCTAACTGATGTTGCAAATTGATATACCTCAAGTATCTCTTGATTCTCTTTAATTAGTTTATCTAATTGGTTATCAATATCTTCAATAATATTTTCATAAAGATTTATAATCTTATTATCGTTTTCAAATAAGGTATTGTAAATTTCTTTATCAAAAAGTTTTTGTTCTTTAAGTCTTGTCTGAATAGCGCTTTTAGAAGTAAGATACATTCTACGTTGTTTAGAAAGAGCATGTAGTTTATCTAAAACAATTTTAGATCCACTAAATAACATAGCCTTATCTTGAAATCTATGAGCATACATAGCTATCCTTTGAGAGTCGATTTTATCATTTTTACCTTTTTGAACGCCACTACTTTTAATTATGCGTAAAGGCATTTCAATCCATAAATTACATTTATTGCTTGATAGTATATCAACTAAAAAGTTTTTGTAAATACCTGTATGTTCCATACAGATTAATGTTTTTTCTAGACTTGCTTTAAAACCTTTTATCCAATCTATCAATTCATCAACTCCTTTTTTTGAGTTATTAAATTGATTGTGTTCTAAAGTAGTTAGGCCATTAAATAATGTGGCATCGAAATATTCCTTTGAAATATCAATTCCAACAAAATGATTAAATTTGTTCATAAGATGATTATTTTATTACAACCTATACTAAAATGCTATCTATACCTTATACTAGACCACTACGTCTTAATTACTATCTGATGCTTTTTTAGTAAAACCAACAAAGTCCTAAACGTCTCATAAGACCAAATCTTTGCAATACAAACTGGTTCACTTTGTTGGTTAGGTTGTATCATTATACTTCTATAAAATTATCATTTTCTCATTCAACAAATCTAAAGGCAATATTTTGCGTGTCACACAATCTAAGTACTTAATGTTTTATGTTCCGCTTGAATTATCGAATGTTTGTCTTCGGCAATTAGGATAGCATATCATGTAGTGACGCATTATTATGCGTGTCACACAATCGCTATCACGTCTTGTATGCTGTGCGAAGTCTTCCGACTTCGCACCCATTTCAATAAAAACACCTTACCTTTACTACCTCAATAAAATACACCCCATGAAATATTATTGGAAAGATATCACAGATGAACGTAAACAATGGAAAGCATTAGAATTAACCGTAGAAGGATTAACACCTCCTACAATGCAATTATTGAGTGGTTCGAATTGGAAGATGAAGTTGGTCTGTGAAGATAAACCAGTGATGTGGGGACTAATCAGCAGAGACTTCTGTGATATAGGATTAGTAAGAACTTTCGAAGAGGAGAGTAGACTGATTAAGAATATCAATTCCCAAGAAGTAGAGAAGCGCAAAGAGCTATCAACTGAAGAAAGACTAAAGTCATGGTCTCGCTATTTTGCGGAAGAAATGGTGTCATCAGATAAGCACTTCTTTTATGACTCTATTTGGCTTTTTGAAGGATATAAAGACTTTGCCTCACCACCTAATTATGGAACGACTGTAGCCGTAGAAGATGACTTTGATGCCTTTACTTATGCCTCTTGGGATAGAGAGTTGTTATACTCACGTCAAGTAGTTGAATACTCCGGTCGTCTAAAATGGTGGCGCAAGAAAGCGATAGAGGGAACACTACCGCCTATATTCGCATGGCACATCCCCTCTCTTGGAGGATATTGGATTATAGATGGCAACTATAGATTAAGAGCAGCTATCTTAGAAAAGAAAGAAATCCCAGTAGTATTAGCCTATTCAGGAGAGTATAAAGAAGCTATTATGAACCCTGATTATCAGCGAGGAATATTACATTCTTTAGCTAAATCAGAAGGTAAACCCGTAAGTCCACAAACAGCAGCGTCAATGAATCAGCATTTGGCTCAGGCTTTTGACGATAGACCTTATTTCCAACAAAAAACAGTAGCTCGAGTAAAGATCAAGTCCAATGAAGAATGGCTCTCAGAGGTAACAGAATATCTAGAACGCATTGATTATCCTGAAAGAGAGAAGTATATTAAGCAGTTACAAGATGAGCTGTAATTTTACTATAGTTTTTGTGATTTTGGTCTTTTGTTGTTTCGTTCAAGTAAATTGTCTTTTATAAACCAATATCTTTACACTATCACAAATCCTCACAATACTCCATACGTTATGTCCTTCCGAGCCTGCGAAGAATCCCATCCTATCGGCACACAATGGTAGGGATGATATACATCCTCACAATACCCCGTACGCTATGTCCTTCCGAGCCTGCAAAGAATCCTATTCTATAAGCACACAATGGTAGGGATGTATTACATACATCCTCACAATACCCCGTACGCTATGTCCTTCTGAGCCTGCGAAGAATCCCATCCTATCGGCACACAATGGTAGGGATGTGTTACATACATCCTCACAATCCCCGTATACTATGTCTTTCTGAGCCTGCGAAGAATCCCATCCTATCGGCACACAACGGTAGGGATGTATTACATACATCCTCACAATACCCCGTATGCTATGTCTTTCTGAGCTTGCGAAGAATCCCATCCTATCGGCACGCAATGGTAGTGATGTATGTAATACATCCGCAGTATAATTAAGCATGTTTTTTACTAAATACACCCCTTAATTGCTTTAAAAAAACCCTAATCAATTCTAATTAACTATAATTACAAGCTATTTTTAGTCCATAAAACCTCTTTTAGCCTCTTATCCATTAAAAAAGGATAGTTTTTTATTTTTACCTTATTTGTATATGTTTCTTATAATTAGGTGCTTATGTTTATAATACATAAAAATATAAAATAATCAACCTACCCTAATCCCAGTAAAGACGCTTCATAGAGTGATTTCCTTCAACACTTCTTCAACATTTCCCCAAGAATGCTCTAGTTAAGAGGCTATTTGTTGAAGGAATATTGAAGAGATGTTGTAGTGGTCTTGAAGAAGTAGGTATGACGAGGAGGGAGGATATAAACTGTAATATTGTTATTTAAACCCCTTTATTCCGTTATTTATTTTAGGTTGTAAAATTGTATCTTTCGGTCTTGAAAGTGAGATTATAAAAACACAGCATACCAAAACAACAAAACCACAAGAGAATCGCTATGAGTAAAGATATATTTTATACTGAATTAGAAGAGTTTGTAAGAAAAGGGAATACTAGAAGATTACTTCTCTTACTTAAGGAAACCCCTTTAGAGGAAAGGCTTAAGTACACTAAGAAGATTTCTAAGTTAGGGAAATACTATCAAGAGTATGTACCAGAGGAGGGCAATAGGAATTCGTATGGATATAGAGGAAATAGTGAGCAGCGATCAGCTGTGAGTGTGGCGGTATTGGCTTGTTGTACATATAAAGATTTTACGGGAATATGGATTATTAGTGAGGAGGAGTTTAAGCAAGTATTGGATTGGTATGTGCCTGATTGGTTAGGTGATTATATCAATGATTCGGCTAGAGAAGGATGGGTGAGAGCGCCTTTTAATGAGATAGGCTATTTATATGAGTCTTATAAGAAAGGAGTATTTAAGACCCCATTGACAGAAGCGACTTGGGCGACTGTGATGGTCAATGCAAGTAAGGTTGAATTATTTGATCAATACCCTGAGTTGTTAGAGAAGGAGTTTTGGTATTTGTTTGATCATGAAGTGAACATTAATCACTACTCATGGGATGAGGTCATCGCAACATTAATAGAACAAGGACGATTAGATAAACAACGCATTGTACAAACTGTTATTCAAGGAGCATTGACTCATACGAATCAAGCGTTGTGTGGATGGAATGTGAATTTGTTAAGTAAATTGTCTCTTGCTGATCATGAGATCTTGTCGTTTCAGGAGGATATCTTCCAATTGTTGAATAGTCCATTGTCTAAGGTGGTCAATGAAGCATTGGACATCTTGTTTAAAATAGCGAAAGACAAGGCTTTTCACGTAGAGGCTTTTGTTAATAGTCTGCCTATATTAATGAGCAGTACCGTTAAGGCGACGATCAATAAGGCGATGCGTATCGTGGCTGTATTGGATAAAGCACATCCTACCTATAAGGAGGCGAGTGCTGTTGCTATCGTAGGGGCTTTGCATATACAGGATCAAGCGATGCAGACTAAAGTAGCGAAGCAAATCGTGAAATATGCTCAACCTAATGAGGAGCTGGCAGTGCAATTAGAAGCTTATCAAGAAATGATGATGAGTGAGACGAAGACGTTGTTTAGTGGATATATGAGTGTGCAGGAGAGTGTAACGCTTGCGGAGGCTGTAGTAGAGGGAGAAGCGGAGCTAGTGCCTATTCAGGCTATTGCGACAGTAGAAGATTTGATTTTCCATTGTTCGGCTTGGAAGACATTGGAGAGTGACTATGCCTATGAGCAAACCATAGATGCGATTATTAGACTTCAAGGAGAATTAAAAGCAGAGCACATCGATCAATTATTACCTGCTTTTGATAAGGTATTTAAGACCTTTAAAGATTTGTGGTCAACGAGTACGATACAGAACGCTATGGCTTTTTGGCTGTTAGAGTGGGCGCGTATGTTGATTGCAGATCCTACTATAGAGACTACAGCATTAGACAAGCTGTATCACAAATATGCTAATGCAGAGATATATACCAATAGTGGAATCACGCTAGGAGAGGTAAAGTTAGAGGCAAGTAATCGATTTAGTTATTACTATGCTGCTTTGCGCCCTTATCTGACAGTGTATTACTACAGTTTACAATTGGTAAAAGAGAAGCGTATTTTCCCAATATTGAGTTTGCCTACACATGAGCCTTTTTATATAGATAGTAGGGTATTGGTAGATCGATTAGTAGCTTATCAAAAAGAGGGAGAATTAGTAGATGCAGTGGATTTACAGATTGCATTAGCACGTATAGATAAAAATACAGAAGAGGCTGGGTTGACACTAGCTCAGCAACAACTAAAAGGGGAGTTGCTAGCGATATTTGAGTTTTATTTAGGTAATGGAGAGGTAAAAGAAGAGTCAGCAGATTACTATGATATATGGAGAGTAGCGGCAGCGTTAAAGTACCCTCATCAACCCTTAGAAAGTTTGACGAATGAACGCTATACCAAAGAGCAACAAGAATACTGTGCAGGTTGGTTAGGAAACTGGGAAGTGATAGAAGAGTCTCATACGTATAAGGATTGGGATCATAAAACGAAGACGCAGATAGATAAGGTATTTACGCATAAGAAACTGAAGTTTGAGCAGATACCGTATGATATTAATTTGTCTTTAATCTTTAGCCGTATTAATAAAGCGATGCCAAAGACAGAAGTAGGTGATCGTATGGGGTCTGCAAATCTAATGGGCTTGATCATGTACCAGATTAGAGATACTAAAGTGAATTTAAGCGAGTCTTTATTGGCTATTAATCCTAGACAGTTAGATCCTATTTACTTAGCTGTGGTAGAGAAATGCCTGCATTATGGTGGTAGTGCTACCTTCGAAGTAGCAGAGAAGAAATTGCTTCAAGGGATGTTTACGTATCTGTTGCAAATGAATAATGTGGTCTTCTCAGAGCAATTCTATTTGTTCTTTGGGCTTGCATTGATATGTGATGATAAGGTAACGCGTGCTTTCGTAGCAGAATATTGGATCAAAGAGGCACTTCGTCTAGATCAACAAAAAGTAGGTCATATCATCGGTAAAGTAGAGGCAAAAGAATATGTGACGATTAAGCGTTTGACTGATTCTATACAAGGGTTTATGATGAATGTGAGTGTGCAACATAATCAAGCATTGCAGTTATTCATAGAGAGTATTTTAGAGCAATTAGGAGCTAGTCCTATTAAAGGTCTGAAGACTCTATTAGAGCAGTATGTAGAGGTGCTTCATACAAATAACGCTAAGGTGACTAATCCTACAGTTATTGCCTTGATAGAAGAGTGGAGTAAGGTTAGCGCTACGAAGAAAATAGCAGTGACACTACGAGGACAGTTCGCTTAATTACGAATTTCGAATTGGTTCGCTTGTTCCGGATCAAAAGGTTGAATAGTTTTATTGGTTCCATTTGGATCAGAGATAATAGCAGGGTCTAGAAATACAAAGCCATTTAGATAGTTAGCAAAAAGAGCTAGTTTATTTTGGATAGGTTGATAGACTAATCCAAATTTAGGAGAGAGTGTAGTCTGACTCGTCTTTTGATTATTTACTGCTGAAGTACTTCCTTCTAGATAGTCAAATCTCAAACTTGCCATGAATGAGAAGTTAGGAAGAATATTAGTTACATTAGATATATAAGAGCTAAAGGTCTGCGTCTTCGCTTTGTTATGTATGTAATTACTATTGGATAAATTAGTTTCAATGGCATCTTTAGATAAATCCCCTGTGTCAGACTGATTGGCTAAAGAAATAATGCCATGCTCTATATAATCACCATCTATACTAGAAAACTCTTTAGATAAATAGTCTAATCCGATTAGTATAGTGTTGTCTAATGAGCCAATGTTATACTTACCTGTTATATTCTGTTGGATACTAAATATGTTGGTTTTTGAGTCTATTTTAGAGATGTAACGGACAAAGTTGTCTGTGGTGCCGATGTCTTCAAAAAGTATATCATATCCCTTGCTTTGGGTGTTGTTTTTATTGATAATGGTATTGGATGTCCAGCGGTCATTGATTTTATATTCTAATTTGGCTTGTGCTGTAAATGTTGGGTTTTTTAAGGTTAATTCATTACTAGTATATGCTTTTTTGTAATTTGCTTTAAATAGGTCTAATGATTCAAAGCTCACGGGCATATATCTAGAGATAAAAAACATAGGGGCGTGGGCTCCTTCATTAGCTTTATACTGAAAGTCAACGTATAGTTTTAGTTTTTCATTAATATTGTATTGGATAGATGGGGCTAAGAAGAAAGATTCTTTATAACCAGCATCTTGAAAAGTGTGCTGCTTGTGATATGCTGTGTTTAAACGTATAAAAAGCTTTTTATGGATAGGGGTATTGATGTCTAACGATACTCGATTAAGGTTGTTTGACCCACCGATATAGTTCAATTCACCCCCTAATTGTTCATAAGGTTTTTTGGTTATCACATTGATTAATCCTCCATAGGAGATTACATTCCCCCCCATACAGTGTTCCGTTAGGACCTTTGACTACTTCGACTTGTTCAATATTAGCGATATCTAATGTACTATTAGTAAAGCTAGGCATACCATTGAGTAAGTTTGGTTGGAATGCAAAGCCTCTCATTGTATAATATTCTCCTCCTGTGACTCCTACACCTGTTGATTCCCATACTCGTACTAGCCCGGTAGCATTCTGTAAGACGTCTTTTATGTTAGTCGTTACTTGATTCTTCATAGTTTGATGAAGGATGATATCGGCAGACTGTGGATTCTCAATATAAGTTAGGGGTATTTTAGAAGAATAACCTTTTTGCTGTTGAGTAGTGGTGATTACTACTTCGTTTATTTTTTGATTGGTTATAGTGTCATTTGATTGAGCAAATAGAGGCGCATAACAGCATACAGATGCTATTAAAAAAAGGTGTTTCATTATTCTAAGTGTCGTGTTGTTATGTTATCGCAAATATAGAATATTAAACTACCTAATAATAGTGTGAAGTCTTGATTTTACGATAGTTTATGAGTGGTGTTCGCTTTTAAAACTATTTTAGACAGAGCTTTTATTAATAAGTATAAAAAGAATAGTTTTGTCAATTGTATTTCTTTTTAGAACTATACTTAGTGTAGAATTTTTTAATAAGAAATATAGACTATTAAGACTATAAAATACATACTATGACTAAACACGTTAAGGCTACAATAATTGGTTTTTGTGCTATACTACTATGGAGTTCTATTGTAGGACTTATTAAGGAAGTGAGCTATTCATTTGGCTCTACAGGTGGTGCAGCGATGATTTATACTGTAGCAAGTGTGTTTCTGTTGTGTACTACGAAATGGGTACCGCTGTCTAAGTTTCCTCGTCGATACTTAGTTTATGGTGCTATTTTGATGGTTGCTTATGAGTTATGTCTAGCGTTGTCTATAGGTTATTCTACTAGTAGTAAGCAAGCGATAGAAATAGGAATGGTTAATTATCTGTGGCCAACTTTTACTATGATAGCGACTGTTCTTTTTACTTCAAAAAAGGCGAATTGGTTAATCATTCCTGGTGTTGTAGCTTCATTAATAGGCATTATTTGGGTTTTAGGGGGAGAAGAGGGGTTTAATTTATCTGAGATGTTTGTAAATATTAAGACTAACCCACTGAGTTATGGATTAGCTTTTTTAGGAGCTATTCTATGGTCAGCATATTGTGTAGTTACTGTTCGTTCAGCGAATGGAGTGAATGGAATAACGTTTTTCTTTATGTTGGTAGCGTTAGTATTGTGGATGAAATATTTTATTATGGAAGAGCAGGTAGAAATGCTCTTTACGCTATCTTCTATTGTCTATTTATTATTAGCTGCTTTTGCTATGGGATTTGGTTATGCAGCATGGAATGTTGGGATTTTAGAAGGCAATGTAACGATATTAACTGGGGCATCTTATTTTATACCAGTATTATCATCAGCTCTTTCTTCAGTATTGTTAGCGACTCCACTGGGAATATCTTTTTGGCAAGGGACGGTCATGGTGTGTATTGGTTCAATATTGTGTTGGTTCTCAACAAAAAAAGTAGAGACAATTAGTGGAGAGAAATAAGTAAACAATTGCTAGATAGTTATAAACTGAATTTAAAACTCTAATTTTGTCATTAGAAGATAATGTGAATAGGTATTATGGAAAAAGAAAGTAAAGTGAATGTTGTTCTTTTTGATAAGGCAGTTGAGCTGTTAAGTAAAGAGCATGAACTAATCAAATGGCCGTTAACAAAGACAGCAGAAGGTAATTTTATCAAAAACTTCGGTGAAGAGATAGGAACTTTCTTTATCCGTCATTCATATCGCTCAGGGTGGCGTTTTGGTATCAATACTTTTGATCAGGTATTTCATTTACATAAAGAGAACTTCAAAACACATAATAGAGAAATCTATAAACAGGGGTACTATATTATAGGTACGGGTCTTCACGAGGATTTGATTGTTCTTAATTTGAATACAGATACAGTAGGATATGTTAGTTCTGAAGCGTTTTACAGAGGAGAAGCGGAAGTAGATATTAATGTATTGTTTAAAGATACAGGGCTAGATATGGGAACGTTTTATTATCGATCTATAACTGAGCAAGAGACGTTTTATAGTTGTGCAGAGGATGTAAGGTAGATTGTTTGTAATATGAAATTGTTTGAAATAGAAGAAGTAAGTGTGTTTCTCGAAAAGAAATTTGCTGATGTTGATAAAGATATTATCTCAGAACTATTATTAATACCTTATAAAGGAAGTAAAGAAGAAGTTTTAAGGTTAAAAGAGTACTTAAATATTACTATTTTGCCAGAAGAGTTTGAAGATTTTATAATGAGATATAATTTAGGAAACTTAACCTTGGCTAATATACAATTTGGTAGTGGAGGAAATTATATTAATAGGTTAATAAACCTCAATAATAAAGATAACTATTGGTATCAAGATTGTTTAAGTATAGATGCTATGGTTGTTGGTTTGGGAGATCCTTATACTATACTTCTATCTTTAAAAGAGGGAGTTGTTTACGTTGTCTCTTCTGAAATATCTTTTGATGATAAAGTTATAGTAGCCCCTTCATTTGATAGTTTTATTCAAGGGTTAGGTACTTCAATATATGCTAAAGCAAGTGGTAAGGAAGAGTCTTTTTTATCTTTAATAGAAAATGAATTTGGTGTTAATACACGTTTTTTTTGGGAAGAAATACTTTATTAAAGCTTTTACATAGAGATTATAAATTTAGTAATTGTCTTAATTGTACTAATAGATGTTCTAATAGTACAAATAGATAAATAATCTTCATTTTATCTTGTTAATACTATACTGTTTTGGGGTGTTTTGGTATAAAAAAACTTTTGTAGCTCAATGATTTATTTATCTTTGAAGCCAACAAATTAACTAACCAAACATGATAAATATAAAAGCATTATTAGTAACGGGTATGTTGCTATTAGGCGTATCGTATTAGCCAAACGAATAGTAAACCTCTTACATTCGGAACAACAGATCAACTACACTCTACTGTCCTAAGTGAAGATAGAACGATTAATATCGTTTTGCCACCAGATTATAATACGAATGATACTATTAAGTATTCTGTCGTGTCGTGTATATCTTAGATGGAGGGGTAGAAGAGGATTTTATACATCTGGCAGGGTTAGTGCGTTTTAACTCACTACCTTGGATAGCTCGTTTTCCTAATTCTATTATCGTAGGGATAGAGACGATCAACCGTAGAAAGGATATGACTTTTGCAGTAGATAATCTAAACTTCGTAGAGAAAGCAGGTTTTAGTAAAGATATGTTCCCGGAGTATGGTAGAGCTGAGGCTTATACAGCATTTTTAGAGTCTGAATTGATTCCATATATAGAGAAGAATTATAAAGGAAGTAGTACTCGTACTGTAATAGGAGAGTCATTAGCAGGACTGTATTCTACGTATGTGTTAGAGTATCATCCTTATCTATTTACAAACTATATTATTATTAGTCCTAGTCTATGGTGGGGTGAAGAGAAACTATTAGACAAGACACATACGTGTCTGATAGAGAAGATAAAACAACCTGTGAATGTATATGTAGGGGTGCCTAATAAGGAAGAGGATGTGAAGATGTATGAGTATGGGGAACAACTATTCAAGACACTTCAAAAGAACAAGAATATCAAGTCTCACTTCGACTATCTACCTGAGGAAATACACTCAACAGTGATCCATCAGGCGGTGAACAACGCATTTCAAAAGTTGTATCCAAGTACATATTTCTCTAAGTAAGAGAATATAAATACATTAAAGCTACTCGATAAGGGTAGCTTTTTTATAGGATATTGTGTTGAAATACTTATCTTTAGTTTTTGTAAATGATAGTAATTATGATGAGATATTGTTTTTTAATTTTATTTGTGTTGGTGGCGTCTGGCAATAGTATGGCTCAGAGTTACGACAAAGTATATATAGAAAAAAAGGATGTAGATGTAGACAATGCTATCTATAAGGTGGGACGTACTTTTTATTATTCTTATAAGATTCAAAACAAGGAAGGAGATAGTTTATTTATAGATGCAAAGGATGCAGAGAACTTGACTTCTGTTAAAGATGAGGCACTGCCTGATCAGTTTAAAATGGAGGTTATAGCTCCTGAAAAGGGTAAAAGAACGAATAAAAGACAGACTGAAATAAGATATAGCTTTGAACCTATGACTGATTTTAGATCTTCAACAGGATTGGTAGAGAATGAACAGAATGTATGGTTACACCCAATGCGTTCCCATTTCTTTAAAGCATTAGAGACAGCTCCATTTCCTTATGTTCACTTAGGTAAGTCTGTAGGTTATACTTGGTCAGATCAGATGATTATAGGTGATTCTTGGTCTAATCCAGTGTGGGGAGAATGGAAAGGAAAGCTCTTGTTAGACTATACCTACAGGATAGAAAAACAAGAGATGGTTTCTACAGCTTTAGGAGATTTGTCTTGTCTTAAGGTGGTTTCTACAGCTAAGTCTACTTTAGGGGAAACAGAGTTAGTGTCTTATTTTTCTGAACAATATGGATTTGTGAAGATGGAGTATAAGTTGCTAACTGGGCTAAAAATAGTAATAGACTTAGTAAAAGTAGATGGCTTCTAATGGGATAATAGAGCGTATATCAAGTAGGTTTTCTCTATTTTTGTAAATAAAAAAGATGAGTAATGCTGATCAGATACATGACTATACCATAAAAGATATCCTTCGATTATTAGATCAGGAGTATCAGGATAGTGGTATCTATGTAGATGTACAGACTTCTTTTACAGATAATCCTTTAAAATATCCTTATCGCAATGAGAATTATACTTTGCTCTTTGTGACTCAAGGAATGATCACCGTACAGGTAAATCTGATAGAGTATCGGTTAGAACCTGGTACCATAACGATTATTCCTCCACAGATGGTTATTCTGTTTAAGGAGTTTAGTCAAGATATTAACTTTATTGCTATTAGCTTTGATCGGGCTTTTGCGATAGAGAATACACATACCCAAAATGAGAAGAGTACTTTCGTCTTACTAACGCCGAATACAGTAACTAAATTAATGCTGAATCAAGAGCAACAAACTTCTTTATTAAGTCTGTGTACTTTACTCAATCATAAGAATACCCAAAAAGGGAAGTCTGCTAATCAAAAAGAAGCTATTAAGCATTTATTTGCTTTGTTTTTATTGGAATTAGTAGATGCGAGTCATTATAATTATAAGGAATTAAAGAGTAATTTGTCTCGAAAGGAAAGCCTTACTATTCAGTTTTTAGAGCTTCTTCAGCTTCATTTTAAATCAGAGAAATTGGTTCGTTTTTATGCTGATAGACTTTGTGTTTCTGAAAGCTATTTAGCTAAGGTGATAAAGGAGATTACGGCTAAGACTATTGGGGAGTTAATAGATGATGCTGTAATAGTTGAGGCACAGTTACTTTTGGCTAACTCGACATTGAGTATATCAGAGATAGCAGAATCACTTCATTTTAATACTACTTCATTCTTTGGTAAGTTTTTTAAACGAAAAGTAGGTTGTTCTCCTCGAGAATATCGAAAAAGAATTTGATTATAGGATATAATAAGAGTGAATTAGAACAATTTTGGACGGTAAATGTTCTTTTTTAATCCTTCAGATTGTTTAAACTTTGCCCTGTTTATATAACATAGTAACGTTTATTGATAAAACAAACTGAAATGAGTAAGCATTATATCACTTGTCAAAAGTGTAAAACAGAGAATGTCAATAGTGATTATTGTACGAATTGTGGAGAGATAATCAATGTGGTTTTACGCCGTCAAATGGAACAACAAAGAGTTGTCAATGAAAGAATACAAAAAGAAGTAAATAGAGAACTAACTAGTTTTGAGAAATTTACTCGTAGAATGCTCAAGCACCCCAATCCTTTTATCAGAGTGCCAGCTATGATAGTCAATGCTATATGGGTGGTAGGGGTATCTATCATGGCTGGGATAGCTTATCTTATTGGATTTATAGCAGCATAGTAGGTCGTTTAGTTTTTAAAAATTAGAATGAGAGGAGCTGTTACAACTTGTAATCGTTCCTCTTTTATACTTGTATGAAGAAAACACTTTTCTATATAGCCCTTTGTATTTCTGTTGTTATCTATGTTTTGCAGAAATCTCATATTGCTTTACCTGCTTGGGTTAACAATTATGTCAATGATTTTCTGACTCTACCGTTGGCATTGAGTATCTGTCAATACATATTGAGGAAGTTAAAGAAGCAGGCAGATCTTCTATTACCTCTATCGCTTATCCTTTTTGTGGTTTTATATTATAGTGTTTACTTTGAGTGGTATTTACCTCAGCACAATCCTCGTTATACGGGAGATTGGTTAGATTGCGTGATGTATTTTAGTGGAGCAGGTGTATTTTATCTTCTTAATAATACTGTTTTATTCCGCTTTCGAAAAGAGAATCGCTATAAATAGCTAACTATTATGTGGTGGTATTTCTTTACTTTGTATAAGTAATAGTTGGGATAAATCCCTAAACATTGATATCTATAAATTCGTCAGTATGTTTTATTATCTCAACCCATTAGTGACCATTATTTCAGTCTTAGTAGTTCAAATATTAGGGTATTTAATCTTCTATAAAAAGGGAATTAAGGGTAGAGATATGCATTATCTGCTCTTATTTTTTTCTTATTCCTGATTGTTTTTCCTTCTGTATTTGTCTCAAAATTATATCCAATAGATGAGTTCTCTGGCTCTCGATGTGGTATGGTTGACCTAGGTATATACCTGTTTTTTTGGTTTATAGGGATAGGAGGAATGCTAGTAATACATCTGCTTTTTTGGGCTATAAACAAGTTTTTTGTACAGATAAGGGTTAGAAACTACGCCAAACTAACCTTTCTTTTAACTAGCTTTACTTGTGTTAGTTATCTTTTTATATATTTAGTTTTATTCTGTATTTTGCTTATTTACAGTGTTTTGTGTAAGTGCGTTGTTTTGATTATGGAATGACTACTCTTACTGTATTTAGAGCATTTTAAAGCCTTCTAATGAAAGATTTTCATTATTACACTTCCTAATAACTCTTGTGAGGTGTGGTGCTTCTAGTGTTCTTTGTAATACTTTTTACTGTTTTGTTAATCGTTTTGAGAAGTAAAATGAGGTGTTTTGGACCTCTTTTAATACTATAATAGCTATCTTAGTATGGCTTTTTAATACAATCACACTTCTTTTTTTGCGCCTCCTTTATATTTTAAATAACCCTTTTTTGGTAGAGTAGCTAGAGGTGCTTTACCCTTTTTTGTGCTTCTATTTGGCAGAAGTATAGTTGTGGTATAATTCCTTTTTAACCTCTGTTTACTTTATCAATTAGGAGAGGTCTAGTCATTTTATCAAGTTGAGTATTGTTGTTTTTTGTCATTCTGTATTTCTCTGTTTAAGTCTTAATAAGGTATTTGTATTGTGAGTCTTTTTTACAATATAGATAAGTCTTGTTTCTATGTGTCTTGTTGTTTTGTTTTTTAGTGTAATAAAGACATCTTGTTTTATGTTGGTGCTATTTTATCAGTAAATTATTTTGTTGAAATTGTTATTGATGCTTTGTGTTATTCCTTTAGTGTTTGTGTAAAGTAGAATATATATGATTTTTATTGTTGTGTAAATTATAACTATTCGGTTTGGTGTATTGGATGTTTTTTTATTGTACAAGGTGATTAGTTTAGGAGAGTTTAAGTTTTTAGTCAGGTAGTTTCTTTGAGGTATTAATTTTATGTGCTGCTAATTTGGTTGATCTGACTTACTTTTTTAAAGATTGTTATTTTCTTTTATTACGGTAAAAAGTACTATTGTGTTATTAGATCTGCTGTGCACTAATTGTAGTTCTATTTGTTTAATGGGCTTTAGTGATAAGCAATAAAGAAGAAGGGAAAGTATGTGTTTTTTTAATACATATATATAAGAGAAGAGTGGGAGATCGTGTCTGGTAGTTTTGTAAAAAAAGGGTGTTTTTGTGTTCTTATACCAATGCTTTTTTGTGTTAGATAAGGAGGTGTTTTGTATTCTATTTAAGAAGGGGGTGAGCGATTTTGTGTATTAAGTTATGTTGATTATATAAAGTTTTACTTTAAGTCTTATTTAACTCAAGTGAAGCTTGATGTGTTTTAAGGAGATGGTAGATGTTTTGTTTTTAGGGAAAAGGTTTTTTGTCAAAATGGCAGTCTTTTTAGGAGATATTTTAATGTCATTTTTACTTGTTAAAAATGCTATTTTTAAAGTGAAAATACTTTTTGTTTGAATAAATAAGTATTTAAAGTAATATGATTTAAAACTTTATATGATTCTTGTAAATTTCTGAATATTAATAATTAATAATTTATTGTTTTGTTTTGCTTGTTTTTGTGTTTGATATTGTTGTTGTGATTACTATATTTGTAACAACAATATTTAAGTGATGAGTAGTATAGAGAAGAGTTTTAGGGACTTTGAGCAGGTTTCAAAAGTATGAAAAAAAGCATTAGAAACATATTCTGAAGTGGAAATTTCTAAAAATGGATCAGTAGATCATTGGTCTTTAGGGCAGATTTATTTACATCTAATTAATTCTACATTGTATTTTCAAGGCAAGTAAATTGAGTGTTGTGTGAAGACGAAAAACAACTGTAATAAGAGAAAGAATTTTAAGGGGTTTATGGTCTATACTATATTAGGTAAATTTCCTCCTGTGAAGATAAAAGTACCTGCTTCGGATGATTATACTCCTATCGCTCCAGTTCGTAAAAAAGAAGTCGAATTAGGATTGCAGAAGGTTGACGAAATGATGTGTGTTTGGAAAGAATTATTAAAAAATGATTTGGGAGGAAAAACACCACATCCCGGCTTTGATTATTTAAACGCTAGTGAGTGGTTTAGATTAATACCGATGCATTGGACGCATCACTTAAGACAAAAATCAGATAGAGATAAAGAATCTGTTTAGTGTTTTAAGTGCTTTTATGTTTTGTGAAAAAAATGTAATAATTATTAATGAATAAAGTAATATGATTGATCAAGTAAGCTTCCCGTTTAATACTCCTGAAGAAAGTTCTGGATATTTGTTATGGCAAGTAACGATGTTATGGCAACGTACTATGAAAAGAGAATTGGATAAATTAGACATTACACATACACAGTTTGTTTTGATGTCTGCTTTGGGATGGTTGTCAAAAGAGGAGAGTAATGTTACACAAATAGATATTGCTAATCACAGTAATACGGATCGTATGATGGTGTCAAAAGTACTTCGAACCCTCGAAGAGAAGAAGGTAATTAAGCGTAAAGATCACCCTGTGGATACACGTGCAAAAGTGATTACTTTAACTCCGAGTGGAGTGGAACTTTTACAAAAAGCATTGAAGGTTGTGGAGGAAGTTGACAATACTTTTTTTAATGTATTGGGACCCTATCGTCCTATTGTTGATCTTAATTTGAAATCATTGTTTGAGAATCACAATCATTCAGAGAGTACTTCGACGAACGATGAGAAGTAACGTTTCTTAGGCGTGGTTTTTTGTTTGATTCAAAACAAGTTGTTTTAAGAGTTTGTTTTTGTTTGAATGAGTAAATGTTTGGCAAGTGTGTAAAGTGTTTTAAAATACCTTTTAAAATGCGTTATGAGGTGTGTGGGTTGCTTGTTTTGAATTGAGTTTTAGAAGACAATTGTGTAAAATAAAAAAGCCAAGGATAAGATTTCTTGGCTTTTTTGTTGTTAGAAGTAACATGAGTTGTAGTTTAATTATCTAACTTCTATTGTAGTTTCTTTATCTAGGCGATTTTTAGGAGTTACAGATGGTTGGTTAGTATCTTCAGAATTTCTGTATCCTATTGCTACAGCAAAAACACTTTTGTAAACTCCATCTTCATTGATAATCTTATCAAACTCTAGGGTATTAATACCCTCCATTGGTGTTGCATCAATTCCCATTGTACCACAAGCTGCTAAGAAGAATCCTAATGAAATATATACTTGATTTTTTAACCAAGCTGTAACCTCTTCTTCCGATTTAGGTTTTAGAAAATTATTGTAATACATTTTAGAACCTTCAGCTGCATTTTCTAAACGCAATTTCTCAAAGTATTCTTTTGTACTTAGTACATTGAACACAATTAAGTGACTAGCATCTTCTATCTTTGTTTGATTAAAAGCTGAGTTACTTGCTAATAGATTTTTTACTTCTGTGCTTTCAACAATAGTAAATTTCCATGGTTGGCTATTAATCGATGAAGGACTTAGTTGTAGTATATCTTTTAATTGTTCTATTTTGTCACCACTTATTTTTTTAGTAGAATCATATTTTTTAGTCGTGTATCTACTTTTAGCAATTTCTAAAAAGCTCATTTTTCTAATATTAAATTAAACTATCATTTTTATAGTTGCAAACTTAAGTATAGTGATTTATATTTGCAATAACGGTCAAAAAGTATAGTAACTAATGTATAGTATAGACGATAAAGATTATCCTTGTAGTACGAGTGTGACGATGAGGTTTATAGGAGGTAAATGGAAAGCTGCAATTATAAAGTACCTTGCCGAAAAAAAGAGATACAGTGAGCTTAGAAAAGATTTGGTCAATATCACAGAGCGTACTTTGAGTTTACAACTTAAGGAGTTAGAAGCAGATGGTATTGTCATTAGAACAGTGTATACTAGTAAGCCTCCTCTAAGAGTAGAGTATGAATTGTCTGATTTTGGAAGAACATTGCTTCCTCTTATCCAGACTATTTCTGATTTTGGAAAAGAGATTATCAAGAATAATGACAAGGTGCACGTGGTGAGTCCACCTCCTTGTTCCCTAGAATAACTTAGAAAGGATATTACAGAGATGTAGTATCTTTTTTTTGATTCTGTGTTTAGGGAAAAGGAATAAGTGTTATTTTAGGTGTTTAAAAATGAATTGGTTATGGAGGGAGTAAAAGAACCTTTTGTGTTTAAAGGATTCCAATATGAAGATTTAGACTATGCCATTGAAAACTTTGTGAATGAATATGACTTGCCTTTAGATCCTAAGAAACTTGCGGAAGTAAGGAATGTGGCTGAGATGTTAGATTTAATAGTTAGCTATTTTAAGCAAGAGAAAAAAGAAGACTGTACTTCTCAACAAGCTTTTTATAAACTGAGAACAATTCTTCATAAGTATACAAATGAGTCTGATATAAAGCCGAGTACTCGATTAGAAGAATTATTTCCTAAACAGAATCGTATTGAGAATATTAATAGGGTAGAAGAAGATTTAGGATTTAAGTTACATATCTTAAAAATGAAGGATGACGTTGTTACTATACTTGTGGTTACTTTTTTAGTGTTGTTTGTATTGTTATTTTTTACAACATTGTATGCAATGTTAGGAGGAGTTATTTGGCTCTTTGCTTATAAAGTAGCTGAGGATTATAGGAAGGAGTTTAAAGTAGAGATGGTAGGTGAGTTGGTCAAACTAATGGTTGAGAAAAACTATTTTAAGAGTAGAAGAGATCCTAATACAATGAATGAAAAGGAGCTTAGAGAAATGATTGCTAAGTATTTTGCAGATTGTTTAGGTTTAGAAAGAGAAGAGTTCTTAAACGCTAAGTTCGGATAGGTAACTTAGTACAATATGTAAAAAGACAGGTATCGTTAAATATTCGGCTTTTTTGTTTTCTTTTTAGATTATAGGTAAGGTTTTTTATTGCATTTGTCCTGAATATAGATTTACGTAAAACGATTACTGTAAACTAAAAAGGCTATCCGAGTAATCAGATAGCCTTCATCTATTATATTCAATCAAATACTAAGGGTTTAACTTGACGATTTTCCCATCTCGTATTACAACTATTTTACTCTTTTTTTCTTTCTTAAAAGCGATCATATTCTCATAGGCAAGCTCTAATCCTTTTATGATCTTTTCTTTTCTTTTAGCTCTTTCTTCTGCTGTCATAATATTGTTTTAATGCATTAAACTTATCAGGATTGTGAATAGATATCAATTCTCCAATATGTTTTTCTGCGATTAGCAAATGATTCCCTTCTGAATTATCAAATATAAGACATTCATCCACTATATCTAAATAAATATCAAAAAGATTTATAATTCCATTTATGTAACGACGTTCAATCACATCTACTGGGATATTATGTCCACCTTCCTTAACCCTTTCTTTTACCCTTTCTTTCGCTAATTGAAAATCCTTAAGCCAAAAAAATAATAGCGTTACATTATATCCGTTTTCTTTTGCATATAAAATCTTCTGTTTATAGCTTTTGGTTGCTAGAGTTGTCTCAAATGAAAAATCTTCGTTATCCTTAAAGAGCTCGTTAATTCTATTAAGCATAATTCTTCCTGCTTCAAACGCTACTTTTTCTGGCTGAAATGGAGATAAGCCTTTAGCTATTTCATCAGCATTTACAAACTCTTTACAGTCTAAAATCTTTGGTAAAATGGTAAAAGAAGCAGTTGTTTTTCCTGCTCCATTACAACCTGCTATTATATATAGGTTCTTTTCCCTCATTCTCTTAGTTTTCATAAAGATACATTTACCAATTATTTAAAACAAAAGAATATTTACACTAAAATACTTTGTCTTATTCAATTGTGTTTGTAAAGAAAGTATTTCACAGTCAACTTTGTGAGGTTTTTATGTGTCTTCCTCGTTCCTTCATTTCCCTATATCCACTACTCTTAAAGAAATGTGAATGCCTATTTTATGGTAGTATAGTCAAGATTTGTGCTATTCTTGATGGAGAAGTGTTTTTACATTTGTACCGTTAATAAAGGGGGCGTGGCTAGTATGTGATTGGTTTTGATTTATTAACAACAGCAATTCTTAGAAATACCACTTTAAAGTATTTTGTAAAGAAAAGTGAAATTAGTGTCTATTCAAACCGAAAAGAATAGTACTGACCTAATCAGCGAGAATCCACACTAATCAAAAAACAGTTTAACTGTAAAGAATTACTTCAAGTTTCACAGTTAAACAAAAAAGGGTCTAAAAATTGTAGATACCTTTTTATCTGTTATAGTAGAGTATATATAGAATTAAAATGTAAAGCGATGCATGAATTGTCAATCGTGAAAGATATCTTTTCTACACTAGAAGAGCACTATGAGGCTAAAGTAGAAGATATTCAGAAAATACAGGTCACAGCAGGGTTGTTATCTAATGTACAGCCTGTGCTGATACAGAACGCCTTTGATGCCTTTATCATCGATAATGAGGTCTATAGAGACATGGAGTTAGAGGTGGTGGTCAATGATATCATAGCGCATTGTCACAGTTGTGATAAAGAATTTAAGGTAGAGTATCACCGATTTGTTTGCCCATGTGGTACTCCGTCAGCTGATATTGTACAAGGCAACGAATTATATATTTCAAAAGTAATATTTAAACAATCATTATAAATCATTATTTATGGCATCGAATCCAAAAAGTTTAGGAAATCGCGTAGGTTCATTACAATGTGATAATACCACATTACACTTGTTAAAAGCAAATGACTTTGTAGCTAATGCTATTAGAGAACGCTTAAAGAATGTTTGTGTTATTAATGTTTGTTCTTCTCCTGGTTCTGGTAAGACGACTTTAATGCAAGAAACAGGTAAACGTCTAGGAAAAGACTTAAACATATCAGTATTAGTAGGAGATCCAGAGACTGATAGAGATGCTGTTCGTATGAAAGAAGTGGGGTTAAATGCACTTCAGATCGTAACAGGAGGAATGTGTCATATTGAAGCACAGATGATTCTTCAAGCTTTAGATCATATTGACTTAGAAGGAACGGATTTATTATTCATAGAGAATGTAGGGAACTTATTATGTCCATCTGCTTTTGATTTAGGAGAAGACTATAGAGTTACTTTATTAGCAACTACAGAAGGAGATGACAAGCCGAAGAAATACCCTCGTATGTTTTTGACTAGTGAATTAATGTTAGTGTCTAAAGCCGACTTACTTCCTTATGTTCCTTTTACAGTAGAGAATGTAACGAAAGATGCTAGAGAGGTTAACCCAAATATCGAAGTATTGACGATTAGTACAACGAATGGAGAGGGAATAGACGAGTGGTGCGAATGGTTAAAAGAACGTGTAAAAGCTAAAAAAGCAAACGCAGCAGAGTAATTCACCTATGCAACAAACAATTTATATAGATGATATTCAACCTCGTGAACGAATTGTTGAGGGAATAGATGTGTTTGAAATCGAATGGTTCGAAACACAAAAGCATCTATTTCATCGATTGACTACTAACGGGGTTGAACTACATCTACTGAAGGAGAATAGGGACTGGCAACACGCTGATGCATTGTATTGTCAAGGAGAATTAATCGCTCAACTTGTTATTAAACCCACTTTAACAATACAGTTTAAATCGGATAAAGGACAAGAGGTAGCTGATTTCTCTTTTTATATAGGCAATAGGCATCTACCTGTGTTTATAGAAGGAGATAACACCTTCTTAGTGCCTTATGACGGTAATCTATATGAACAATTGGCAAACAAGTTTGCAAATAATATTGTGCTAGAGAAGAGACAGTTGCTCACACAACATTTGCTTAAAAAGAAATACAGTAAATAGGGAACTGAAAACAGGGAACTGGAAACTGAAAACAGGAAACAGAAGCCTGATAGTACTGTAAACCGTAAACTGTAAACTGTAAACCGTTAACTGTAAACCGTAAACCGTTAACTGTAAGCTGTTAACTATAAACCGTACTCAGTTGTCGCAGATTTGTAATCCGTGACGAGTAAATTCTAAGAATTATGAAATTAAGATATTTATTAACTGTATTGTTTTCACTTGTATTATTACAATCGTGTAAACAAAGTACAGAATCAACACAATCTACAGAACCAACCTCAACAGAACTTGTAGCAATAGACAGTAGAGGTAAAGAGGTTCGTTTATCTAAGCCTACTACTAGAGTAGTAGCTTTATACGAGGCTCTAGTAGACGATGTATTTATGTTAGATGCACAAGAGAAGTTAGTGGGTATTCCTCAACAAATTTATTTGAATGAAGATACTTTCTCTTTTCTATCTACTTTAGATAGTCGTATGGCAAAGAAAGAGATTGCCACACCTACTTTCGGTGGAGGGTCTTCTAATGTGGAGGCGATTATAGGACTTCAGCCAGACTTAGTCATCACTTTTGATCAAGATGCAGAAGCTGTAGCGCAACTAGAAGATCTAGGTATCGCAGTATTTACCATTGCAAGTGAAGATCAAAAAGGAATTATCAGTGAACTTAAGGGAATAGGAACACTACTGGGGAAAGCTGATCGTGCTACTAAAATCACAGATTATATAGAAAAAGAAGTAGTAGAAATGGAAGCTTCTAAGGTAGAAAGCCCAAAGAAAGTATATTATGCTTGGTCTAAAGGACGAGTGCTTTCTACTTCGGGTAAAGGTACTTTAATGGATATGGCGATTACATTATCAGGTGCTATTAATGCATGCCCTTTAGAGATGCAAGCACCTAATGTAGGAGCGGAGATGCTGTACAAATGGAATCCTGATATCATCCTTCTGTGGAATTCTAATGAGCGCGATGTATATGGGTTAAGCGAATTAGCTAATCTACCTGCAGTAGTAAATAAACAAGTAAAGGTCATGAAACCTTCATTCTTATACGATCCTCACACAGTGAAGTTTTTATTATTTGCCAAACAAGTTCGTCAATGGAGTTACCCTGAGTACACAGAAGATGCGCTAAGAGCAGAGATAGATGAAGCGATGAATATATTATACAATACAAAAGGTCAGAAATAAACCATATATGAGATATAGCATTAAAGTTGGGTTATTGTGGATTATCCCTATTTGGTTATTAATAGGGTCTCTTATGTTGGGAACTACGGGGACTTTATCTCCAGCAGAGCTATTTAGCCATGCTGTGAAGTGGTTTAGTAGTTCAGAACTTTCTACAGACCCGATAGAGACTATCTTGTGGAAAGTGCGTTTGCCCCGTATTATCTTAACCTTTTTAGTAGGAGCCTCTCTTGCTGTATCAGGAGGAGTGCTACAAGCTATCTTTCGCAACCCTATAGTAGACCCTTTTACTTTAGGTATCTCTTCAGGAGCTGCCTTCGGAGCTGCTCTAGCTATGCTATTTCCTTTTATATCGATTAATCTATCTGCCTTTGCCTTTGGGATATGTGCTGTAGCATTGACTTATACAGTATCTTATGCAGGGAGTCGTACTTCTATAGTAAGTATGGTCTTGTCAGGAATTATCGTATCAGGAGTATTTACAGCTTTGCTAACCTTGTTACAATATATGAGTGACCCTTATAAACTACAAGCTATAGTGCAGTGGACAATGGGAAACTTACACACCGCTTCTTGGTCTAAAGTATATACCGCTTTTGCACCTATACTTTTGGGCTTATTTATAATTGTATTACTGCGTTGGAAGCTTAACCTTTTGTCGTTAGGAGATAATGAAGCTTTAGCCGTAGGGGTGAACCCGAAGTATTTGAAGCTTGTTCTTATCTGTGTAGCGACGATGATTACTGCTTCTTCGGTAGCTGCAGTTGGAGTGATTAGTCTATTCGGACTGATCGTACCTCACATGAGTAGAATGGTATTCGGACCTAATAACAATATTGGCGTTTGGGCTAATATCAGTATAGGAGGTTCTTTTCTATTGTTGATAGATGATTTCTCTCGTGCTGTAATGCCTTTTGAGATTCCAGTAGGAGTGTTTACGATGATTATAGGAGCACCTATATTTATTTATTTGATGAAGAAGAGTTTAACGAGTTGGAGCGCATGAGACAGTTGATAGAAATACAAGACTTAGTGTTTTCTTATGCTAAAGAAGTGGTCTTAGACAGGGTGAATGCGTCTTTTGAGCGAGGTAAACTCTCTATTATACTAGGGCGAAATGGAAGTGGTAAGTCTACGATGTTTAATATCCTAGCAGGTTTAGAAAAGAAGTATCACGGACAGGTGTGTTTTGATGGACAAGAACGCAGAATGATTAAACTTGGAAAAGAACAATATATGCGTATAGGATTCTTAAATCAGTTTCATCAGACTACTTTTCCTTTTACGGTGAAAGAAGTTATTCTAACAGGGAGGGCTTCTTTTGCGAAGTTTGCTCCTGCAGAACAAGATTTTCAAGAGGTAGTCGATATATTATCTCGCTTTCAGTTATCTCATTTGATAGATAAACCTTATACCTCACTTTCGGGTGGAGAGCGTCAGTTAGTCTTATTGTGTAGAGTATTAGTGCAAAAGCCAGAGGTGTTGATGCTCGATGAACCGACTAATCATTTAGACTTACATTATCAGGTAGCTGTACTAAAGTGTATTAAACAATTAGCAGAAGAAGGTACTACTGTACTCTGTGTGATGCATGACCCCAACCTTGCGTTTATGTATGGAGAGCGATTTTATCTGATGCAAAACAAACAGTTGATAGATATTCAAGAGGTACAAGGGGAAGAGTTACACCGATTGTTAGAAGAGACTTATCAGTTGCCATTACACCGTATAGATAATCAAGGCAAACCTATGTTTATGCCTTTAATATAGTTGGTATTATGAATATTCAGATCAGTAAAGTAGAGTTACATCAAGCTCAAGATATAAAAGAATATGTCAAAGCATTTAGAAAAGGTCTTTTTCCCATGTTAGATAGTACTATAGTCCCCCAAGACCTTTTACACTTTGAACAGACTTATCTCTTACATCCAGATGGATGTTTTCTACAGGCAAGAGATCACGATGATAATATCATGGGTGTGATAGGAATGATGCCTTATGATTATCGTTTTGACTATTTAGATTATAGAGATAATCGTACCGTAGAGGTCGCTCGTCTTTTTGTAGAACCTGCTTATCGAAGAACGGGATTAGCAACCACGTTGTTTAATGCTTTATTAGAAGTAGCCAAGGAGAAAGGGATAGATATGTTGTATTTACATACGCATCCTTTCTTAACAGGAGCTTTTGAATATTGGCAAAAACAAGGTTTTCAACTCATTAAAACGACGATGTATGGTGAGTTTGAGACACTACATATGGATAGAACGGTTAGGGATAAATAACCAGGATTGTAAGTTTTTACTACCATTTTACAATACCTCTGTTCTGAATAAGAATTGAGTGTTTATAATGTAAGTTCATCATGAGTCCGTTATTTTGGATAAAATAACGGACTCACTACGGACTCATAACGGACTTACTACGGACTCATTCCCAAGTGATAATAAACTTGAGAATACCTATATCGGATATAAATTAAGAAACACATTTACTAATGAAAATATATTTACATAAATCAGGAATAATAGCATTGTCTTTATTACTTCCTTATCTCTCTAATGCCCAAACTTCTCAGAAGGTATCGGGTAGAATATTAGGAGAGAAGAATAATCCCATAGCTTATGCTACTGTTACGATCGGTACTGATCATGTAGAAGAGAGTGATGAGCGAGGGGAGTTTAAAACAATAGATCAAGTACAGTTTCCTCTTTTACTACAGATTAATGCTTTAGGATATAAGCAAAAGTCAGTAGAACTTACAGAGGAGAGCTATAAAGAAGGTTTTGTTGTTAAGCTTGAAGAAGATGTGAGTCAATTACAAGAGATTCTAGTAACGGCAAGAAGAAATAATTCTTATTTAACCAACTCTACAGTATTAGGAGGAAAGTACAATGGGAGAATAAAGGATTTACCTCAGTCTATTTCTATTGTGTCTAGTGAGTTAATGGAGGACAAACAAGTGTTCCAGGTAGCAGATGTAATTCCTGATTTGGCAGGTGTAACACAGGCGTCAGTCTATGATGAGTTTGTTATCCGTGGATTTAAAAGTGGATATGACAACGGTATTCGTCTAATAAATGGAATGCGTTCTGCCTACGGTTTTGGAGAGAGTTACTATCGTTCGCCGATGACGATTAACTTTGAGAGTATCGAAGTTCTTAAAGGACCTGGAGCTTCTTTATTTGGAGATATTGCACCAGGAGGAACAATTAATATGGTTACTAAAAAGCCATTAGAAAATCACAAAGGGTTAATTAACTTCTCAGCAGGGAGCTTTGAGACCTTAAGAACTACTATTGATGTAGGAGGACCTATTGATAAAGATAAGAAGATATTATATCGCTTAAATGCAGGGTACGAAAGTTCTAAAACCTTTAGAGATATTAATAACCGCAAGAACTTTGCAGTAGCGCCTTCATTCACGTTTAAACCAGTGGAGGGAACGACCTTTGATGTAGATTTAGTATTCGATCAATTCAATGGTTATTTAGATAGAGGTATGAGTACTAAAGGAGGAGATTTATATGCTTTGCCACGTACCTTTACCTTGAGCCAACCTTCAGATTACTTTAAGACCAAGACTACTACACTTAGCGGACGCTTAACACAGCGTATTACAGATAATGTAAATCTGCATGTGAATTATATGAAGTCTATCTATGAAGAAGACTTAAATGAGCACAGAACACTAAATACCTATGCTAACCCGCCAGAGAACACAGTGGTGAATCTACGCTTCTTTGATCGTTATGGTAAGGAGTATACGGATAACTTCGTATCTTATTTAAAATGGGATAAATATGGTGAAAATATCGACCACCATATCGTAGTAGGAGTAGATTATGCTCAGTATAAGGGTGATAAAAATAGCTACCAACGCGAGGCGCGTAGTAAGAAAGAAAATGGAGAGGTAGTCGCTTTGACTTTTGACATGAATAATCCTGTATATCAAGGTGCTGATATTACTAATTATGTATGGAGATCAAACACACAATATCCTTTTATGAGCCCTTACAAGAGCACAGGAGTTTATATCCAAGATCAGATCTCTGTAGGAGAAAGATTAAAAATGGTATTGGGATTGAGACATGAGAGTTATAAGTCAGAGAGTACTGATACTAAGGTTCCTTTTACAGCGACTCAGAATGCTTGGCTACCTAGAGTTGGGTTAACTTACCTTATCAATGATAAGATTAATTATTTCGCTAGTTATTCTCAGGGGTATGTGCCAGTGGCTGCTAACTTTGTAGCTAATTATAAGGATTACGGGGCGGATAGTGCGTTTAAGTCAGAGAAGAGTTTCCAGGTAGAGACAGGGTTAAAAACAGGTTTCTTTGATAATCAGCTGCAAATGGATTTCTCTTTATTTAGAATTGAGAGAAGAGACATGCTTATCGGTACAGGACAGTTGACAGAAGCAGGATTACCAGTGTATAGACAGTCAGGTAGAGTAATCTCTCAAGGGGTAGAGTTAGATATGAGAGGACAGCTTACAAAAGAGTTTCAAATTATGGCCAACTATACTTATAATGACACAGAGGTAAAAGAGTCTGCTATCGCTTCAGAAGAAGGACAACTGTTACCTGGAGCTCCTAAGAACTCAGTTAGTATTTGGTTAAAGTATGTTTTTTCAGATACAGCACTTAAAGGGTTGGGATTCGGAGCAGGAGCCTATTATGTGGATCAGAGAAGATTAAGTGAAAGTGTAGGTAAAGATACTCAGGGGAATGCTCAGTGGGGATATCTACCAGCTTATATGACGGCGAATGCGGCAGTGTATTATCACTTAGATAAGTTTAAATTAGCTGTGAATGTGAATAATATATTTGATAAATATTACTTCCTTGGAGGTTTTGACTATACGAGAGTATTCGCAGGCGCACCTCGTAATGTGATGGTGTCTTTAGGATATAATTTTTAGATATTTATATCACGGATTTTATATCTGAGACAGCAATCTGTGATAACATTTAATATAATTTATTTTAGATAAAAAGAAAACCTTAATAGAGTTTATTCTGTTAAGGTTTTTTTGCATTATTTTAGCATAAGTATTTTAATAGCTCTAATGATGGCAAAACTAAAACAAATAGGTTATACTATTACTTATGATCAACTAGTAGATGAGAAAATAACTCCTAAGGTTGCAAAATTAATGGGAGAGATGCATGAAGTGGCAATACAGGGAAGTAAAAATGGAGATAAGTTATTAGAGAAAACGATTGCTACGTACCCTGGTATTCCTCAGTTTAAAAATTATTTATCGATTTGGTATAACACAAAAGGTAATACCAAGAAAGCTATTGAGGTGAATGACAGTATAATAAAAAAGCACCCAGAATATTTATTTGCTAAGGTTAATAAAGCAGCAATGTGTATTGATAATCGAGACTTTGATACGGTTATAAAACTTTTGGGTAGTTCTTTAGACCTTAAGGTATTGTATCCTGAGCGAACAGTATTTCATGTAAGTGAAGTAGAAGCAATGTCTAATATAGCTGTTCAGTATTATGTCTATAAAGGTGATTTTGAGCAAGCCAGAATAAGACTCGATATACTTAAAGAGATAAATCCAGAATCAGTATTAATAGATGCTTTTGAGAATTTTATTCTTGCTACAGAGGTTCTTAGTAAGAGTACTATGGAGACAGAAGATTATATGAGAACAACTATTAAGCAGCCTAAGACAAGAAAGAAGTTAGCACCTAAGTTTAACCATAAAGAGATTGAACTTCTTTACAAACAAGAAATACTTAGTGAAGAAGATGTTCAGATGTTGTTAGCTTTACCACGTACCACTTTGATAAATGACTTAGAGGCTGTGCTAGATGATAGTATTGCTCGTTATACATATTTTAGTAAAGAGGAATTTGATAGTTCTAATTATAATTTTGTTTTTAATAGTTTATTATTATTAAGAGAGTTAAAAGCAACAGAGAGTTTACCTAAATTATTGCATGTATTAGCACAGAGTGAAGAATACTTATACATGTATTTTGCCGATCTGTTGCCTGAATATTTATGGATGATTATCTACGAATTAGGACAAAACCAAATAGAAGTATTATTAGATTACGTCAAAAAACCACTTATATATACTTATTCTAAAACAGCTGTGTTATCTGCTGTTGCACAGTTGGCTTTGCATCAACCTAAAAGACGTAAAGAGGTTATAAAGTGTTTGAAAGCTGTCATGAATTATTATATCAAGGGAAAAGAAGAAGAAATAGATCCTGGTTTTATAGGTCTTTTGATAGGAGATGTTGTTGATATTCAGGCAAAAGAACTATTGCCAGAAATTAAGAAGTTATTTGAATTGGAGTATGTTGATTACATGGCTTGTGGAGATTTAGAAGAGGTTATGATGTATCTTACAGGAGATTTAGATGCAGTATTGCAATTAGAAATTAAGACTATTAGACAAATCAATATGATGTTAGAAGGTAATGAAGAACCTGATGATGATATGGATAGTGTTAGTAATGAGATGTATAATGATTTTATTTTAAATCAGTTCACTAATCATCAAATTGTCAATTCGCAAAAGGTTAATAGAAATGATCCTTGTCCTTGTGGAAGTGGTAAGAAATATAAGAAGTGTTGTTTACTAAAGAATACTAATGCTTAGTCAAGAGAAAATAAAGTATCAAAAACCTCAATAGATGCATTCTATTGAGGTTTTTTATTTGCTAAAAAAGATTAAGCTTATTTGAATTGATTTATTTTATTGGTTTCGTAATCAGTATTTTAGTTGTGGTTAATAATGCTAAAGCTATGTTCGAAAATAAGCATCTAGAATTTAAACAACAGCTAACTTCAGATTTAGAAAAAGAAGTTGTCGCTTTTTTAAATAGCAATGAAGGAGGTGTACTTTATATAGGTATTAATAATAAAGGTATCCCTATAGGAGTAAAGAATCTTGATCAGGATCAACTAGTTATTAAAGATCGGTTAAAGACTAATATACTTCCTTCCTGTTTAGGGCTATTTGATCTAGTTGTTGAAAATACAAAGGGCAAGAATGTTATAAAAATTATTATAGCAGGTGGATCTGAGAAGCCTTATTATATCAAGAAATATGGAATGTCAGAGAAAGGAACATTTATTAGAATAGGAAGCTCTTCAGAACCCATGACCACTAAACTAATAGAAGATTTGTATAGTAAACGAACTAGGAACTCTATTAGTAAGATTAAATCTCCTAAACAACAATTACAGTTCCAGCAACTACATATCTATTTTCAGTTTATCAATAAGACATTAAATGAACAGTTCGCAACTAATCTAGAGCTTTTAACCGAGAAAGAAGAATATAATTATGTTGCTTATCTAATGAGTGACAGTAATAGTGTCTCTGTTAAAGTAGCTCGTTATATAGGGCTAGATAGGGTAGAGTTAGAAGAGAGTAATGAGTTTGGTTATGAATCACTGATAAAAGCAACTCACCAAGTATTAGATAAATTAAATGTAGAGAATCGGACTCTAGCTAAAATCACAGCAAAAGAAAGGAAAGAAAGGCGTTTATGGAATGTAATCGCTTTGAGAGAAGCTGTTTTAAATGCCTTTGTACATAATGATTATACTCGAGAGATCGCTCCTAAGTTTGAGATATTCGATGACCGATTAGAGATTACTTCCTATGGAGGATTGCCTGATGGACTGTCAAAAGAAGAGTTTTTTTATGGTTTCTCTGTACCGCGAAATAAAGAGATTATGCGAATATTTAAAGACCTGGACCTAGTAGAACAGTTAGGGCCCGGTGTCCCTAGAATATTGCAGGCCTATGGTACAGATTGCTTTCAGTTTTCAGAAAACTTCTTGAAGATTACCCTTCCTTCAGCAGAACCAATTGTACTTGTTGAACGTGATAACGTGCAAGACACCATACAAGATAACATGCAAGGTAACATCCATGATACCATGCAAGATAACGTGCAAGACACCATGCAAGATAACGTGCAAGACACCATGCAA